>CALESG010000143.1 GCA_937907215.1 uncultured Ruminococcus sp.
GATTCAGACTTTTTTGAGACTCGCTGCGGCGTTTTGAGTTTTGCGGAATCAGGATTCTTTAAAAAACGTATGGTTTTAGAGAAATCGCCCTTATGACTGAATTTTATCATTTATCAGAATCCTTTCTCACATCGCTGAAATGTTTAAATTTATCCTCTTGTTTTAAGACGGCTTTTGCGAGCTGCATTTAATGCCGAATTATGCCTCATACGTTCACATGTGCTTCTTTTTTTCGGAGGTGAATTCTTAATATTGCATACTCTGATTAAAGTTAAGAGTCGATTCAAATGCCACTTTTGAAAGTCAACAGGAATGTTATACGTGATCATCCAGTAATAAATAAGCTCCGATGTAACTGTTTCTCGGCTTATTTTAGATTGTTTATCGTCGAAAAAACAGGTGGCTGTCATTGGTGCTTCAATATAAGCATTGATTTTTGAGTAGTTATCATCGGATAATCTGGTATACACTTCCGGATCTACGTTCTGCGTTAAGGTCATGCATCTTACATAATCCAGAATTTCTTCGTCAGTTTTTTTCCGTTTGCCGAGGAAGGCTTTATTCCACTTGCTTTCCCATTTTGAAAGAGAGACTAAAGAATGCTCAAGCTGTAAAATTTGCTCTTTCGTATATACGAACTCTTCATTGACTTCATCCCATAACTCGGCAGCCGGCACGGTTATCTTAAGCATTTTTAGATCCTCCGAGCTTTATCAATTAGATTTTTCGGGAATAGCGACAGCCTTGTTTGTGTTAGAACGCATAACAGCATTTACAAAATCAGCTGCTGCTTTATCATCTGTAACAAGTTCTTCGAATAGAACTTCATATGCTGGAGTTTCCATAAATGCTCTGGAAATTTCTTCAGATTTCATGAAACGTCTGCCGTCTTCACTCTTTTCACCATAGGCTTTAGCGATAAAGTTTTCAAAGAATTCCATAATGAGAGCGCCATTTAGATCAGCGGCTATGCTTTTTAACTGAACATCGTAACCGCCCTTTGTACTTACTTGCATCTTTACTATTTCTCGCTTGGACATATCGAAATAGAAGTCTTCAGTTCTTTCAATTCCATTGAAGTCGGTATATGTAATAGTCTTTTTTAACATTGTTTTTTCTCCTTTCAAATAAAAAGAGCAGCCAGCTTACCTGAATACTGCTCATATGATTTATTAAGTTATTATTTAACCTGCTGCACTATTTGTGTCATTAAAAAGTTTAATTATTTCATCCGGCAGAGGCAGACGAGGTTCTACGCCGTCATTGCCGCCTTCAGCAGTCGGGTCTTTACCGTAAAGAATGTCTTCAAGTTTAGTCATAAACTCTTTGCTGAATTTGGTCGAATCGAATGTTATAGTAGAAGTAGGCTTTAGTTTCTTGCCGTCGATAAGGGTATTTATAGCAACAGGTGTAGTGCTGACTTCCCATGAAAAAGTAGCAGCCTCCGGACTGTCATTGATAGTGTTATAACCTTTTTCAGTAGGTGCGGCAAGACAGCCATAAACCAGATGCAGTTTATAGCCATAGTCATTCAGATCTACATCGTTGCCCAGAATTGTTCTGTAACTCAAGCCAAAAGTCTTACGGCGCTGCTGACCGACAAATACGCCGGGCATTATTTCTTTTGAGCCATCACATTCGGCAAATTCATCAGGATATGTATAAGCTCCTATAGTAGCACCGAATTCCTCTGCCGATACCATATTTACATATTTTATATTATCAGCGTAAATAGGATTGGCTTCTGCACCTGACGGGTTCTCTGAAACTTCAGTCAAACCGTTCCATGCGACACCTTTATCGTATGTACCATTAGTCGAAGCAGGGTAGAAGACACCACGATCAACACCTGTTTCATAAAAACGTTTACCAGTTTCATCCCAAACAATTTTCATAATATTCCTCCTAATTAAAAATATAGCGAGAATACGTAATGGTTTAGATTCTCACTTTTATAGTGGCGATTAAATCGGCAGGCAGGAAGCACTGCGATTTTGTCAACAATTGTACTATCCGGATTCTTATCAATTACAGTGATCAAATAGCGCTTATGTGATAAATACACACCGTCATCAGCAAACGTGCTTTCGACGTTATCAAGTCCATAAACGATGGCAGGGTAATTCATCTTAACTGACTCAGGTGGTTGAAAATATACATTTCGGCTTCCCAGGAGAGTTTCCAATGTTGCCTGTAGATCAAGTCTGCTCGCCATTGTATACACCTCCTATAGTCAGTATCAGCCTTGGGTACTGAACTTCGACACTTGTGATCTTCCATTTAGCACCCATAAAGCTAACGTACTTCATCGAATGAAAATTATCATAGGCAAATGGATCGGCTAAGATGCTGATCTCGTTTGCAATGTTAATATTATCATTAAGCTGATCAGTTGACTGAAGTTTTTTTGTGTTACGAATTAAATCGCCATAGTACATACGCTCTGTAATTTTCTCTTCCCAAACTCCGGGTGTAGTTTCTTCAGTCACAGCATAGCCGATAGATCCATAGAATTTTGCCATTTTGAATTTTTACCCTCTAATTTGATTAACCGTTGGCAGATATGTCTTCTTCAAGAGCGATAGCAGACATTACACGAGTGTTAGCACCGGAGCAGCGAGTTTCAAGCAGGCTCTTTTCCTGGTTGAAGTCAATATCAAAGTCAGTGAAATGGGTGATTTCGCCGCCTTTTGTAGCACCCAAAGAATAGTCAGAAAGATTGCACATCAGTCCCAGAAGCTTTTTAGTCTTACCATCAGCAGTAGGACGAGTTTTGCCTTCAAACTGCTCAGCTGTGATAATTTCACCAACGTTCAGAGCGGCAGCCAGATCGCTTATCTTATCATATATACGACGACCGTTCAAGTCACGAGCAAGCAGCATAACATTGACAAGGTGAGGAGCACAATAAAAATCGGGAGTACCGGATCCCTTATACTTCTCACGAGCATAGAGCAATGACTGAATAACAGCTTCAGCATAGATGTAATTCTCACCAAAGTGAGCAGCAGTTTCAGTACCCTGTATAGGAAGACTGTTACTATTAAGTGCAGATGTCATGCCTGCAATGTCGACGTCAGTATGAATTGTGTACAGTTCATCATCAAGCCATATTGGACGAATCTTATCAGGAGCGATTTTTCCATCAGCACCAACTTCACGTCCATCGCCGATCATGATAGCAGTAGCCAGCTCTTCGTTCAGATTCATACGGTCAATGTTATACAAGTACTGAACTACATCGAAATCCTGAATATCTATAATGTCATCACGGTCGAGTTTACTCTTTACATAAACAGTCTGTGGATCGGTGGTTCTGTGAATTAGTTCAATATTACCGATGTATTCCTTCTTATTACCCTTTTTATAACCACGGGCACGCAGTTTCTCAATGTTACGTACATCAGCCTGACGAGTACGGATACGGCTGATAGGGCTCTTGTGAACCTTATTAAGAACTTTAGCGACCCATCCCTGATTAGTGGTGAGCATCTCAGGAGCACCGGGACGAACGTCCTTATACTCAGGAAAAAGAGTTTCAATGTTGTCAATACCATGGGCCAGGATATCTGAATTTTCTTCGCTAAAAATCTCCATGGCAGTACGAAGACTGCCTACACTGTTAGTCTTAGCTAAGGAAATAATACTTTTCTGGTCTGCATGGGACAGATATGGTGAATCCGTTTGAATATCATTGTCAAAAATATTATGCTTCATTGTTGGTTCCTCCTCATTTTGATTTTCTGTATTGCCTTCTTCATTTGCATCTTCAAGAGCCTGTCCGATAAGAGCATACATAACATCTTGCTGCTCTTTTGTCATACTGTCAATTACATCTTGTACAGTCTTTTCATTGTTATTGTTTGGCATATTTTCGTCTCCTTTCTTATTATCTGAGTGAGCTAAACTTAATGACATACCGGTATAGATAACCGCCTCTTCGTCAGAATCTTCACCATGGTTCAGCATGGAATCTATAAACGCTCCAGGATTTGCACCGGCATGAACGAGGCTTACTTCACGAATAGTTCCGTGAAGTACATTGGGACCATTTTGCTGGAGTTGGTTAGCGTAGATAGACAGGGCACAAATGTCGCCATGCTTTACAAGTGTTCTGGCAATTTCGCCCGATTCTGAATCATTGAAGAAGCAATAGGCATAAACTCCTTCATCACGATTTTCAAGCCATGCGTGACCCAGAACATTACGAGGGTCGTTGTGCTGGTGATTCCAGACAAGCGGAACTTTAACACCGTCGTTATGCTTAAATGCATCTCTTCTGATCACTCTGCCGTCAGAACATTTAAGGTCATTACGAGTTGCCCAGCCGCTGAAGTCACATTTTTCGGCTTGGTATGGTTTTTCCATTTTGAATTTCCTCCTTATTTTTTAGATTATTCGGTTTCTGGCATTTCTTCCGATACAGATTCACTTGGAGCACTCAGATTCTTGTTTCTGAGTTTATCCGCATCCGGGTCATCTGAAGGTTTCATACAGATAACCTGTCTGATTTCATTTGAAGACATAATTTCGTTTCGAGTAAATTTGTCAGCAATTTCAGCGATGTCATTTACCGGCACAAGCTTGAACGGATCTCTAAAGAACATTATCGACTGTAGTTGTGATCTGGCAGTTTTAGTCAGAAACTTTCGTTTCATCTCGTCAACAATGGCCGAAATAATAGGTTCTACGGTTCGATTATAGTAATTCAACATTGTCTTTTCGTCCGCTGTTCCATCCAGAATACTTTGAGTGATTCCTAACTGGCTGTATAGCATACTCGTCAGGTATTCGATCTGAGACATCAGGTTGTTATTAACAGAACGATTAAGCTGTGTGATACGTTCAGTACCGTCGGTATAAGCAATACCATATTTAGAACCTGATAACTGGCTTTCTATATCTTTACGCCTGTTTTCAGCTTGTTGTCGTCTTGCATCTGTCTTGATGATATATGGAAGCTGAATTATCAAATCGAGTTTTCCAGCTCCGCTTTGTTCATCGATAACATCAAGCAGGTTAAGTTTACGAATGAGTCTTCGCATTGTAGAGTTTGGTTCATTGATAACAGCGTATAGCGGATTTTCTATAATTCCTACTGTGCTTTTAGGTAATATGACATCATCTTTTTTACCTGTTTGTTCGTTATACAAACGTACTCGAACATGCATGGGATACCAATCTAAAATCTGACCAACTCGCATTGTTTGAATGTCATATGAACCGGATACATTCGGGTCTGTAGTTGTATCAACCGGAACAATAGCCACGCTTCCTTCATCGAACATAGAGATAACTGCATCTTGAAAAAAAGCACGGGCAGTCTGGTCGACATTCGCTTCTAAAGTGAGGCAGTTATTCAATCCGTCATTTATGACTGATAGGAAACGTTCGTTTTTATCAAGTCTGACATGTTGAATTTTTATTGCAGCTACATCAAGAGCGATACGATTGTATATAGAAGTGATTATCGATCTTTCGTTACCACGAGATAGTCGAGGACGATCAGCTCGATAAGAATAGCTTACGCCAAGGTCTTTGTAATTTATTTGATCGTTACCGGTGAAGGCGTTCCATGCGTGTTTAAGTCTTGAACCAAGAGATATTTCCATTTTGATTTATCACCTCCTATTGCATTTATTTGTTGCGTGTGATATAATAGTGAAAAAAGAGTCGTCCTATAGTAAATAAAAGGTAAAAAGATGTTGCAATTTCTAAAAAAGAGTAGTATAATATACTTATCTAAAATAACGAAAGGAATGTATGTGATATGAAGCCTAACATAAAATGGACAAGTATTGCAAAAACAGCTATAGGCGTTGGTACGATACTGATTGGCGCTATAGCTTTATTTTCACGTTCGAATTCATCAGAACAAGAAATAAAATTAGATGAGTCTGAACTTGAAAAAGAACCAAATGAGCCAGAAGAAGATAATGAAACATCATCTTCTGATCCCACATTTAAAAGATATTACTTACCTCGTGTGTGTAGCATTTGCGGTGGACCTTATCCGTTATGTGAAGATGGTTGTTCTCTTTTTGACGATTAGAAATTTAAAAATAAAAAGCCCGCAGATCAACTAAGACCTACGGGTGTTATGTATTACAATATATAAGCGTTATTGTTTTTAAACGGTATTTAATTTGTAGAGACTATTGTTTTCGCTTTTTAATGTCGTCTGATTTTTTGGCAAGTATTACTTTAATCGTTTTACCATAGAGTTTCAATACTTCTGATAACGGCAGCCGGCAATTACGATCGAATCTTTTCTTACTATTATTCATAAGAGTCTCCTTAACTAGTAATTTTATATGTTTTTGTTTTCATATTTTTCTCAACTCTGTAAGATCAAATTTCATAATAATATTGTGTGGGAGACGAGTATTTATTTTTTTCGATCCCTTAGTTAGATACTTAAACCTAAGTCTTTTTTAGAAGCCAGTTGTATTTCTTGTCTGGGTGTTGATTTAAATAATCGGATATGAACTTTGCCTCGTCGAAAGAAGTGTTAACGGAATTAAAAGTACCAGAACTAAAAATTGGTCGAATTGATTTCATAATAGTTTTAATCTTATTGATACTTTTAAACATAATTTACTCCTATTTTACTACTTTACACATTTTATTACCTCTTTAATAAGATGTATACGAAATTTAAATCTAAGCAGAGACAAGTTATATTTTTTGTCCGGATGCTTATTTTCGTAATTATGTATAAATTCAATTTCAGCAAACGACATATTACATTTTGCTAGGGGTAAATCATGTTTATAATTTTTGTTAGTATTCATAAATGCCTCTCATCATTGCTTTTTATATATTTTTAACCCATTTTAATAAAAAGTCATTATTTAATTTTTTGTCATCCAATCTCGTAAAACCAGCATCCACTATTTCGTGTCTTGATTTGTCAATAATAGATTTTAGAGAATCATAAATAGTTCTAGTTTGACAATCAAACAAACAGGCTTTTCCATTTATTATTTCCCAAGCAACACTGTGCGATAAGCCATTGTCGAACTGAATCGATAATTCACCTCTTGAACGATTTGGGCATTCTGATTCAATTGATTTAGTTATTGAGTTAAATACATCTCCATATTTGTTTATATTTATTCCTGTGTAAGTCAGCCCGCTTCGGATACTTTTGGTTATCTCTTTCGGTTTTAATTTCCATTCCAATCTACTTATAGGTTTATCATGAGTAGCATTATATATACCTAATCCGTCCTGTCCGCCCCCATTAAATGACTTGGTTGCCATAACGTCAAACCCTCTGCGTCTCAATTCATATGCGAAAGTACAACGACGACAATTACTATTACTTAAAAGGAAACCAGCACGTAACATATTATCTTTGGACACAGGTCTTGTGGGATCATAAAAATCAGGGTTGATAGTTTTTACAACATTTTTATAAATATCCTCGGCACTCATTTGGGGGTCTGCTAATAATGGCTTTTTTCTCCACTGCGGAGGGTTTCCATGTATAAATGCCTTGCCTTTTTGAGCTAGTCTATTAAGTTCACCGCTATCGGCAAGCTTATAAGTAGCTATCGCAGCGACCACAGCTGCGGTACTAATGGCTATTTTCTCTTTGCGAATTCGTTTAGACGCAGCTTTTTCTGCTTCATTATTTGACATGCCTTTCGAACGATACTTTTCTTCAAGACGTAATCTATGACGGGATTTTTTGTTAGATCGAGAAACAGATCGCTTTTTTCGACCTACTGGTTCGTATTCTTTTCTAACACCCCATTTCATCCCTTTAACGCCATAGTGGTATAATTCTCTATTTTGATTATTATAACATGTTAATTCTTTAATGTCAATCACCTCCTATTCAAAAGCATCACGATTAAGCTTGTATGCGATGTAAGCATCCATCATAGCGGAAACAGCATCAATTTTCTGCTCATATCGTTTCTTTAAAAGTTTACGATTTCCATTTGTATCTTCCAATGTAATGCAATTACCCATTGCAAATGTCATAAGTTCTTCATCGAAAAGCAGCATTCTTTCTTCTGAAAGTTTCTTGAGTTCTCCAAGAGGAACGGATTCGGTTTTTGCTCCTTGAATTACCTTTTCTATTCCAAATGGACCATTTTCTGTTTCCCATCTTGCCACAAATTCTTTGGCGTTATACGGATCAAATCCAAGACAACGAACATCATAACCGCATTCTGTAATGTGATTATCCAAATCTTCATAGACTTCCATTATGTTCAACACAGCACCCTCTAAAACAACTAAACTGCCCTCAGCCATGAAAGAATCGTACTTGATTCTCATAGCGGAAGGCAGTTTATTAAGTGTCATAGAAGTTATGTAGTTTCTGGTTTTGATGCCAAACGCACCATTAGATAAAGGAAACAAGAATGTAAAAGCACAAAAGTCATCGCCTTGTGACAGATCGGCACCTAATGAGCATGGTAATTGCCAGAAATCACGTTTTCTATGCGGAAGTGTTTCTTCATAAGTAAAGTAGTATGTGAATCCTTCCATAGGAAGACCGAATCGTTTTGCCAGAATATCATTTCGTGCAGCAGGAGCTTTTTCGGCTCTTTCAACATCTAACTGATAAGTTTCATAGCTTACGGTCTTTCCAATATTTGGATTGGCCTTAAGCCACATTTCGGGATCACTGACTTCATCGATAGAATCCAGCTTATACCACCAAATGGACACATGTGGGTTAATGTAGTCACCCTTAAGAATTTTCATAAGTTCCATTTTGATTGTATCACCGCTTCCATTACGGACAGTACCTTCTGAGCTGGTAGCAATGATAAGATAGTCATCGACTTTGGATGCACCTTGTTCAATAGCACCGATAACATCTTCTCTAATGTCGCCCGAAAGCCATTCATCAACAGTAGCGATTTTAGGACGCATACCTTGAAGCTTATTGATACTCATGGGACGTATCTCAATAAGAGAACCCGTCATGAAGTTTTCAATACCCTTTTTCGTTGACGCCAGTTTTGTACGATTGGCTTTAGAACCGGTAGTGTTCTGTAAAGATCCTTCTGTCAGAAACTTAAATAGTGGACCTCTTGATCGTGTAATAGCAGTTCGAATCGGTGACATAACCTCTTCAGCTTGTTTCATAGTAGGAGCAGTAGTCATTTGATAGGTAGTTGACGTATCAATATTTTCAAAGTATGATTGAATACATGAGTCATATAAAGATTTTGCAGCCCCTCGTCCTACAATAAGATACTGCTTGTTAATGAGTCTTTTCTTTACATTCTTTCTGATATAATGACCGCCATGACCATCTGGGTTCGGTTCGTATACGCTTCGTTCGACAAAATAATACCAACCAAAGACCTGTTCACCCCATAGTTTGAAACTGTCGAGAAGATTAAGATCAGCTCCATCTGTCAATGTGAGTTCGGATTCGCAATAAGCGATCCAACCTTCAACGGCTTCATCGTCGTAGTAAACTCCGGGATTTGCAATGAGATCGTCAATACGATTCATTTCCATAGATATTTCTTTACATACCGGAATTTCTCCACGAATTACGGCATCACGAAACATGCCGTAGTATTTTGGAACAGCAGTATTTGATAATGACGTTAAACCATCTCCTTTGTATAGAACGTATAGTGTAATTGTTACCTATTTTTAGGTGTAATCAGTTCCATATTGGTGCGGCTTTTTTACATTGTTAGTAAAGTCGCGCATTGAAATGAAAGAATACTTATCAGCGAGTGATTTTGCTTTTTGATAATTTTTATTTTTCTTATAAAAATCGCTCACGGATTTATTTAACTGTTTAGACAGTTCATTGTTGAAAAAAGCTTCGTATTCTTTCATATAACCGTCTCGTTTATAAAAATCTTTTCCGTATTTTTTTAATTGTTCAGTGTTGAATCTATTAGTTCCACCACGGTTCATACGTTCGACTGCCTTATTATAAGATTTTACATACATTTTGTTGTATTTTTTCGATAAATCACGTTCTGCTTTTTTGTAAGAACGTTTATAGTTTTTACTTATTCTCTTTTTATCAGCAGATGTAAGCGATCTGTTTGAATTTCCATAACGATGAACGCCCCATTTCATACCCTTAACGCCATAATGTATTAACGCATTGTCATTCATAGCTATAATCATCCCTTTCTTAAAAATAAAAACCCATGAACCGATAAGACGCATGGGTTGAAAATTATTATTTTACGAATTTTAAAAGTTTTCGGTTCTTTGCTTCCTGATATAGTCTTTCGCTTTCATCGATAACTTCTTGAGTCACATAACTTATGTCTACATTATCTCCAAGTTCGACTTTTGAACCTCCAGATGGATTAGATTTAACAACTTGAAGAGCTTTGCATTTTCGATACTTAGGATCAGCGTGTGCCAAAGTAAGTTCGCAAGCTGTAACACTTAATCCCACTTTCTCAAGTTTAATCATTGCTTGTTCCACGGTATTCGGAAAGTCTTTTTTACACAAATTTGGTACTTTCAAAGTTTCCTTTTGACTTTTTAATTCGACGAAGTGATCTACTATTGGAACCACCGCCATCAATGCTGTAGCAATAACTGAGATCGACGACGCGGCTTTATTCACATTTTTTAGTGTTAAATCAAATTTGTTTTTAGAAGCCATACTATAAACGTCCTTTCAGAAAATATTGTATATAGTATAACATAAAAACGTTGTTTTGTCAATTGAAATTATAGAAACGCATAAATAAACTTGTGGATTTGCTATAGGTTAAATGCTTTTCTTCCGGCAAGTATCAACTGCGAAATTTTTTGATCAATCATTTTTGTTTGATATATATCTTTAGGTATAATTTGTTTCATATCAAATACAATGACAGGGGATTTAGCTTTAAAACCTCCGTATATAGCATCGTTCGTATCAAGAACAGCCCCATAACCAGCTTGTTTACATGCGTTAAAGAACTTTATTCTTTGTTTGTACATATCATTTCCTTTTCGGGTATCACCTTGTCCATCATAAGGGATTACGTAGTTAAACATGCGATATACCTTTTGCAAATCTTCGGCTGAAGGGGTATATGATTTATCTTTCATTTTAGTTAAGACATCTCTTGTTTCTCTGTAGCCTTTGAATTTATACTTGTTCTTTACGAAATAGTTTTGCATTCGTTCGCTGTCAGTAACAAAGTTATAGAAATCTCGATCTTTTTTATATAAATTTCTGAATATTTCAGCTCCGGAATCTTCGCTTGCAACTTTTATGTTCTTTTTTAAAGCATTATCAATTCGGTACTTCATATGCCAGTCCATGCCAACGTAATTGCCTTTTTCATCATATAGAGTACGTGGAACCTTTTTATTGAATAAAGCGTTATACTGATGTTTATCAAACTTATCATGAGTTGCGTAAAACATATCAGTATCTTGTGTTCGGTTTCTATCGTATGACAATGTGCTTAGAACCGTTTTATCCGCTTTCAAAACTTCATCGAAATGCTTTTTATTGTATATGCTGTTGCGCAGTTTTCTTTTCTTATAAATCGCTTTTTTTTCAGAAGAGCTATAATCTCCTCCGCCAAGAGGATATGGTGGACCATTGCGAACTCCCCATTTTTGACCGAGGATTCCATGATGTTGTAACTCATTTAAATCAATGTCATAACGCAACGTAGATCATCCTTTCAGTTCTTTTATAGCGAGTGCTATACCTAAGGCTGAGCTGCCTAACGCAAGAACAGTTCCTGTAGAATCAAGTAGATTTCTTGCAAATTGTCGTCCTCTTGAAATATTTACACTTTCAGTTTCACCAAACATGCTATTATATTGCCTCTCCAACTGTTCACGATTGATAATTTGTCTGAGTTCTTGATCGGTCATATTACTTAAATTCATTCGCTTTTTTGTCGCTTTAGGAGTAGTAGCCTTTTCTAAGGACGATATTTCATCATTTAACTTTGACAACTTATTAACTACGTCATTTTTACGCACGAGATCTTCTTTAACCCAGCGTTTAGGGTCTGGATTATCGACGTTAATTCGATTATCCTTTTTCTTAGCATTGTTTTCACGAATGTCCCGGTCATATCGTTTGCGTCCGGCGTCCGTTAAAGTACCATCTGAATTCTGATATCTTCTCACACCCCATTTCATACCCATAATACCATGATGAGTCAGTGATGTATTAGCCATTTTGAAATTCTCCTTTCCGTTTATCCGACAGGATCCACTGAAACGTTGATACGCCATTCAAGTTCGCTGATTTGCCTATTTATAGCTTCTATTGCAGCGGAACTCAGGGGAGGGTCAAAACCCAGTTTAACCTTTAGATAAACATAAGTTTTAACGAATTCAAGGCGATAGTCGTCACATAAGAATTCAGACCAGTCATTACTTGAATCTTCTATACGAAAACCGTCTTCAGGACCAACACCGAGCTGTGTAAGGACTGAAAAAGCCGAATTGATGTGCATTACAATGTCAGCGTCAAAGTGTTCATACTCTTCAGTTATTCCGAGCAGTTTTTTAATCGATGTCAGTATGCTGTCCATATGGATTCTCCTTTATTGTATAATAGAAATATACTTTTTCATACAAAATCCATCTATACCTGAAGCTGTTCGGACAGCATACCAATCATCAGTAGATGCATCAAGATAGACGTTAAGTTTATCGAGACAATTTACAATTGTAACAACTTCGGAATCTTTGCCAGGGTTCTCTCGAATGTTCAACTTCAGGCAGTTTGTTACAACTCCTGTAACCTCACATTCTGTTTCTTCAATTTTTTCAACCGGTTCATTCTCAACAATTTCAGCAGAATCGTCAAGTACAAGGTCTTCGTGATTTTTATTATGCATATAAAAACATTCCTTTCATAATTTTCGCCAAGGGCAAGTATCATTGTGGCTTCGCTCTATCGGAGCGACATTAAGTAAACTTTCGTCTCCATAATGAATAGCATTGTGAGTTTTGAGCATAGTGCAAATTACATTCTCCGAATCAAAGATACATGGGTTTAGATGAAGGATGTCTTCATAAGTTATCGGGTTGATATGATGGATAAGCACTGACCCATGTATGTCATATCCCGGAACTCCTAAATCACATCCACCATCACGAATGATGATCTTGTCTCTGAAATTCAGCCACTCAATGGAATGGTAAAATTCTTGATTAAGCCATCGTTTAAAACCGAAGGTCTCTTTTCCGACTGTACCATCAAGTTTTAAATATCGAAAACGTTCTTCGAATGTCAGCAAAGTAATGAGTTCCGAATAAGTTCTAATATTCGTCATCATCTTCACCTCTGGCACCGGAATATCGTCTGAATGCAGCGAGAGCATTAGCATATAATTCCTTGGCTTCACTGGAAGAATTGATGTTTTTTGTCTTTGCTTCGATAAGCTCTTTCTGTTTCTCAAGAATTTCTTTTTCGATTTTTTCTTTGGTAGAGCCAAGCTTCAGATAATGTGTTATGACCTGAGAAGAAGCAGTTCCATCTCTTAGCTGCTGTTCAGCAAGATCGACAGCCAAAGAAATTAACTGATTCTCTCTGGCTTCAGGTGATAATGCGGTTCTCATCTTACTCGTTATTCCAGAAGAGCTTGAAGATTTACTTTTTGACATTTACACCGCCTCCTCTCTTAAAAAATTAGTTTGTTGTATCTGCCATTTTTGATGTCCTGATATACTTTAACAGTACTTTTCATTTGGTAAAACATTCTTTATCATGAGATTTAATGCGGTATTTGAGTGAACTCGAAGAGCCGGTTTTTATTTTTCAACGAAAGGAGAAATATACAAAGGAGGCTCTGCTTATAAGAGGTGCCAGACTCTGCAAGTCCACTCAAATACCGCACTAATCTACGAACATAGGAAACAATCTCTAAAAAATACCCCCGGAGAATTTTTTAGGAGGGCGGCGATGTGGTAGGGGGTGCAGTTTTCGCAGGTACCCCCTATACCTTTCCGTGACCAATATGATAGTATTAGCTGTGGAAAGGTGTTTATCGTCCATTTTTTGATGAAATAAAGTTAATTACAAAAAGAAATTAAGATAAAAGTAATTTAGAGCAGATAAGATAAGCAGTAGATATTGTATTACTGCTGAAGTTAAGCTGCTCTTTTCACTTTTTTATAAATGTTCATGAAATCATAGCGAATAATTTCGTCAATTGCTCTTTCAATTTCTCTATCGTTTTCTTCATCAGAGAACTGTTCCGAAGTGTGAGCGATTCGATCAAGATACGCACAAGAATTGTATCCTTTTTCCACATCAAACAAGAACCATTCGGAGAACTGCTTGAATGGATCGAAAGGATTGTCAAATGTTGTGAGGGCACAAGAACCATTCATAATGGGTACTCCTTTCAGTTTAAGTAATTACGTACAGTGCTTGTCGAAATACCGAGAGCATCAGCAATTTCGGATGTAGTATAGCCTGATGCATTCATAGAAGCGATCTTGTTCTGCTTAGCAGTACTAAGAGCCGTTGTTGCTCTTGGAGTAGCGTGTTGTCTAAGGCTTTTCATATCAGCATTGCTGATTATCTGGTTCAGTTGATTCTCACTGATAGCACCGGCTTGAATTGCTTCCCATTCACGATCTGTGATCTTAATGGTTTCTCGCTTGGCATTAACTGATGCACGAGCTTGACTAAGAGCCTGCTGGCTTGCTTTTTTGATCTCAGCCTTTGTCATATCGGGGTTGTCCTGTTTTTTAGCTGCTACCACAGCATTAGCCATAGTCTGGGCTTGTCTTTCTCTTGGTGCATTCTTGAGTGCTATGTTGAGTTTTGCTTTCAACGAGTCTACTTCAGCTTGGTAAGTCTTTTTTGCCTCAGCTGAATACTGAACTTTACCAGCAGACAAGATCTCCAAACGTGCCTGATTGCCTAAAGCTTTCATTTTATTGGCATAGTTCGCATATGCACGCTCCACCGGTGTATCAGCATCAGAAATGAGGGTACGAGCATCATTTGTCTCTGCCATTTTAGTACTTTGCTGAGTGTGAACTTTAGTCTTACCTGTTTTCTTGTCTATATAGGTAGGATTATCTACTTGTTTCCATATTAGTTCACCGGTTTCTTCGTTGATTTTAGGACTGCCCTGACGTTTGACAACAGAGGTTTCAGACTTAGCACGGGATATTAAAGTCGAAGCACCTTCATGGTATCTGCCGTTTTCATCAATAGTTCCTTGATACTTCTTCTTCAAAGATCTTATGCCGTTATCGATCTCGCTTTGTTTGTAATCAAGCTTGTGCTTTTCAGCATCAATAACGACCATACTATGCCGAACTGCTCTCGCAAGTTCATCAGGAGTTGCTCCTCTCAAAGTCATATCAGTAATTAAGTTTGAAACTACACCCATTTCTTTCTGAGTGTTTTTCATCTGTTTGAACGTACCTTCAGGTTTTCCTCCATACTCAAGCTTTGGATCGAAACCCTCAAGACCTTTCAAAGGAGGCGTTGAAGTGATCTTAACTTTACTCTTGCTGGAGTTACAGGGGATTACCATGACAGAATCACCATCAAAATCAGCTCCAGATAATTGTTCAGCAACCTTACTATTGATACCGATAGCATCTTTTGGTGTGTTCCCAAGTACTTTACGAGCTTCAGCTTGTTTATTATTGACAGTCAATATCGGAATCTCGAATGTACCACCATGAGGATAACGTATCAAAGCAACATTTTCGCCATTCTTATAATTCGGAGCGTAAACTTCATTATTTTTCATCGAAGTGATGGGCAGGATTACCTGATATTTCTGACGTGGCAGTGCAGCAGCCTGGAGATGAACAGCAGCAGAATCGCAATCATCAGCGAAAGATTTCAAAAGAGACTTCTTGACAGTCGGATTAGTCAAAGAACAAATTTCATCAAACTCTGCCATCTTGTCGGCTGCTGCGAGATTAAGCTGTTTGTTTACCAACTGCATATTTTGCTTAGCAAGAAACTGAGATGAAAGTTTATCTGACCATTCGTTCCAGTCACCTTCATCAGCTCGCTTGTTGATGAGCGAAAGCTGTCGTTTACCATCAGCATCAATATAATAGCTCTGACCGCCTGCTTTTATAAGAGAACCAAAAGGATTGACTGGATCATTTTTTATTTTCTTTAAAACGTCCTCAGTAGGTGTCCCTTTCTTTTTATTGGTGTTAAACAGAACATCTACTCCGTCAGGCAAGTCATCAGAATAGACAGCCATTCCTTTTAGATATCGGTTTCCATCTACCAAAATACGAACCTGAGCATAATGGGAATTACCAAGTGACAGATCCTCTACACCACGGCGAAGTTCAATTACACCATCTTTATGAATGCCGCCTTCCTCGGCATAGCGAATCTTTAAACGACTTGAATCCATGCTCTTAGGGTACACGAATTTATCAAAGGTTTCGCCGCCGTCATGTGAAACATAATCTCTTACAGAGTGAATGTTTTCAAAATTATAGATATCTTTATGTTCAGTTCCAGGAGGACAGAGAACTTTTATATTAGTCTGTTTACCGGGATTTGTAACTTGCGGAACACCGCCGCCATAAGTCGTATAACCCTCCATCTGCAAAATATAAAGAGCTTCTTTCATCTTTTCTTTCGAGATACCAAGTTCTTTTTCAACGCCAGTTCCAACGTCGATTAAACCTTTTTCAGCAATTTGTTTTTTAAGAAATTCCGCTGTCGTTTTGGCTTGATTCATACGGGCTTCCGAATTCTCATTAAGAAGGGAACGCACTGACGAATCGTTGGCAAACCCCATTTTCTTAGCAATTTCATTGAGACTATAACCTTTCTCACGAAGAGCTTTGGCGGTTGCAACATTTGCAGATCTGCGTTCATCTTTAGCCAAACTTACTTGAGTTCTGAATTGTGTTGTACTCAGTCCCATAGATTTTGCAATAGCAACTTCACCGGTATAGGTTTTGCCTTTTTCATCCGTAAAAGTAAATCCCGATTTTTTCAGCTCTTCTACTCTGGACAGAAAGTCGCCGCTGTGTTGATACGGGTTATCTCCGGAACCCCACGGATAACGACCTGATCTTCTTGGCATTCCATAATGCATCAGCATATCTTCCACAATAGGATTCATGATTTAACCCTCCTGCTCTTTAATATTTCTAATGATTTTATCGAAGGTAACGATCTTATCCATAATAGGAGCAATATCTTCGACAGTTGGTGTGTGATAGAGAATTTCATTGTTTTGATACAGACGAAGTTCCATATCAATATCAGAAGGTTTCACTTTATATTCCAAACAAAAAAGAGCAGCATATATTTCAAGCTGCTCCATATGAGCCGGAATAACACCGGTCTTTAAATCGTGGATACGAAGTGTACCATTTCTGAATAAAATGGCATCAGCGGTACCAAAGCAATTATCGGAATAAAACAATATTTGCTCAGGCGTCATTCTGAAGCTGATGGCATCATTAACATACATATTCAATGTTTTTTGTGTTTTGGGAAGTTTTTGTCCTAAACGAATACACTGACATGCGAAGTCATGAAGAACAGTTCCTCTTTGCACTGCTAAGAACTTAGAATAAGATTCGACTAATTTGGATTCATCATAATTGATCCAATGGTATTTGCTGGCACCAAGAAAAGCGTGCCGTCCTTCAAGTGTTAAATGATTGTTGAAGATCATGCAGAACTTCCTCCTTATTTTCGGGACAAATAAATCTTGAGAAAGACATCTTATTCATTTTGTCCACATAGTATTCTTGATTTGGTTGCTTTTTCGCACCAGCACTTTGTTTACACTCAAGGGATGCCCATTTATCCTTGTATAGAATTAGTAAATCGGGAATACCTTGTAAACATCCAGCGTCACTCTTAATCACTATACAACATGGAAATAGCTTTTTCAGTTCTTTGATGAGCTTAGATTGGAATCTGCTTTCGAGCATAATTCAATAGGCACTCCTTTCGTGTAAAATTGTCAAACGTAAAAGAGCATGACTATTCTTAAAATAGCTTTTTTACTCTCTCTTCATAAAAGGGAATGTTTTTTTGGCGTGGTGTGAAAAAGGTAAATAAAAAAGACAGAGGCACGATTAAACACCTCTGTCTATATTATGTTATTAGATTTGTAAGCTGCTTTTATTATTTACTAAATCAATCATCGTTTTTCAAAAATACACTTCCATCAATCGTAAAGTAATATTCTGATTTTTGTGTAAGTGCGTTTAATGACGCTTTTAGTGATTTGCTTATATTAGACTCTTCACCCTGAGTCATAGATTCAATGAACTTTTCAACTTTCTTTTCAATATCAGATTTATCGAGTTTTTTAAACAGTGAACCCTTAGCATGATCGATAAGAACTTTGAGAGCTGAAAAATTATTCAGCATTCTTTTTTCGCATTTATCCATGTAAATAGAAATATCATTTTCTACATATTTGAGGTACTCGGGATCGAAATTTTGCGAATAGTATACTTCAAGCAAACTGCTCATACCGTAAAGCTGCATAGAAAATTCAAGACTTTCTTTTATCTGAAATGCTTTTTCAGATAACGCACTAATATCAGATCCGCTTTTTGAAGTGACTTTATTATCTAAATCACTCATATAGAATTCAATGTCTTTCATAGCAACCTTTTTAGCATCTTGTAAACTTGCTATAGTCGCTGCCTTTTGATGCTCGTGTTCCATGATAGAGCTGTAATTCTGATAAGCATATTTAACAAAACTGACTTCAGCCATCAATTCTGCTTTTTTGTTTCCATAAAGAAATTCCAGAATTTTATCTATCTTTTGATTTATCATTTTAAGTTCGCTGTTGATTTTTGATAAGAAATATTGTCCTGACGCAACCGACATAACACTAAATATTCCAAGAACAGCCGCTTGAGCAGACAATTCATGAATGGAGCCGTGTCCAACTATTTTACCATTTGCATCTTGAATAGGAGTTCCAAATCCACCGCTTTTATATTCCATCAGATGACAAGTGCTTGATAATCCTTCCGGCATACTTAAAACATAAGCGTTATTCAAAGTTCCGGCAGCTATTGCTGTAGGAAGCTGTTGATATAATGCGCTTAATTGCATCTTGTGTGCAGAAGTGAAATTAAGCTTTTTATATTCAGGTCTGCGTTCAATATCTTTTATTTCCTCAACGGGTTTTATTTCGAAATTCTTATCCATATCAGATCTCTCCATACTTTCGCTAAAATATGTAATTATATAATTTCTTACATTATAACATAAATCAAAATAAAAGGGAAGAGTTTTTTGTAAAAAATAACATTTTTGCGAAAATTACCTTGCAAAATATACTCGTGGTCAAAAGCCCACTTTTTTTCACTTACTTATATATATTATTAAAACTTTTTATCACAATTAAATAAGAAAAAAGTGGAAAAGTGGGCAAAAAGCCAAAAAAGCACGCAATTGCGAGGTTTTTTATGGCCATTTTTGTTTTTAAAAGTGGGCTTTTGACCACTTTTTTTGGCCAAAATTAAGAAAAAATGTCCGTACACATCGTCAAAATTTTTATAAAAGTGGGCAAAGACCGCTTTTCGCTTTTCGAAAGTGGGCAGAAACTCACTTGATTTTTCTCATCTCCAAACACGTCTTGTTTTCTTATCAATAAGTATTATACGATTCTCAATCTCGAAACCTGCAAGTTCGCACAAGTAGAATATCGTATGTAGCAGCTTGTGAAACCGTTCGTCTTCTTTATCGATATTACGCAAAGCCTCGAAAGCAGTGGGATCAGAATATCCCTCCGCATTTCTTCTACCATCATAAGTTGTCAACTTTATCACGATCCTTTCTTTGTTTGTTCCATTCGTTAATATCTATTCCGTATTGTTTTAGTTTGTATGTACATAACCAAACCTTATCGGAATCTTCCATAACATATCTCTCTAAAAGAGCAGATATATGTGGTCTAAACGTATCATAGAATCTCTTCAGACGTTTCTGACCAAACCCGAATTCTTCATGCAGATGCCAGAGAATTAAAGCGTCAAGCTCATCAATATGCTTTGCTTCAAAATCAGCAAACTGACGCTGCATCTCAATGCTCATTGCTTTTTTCTCGGCTGCTGTCATATCCATACCGTATACTTTACCCATGGTTTTCTTTACTCTCATATCAAGCCTCCTATATAAATGTTTTTTTTGTAAAATGAGCATAAAAATAAGAGCCAAGGTTATCTCAGCTCTTAAGTGGTTTATTTTATACTTTTTTCATCCAAGCTTTGCAAAATGTTTCTTTGCATTTTGGATAAGTAGACCATCCACATTTATTGCAAATGAGTTCTTCTCGTCCGAGATCCGGAATATCTTCTTCAAAATGCTTAATAACCGTAGTCCAACTTCCATCTTTTTGTTTTACTGGGCAGACCATTCTCGATTTAACTTTCATTTTCACTACATACCCTTTCTTATAAGACTTGTGTCAGTAATTTGTATTTTTATTATAGCATAAATATAATGAAAGGTCAATTTGTTTTGTAAAAAAGGTAAAAGGTCATGTATAAGACCTTTCACCCTTAAAGTAGAATACTTTATGAAATCAAAATTTCATAGCGTTCTTTCAGCTTCTCAAATATCTCTTCGTTTGTGTCGATTCTGATGTGAAATTCAATTTTGTCCTTTTTGTTTAACACAGTTTCGACATGACCTTGAATTCCGTCAGCAAATAACATTCTCAAACAAATTCCGAGTTGCCTATTATTCACAGCAAGAAAATAATCCATAAGTACCACCTCCTTCATAACAGGAGATGTGTTTTTAGTGTAGTTACTCTTTGTTTCCGGTAATCAAGTCACTATACGGCAATCCCTCAATCCAATTACAGAAAGTATACCATTCGTCAAGCTTGTGGTTCTTACGTGCTTGATATATATTTCTGAGCACCTGATAATTCAGCTGTACAGTTGCTCGCTGATTGTAACTTGATGGCAAAAGCTGTATTATCTGCCACCAATAACGTTTTTTCCATTCAGTATCGACTGCTCGATTATAATATTCGCGATACATGTTTAGGAATTTTATTGTGTTTTTAAGAACATCTATACTTTCACCTTGTCCTAAAGGAAAATCAGAAGTATGCAATAATGTTAGATGTTCGTGCGAAAAATCATCAAGGGTGAATTCTTTTTCATGAATCTTATGCATAGTAGAACAACTGTTTCGAACAGTACCAACTTTGTATGTATCAAACTCTTTCCACCAGTAAAGTGGCGCAGTGATGTCACAAGTCACAATAATCATTCGCATAAATTTACTGTGGTCTGTTCCGGCAGATACAAGTTTTTTCATAAGATCGAGGTCGTTCGAACCGATTTCATAATGAGCATCATCACATCTTAAGCAAACGCAATTGCAACACGGTACTTTATTTGGTCCTTTCAATTTACTATCACTCTTATCCCAAGAATTCATAGGATTACGCATTCCTCGAATAGCTGCTTCCCAGCCGTAAACATCTGTATTTTCAATTTTTAACATTGTCATACTCCTGTCTATAAACCAGTCTGTCAACGGTAGTCTTATTTACAACTGAAGTTGAATAAGTGATCTCCGGGAAATCACCTTTGCTGAAATTGAGAGTTATATAAAAATCAGTAATCATATTTGCATCTGGGTGAATCATAGATTCTGCTCGGTTAATAAGTTCTTGTCCAGCATCTTTGATCTGCTGAACGAGTTCGTCACGGTAGTTATTACTCATGTTTAATATCCTTCTTTCTTAGATTTTCTGCTTTTGTTTTTCGGTTTATATATTCCTGATAAGATATAGGAACAAATCCTCTATTTTCCTCTTTAAAGTACCTATATACGTCGACATATTTCCCATTCGGTTTAACAATAGATAGGACACCCACAGTGTCAAAGTCGCCATTTTTTGTGTCTGTGAGAAATTCCTCGCAATTAACCTTAAATGGCTTATCCGGAATATACGGCATAGTGATAGGGAATAGTTCGTCAACGATTTCTTGAACGAGACCGGAATGATAAGGTCCGATACCGTCTGTATTAACACAATAACAACGATCCACATCACTATATTTTATCGTTCCATCAGCGTAGACGTATTTAAAAAGTGAACTCATACGCTTGCATTGATATTGTGTTACTCCGTTGTTGTGGGTATCTGTAACATTACTCCAAACATCAGGGGTATCTTCAATCGGCGTAAGAGGTTTGCCATCAATGAGACGATTCAGAATTTGTTTAGTAATACCAATGCTGTAGCCGCTATGACCGTCTGAAAACAGGCTATTATATGCTCGTAAAGCACTTTCATAGCATGCACATCCATACTCCCATTCGCCTTCTTCAGAGCTGTTAGTACGCTCTCTTGTACAAGCAAGTTCAATTTCTTTTTCAGCCCAGGTAGACGTATTGTCTTTATTTTTACAAGCGTCAATCGGTCTGTTCTTTGTACATTGATTGATGACTTTCTTGATATTTGAATTTGAACCAAATATCTTCTTAGTAACAGCTGCACAGAAACCGGCGTATCTATCGTATACATCATTCTTGCTGCAAGAAACAATTGTTTTTGAGCCATCCGACCAAATAATAATGGTCTTCGGGCCACTATAAATAATTTGTTTAACAGAAATCTCTGTAATCGTATCACGATCAGGAATAACTGCCAAAGACGTTTCTTTGAACCAGAATACGCCGTATTCACTGTTAGGATTTGTACGGTCATCAAACCGAACTCCAATTTTGTCATTATAGTTTATGCTAACTATTCCAATCTGACCAACAAAGCGATTGCCGTAGTCTGTTCCGGGCATAATAGACACCTTAGTACCAATAGTAATCATATTTTTCTTTTCTCCTTTACATAATTAACATAACGATTTTAGCAGTCAATGTGATAATAATCTTACCAAAGCAGGTATGATCAGCAGGTTTAGTAAGCTGATTCTTATTCGTACATCAATTCCTTCAGTTTTCATTTTTGAGCCTCCTTTTTCTTCACATTGATAAGTTTTTTGTAAATATCAATAGCTTCCTGTCCTTGGAAAGCATTGATAATTTTAACCACGCCATTTTCTTGTCTGCCAACAAGAAGAACGCCTACATCCTCACCGTTTGTGAAATCAACACCTACTAACAAGGATTCATTAACTTTAAGTTTATCCATCATTTTCTCCTTTCACTTCCGATACAATTCTTTGAGTGCCAGTGTTTTATGCAGCTCTGTACTGAATCTATCGTTTTTGATTTCTCTGATTATTCGTACAGTTGATCTATCGTCTGCCAACATATTATGCACACGTTTTATCAGACTGCTATTATCAGACAATATTTCAGAATATTCATCGTCAGCAGTATGAAAGCCAGAACGGTTAGCAATATCAGAGCTTCCGTATGTATAGGTCTTTTCTTCATAATTCAATTTCATTCTCCTCAAAGTGAATCTTAACAACTTCAATTACAGCTAAACATTCTTTAGCAAATTTATTGTCTCCATGCGTTTCTTTAACTTTTGCTGTAAATTCTTCAAGATTTCCATCAAAACATCCGCATAAAACATGAATATGACCGTCTTTGCATTTGAAAAAAGTAGTATTTCGGTTATATCTTCCTAAGCCTTTAACACAAAGATAATCAGCATTACCGGAAACCCGAGCATCACCGTAAACCTGAGCATTACCGGAAACCCAAGCATTACCGGAAACCCGAGCATCACCGTAAACCTGAGCATTACCGGAAACCCGAGCATCACCGTAAACCTGAGCATTACCGTAAACCCAAGCATTACCGTAAACCCAAGCATTACCGTAATATGATAAATTGCTTTCTTTCTCAATATATCCGCCTAAATCGCCCTTTTTGACATCGCCAAAACTTATCAAAGCTTTTATTCGAAACAGTTTTCTTCCTAAAAACATTTTAGTATCGGTTGTAAGTTCAAATTTTTTATTCATTTTTATCATCCTTCCAATCCAAACAAAGATACGGATAACCTATACACTTCTCACTTAAATACTCAGTCACCTTTGTAGCGCCAGCTATTTCAGGGCATTTTCCATCTTTAGCATATTCCATATTTGTGTAACAGGAATAGCGTAATTTTCTTTGTAACTGATCTATTTTAGAGCTTATCTTTTTTTTTCAGCATAGGTTTATTCCTCCTGATTTTTTAAAAAATTTTCAAATGCACGAGTGCAATCACTGCAAAGCTCAAAATCTTGATCAAGATATAAATATCCGCTATGATTACCATCTAAAAGATATCTAAAGCGAAACTTTCTAACCTTTTTTCTTAATCCTTTTATTACAGTGGTCTTACCAATATAACTGATTTCTTTCTTACACCTGTCGCAAATTATAATAGTTTTACTCGCCATTTTCAGTCTTCCAATTCCATGCTTTAAGCATATTCATTATTTCATCCTTTCAAGTTTAAAAATAAAAAATCCGTAGATTACAAAACCTACGGATAAAAGTAAATATAGATAAATAAAAGCATTAAGGACGGCTTTTAAGCATGTAAACAGCACTAAGCGAAAACCAAACTTTGTAACAGTCATAGCTTAGTCTACCTTTCATCTTTATTTTCAGTTCTCCGGACCCAATTTCTCCGAAAAGCTCTGTTCCGCCTTGATAGCCATAGCAGCCATCTGACAAGCCTCCATAGCAAGACGTTCGGCACGATATTTCAATCGTGCAAAATAGTTTAATGCACCTTGAACATTATCCATTTTTATGCAAAACCACGCTTTTTGTATATATTCATTGCAAAGCATAAGTTCATCGTCTGCTTCTTCAAATTCTTCCCGCGTCACCGCATGAGCTTCATGTAATGATGCAAATGGTGGGTGAGTTTCATTTGCCGACACAAGTTCAGCTTCTATAGCGTCACGGATTTCATTTTTACAAACATTCATATGTATTCGTTCCTTTCTATATCAAACGTTTAAATTCTTCTTAGAGTAACTGTTGACATATTTAGTTTCGTTAAAATTCTTTTTATCATTCAAAGCCCGACTTATAGCTAAATCAATAGCAGATCGTGATTTCAGATGGTAATAATATAAATCTTTAAATGGCGTGTTAAGTCTGTCCGTTCGTCCTGCTGATTGTTTCATAATTTTGTAAGAGTAGTTCTGTGAGTGGAAGACAATCGTGTCTGTACTTATACAGTTCCAACCTTCAGCACCGGCGCTATACTGAACCAGATAAACCCAACTATCGCAAGTTGGAACAGGTTGGTGTTTATGACCGTTCCACTCAGCGATCTCAACATTGTCTCCATAATAGAGATTCTTGAGAATATCAAGTTCGTAATCGAAATTATAGAACACAATTATCTTCGGATGCTTTTCAAATATCTCCAATAGTGCAATTTGTCTTGACTCATCCGAATTCACGATTTTGCGCCATACGTAACAAAGTTCTCCGGCGTTTACAATAGGCTCATTTTTATATGGATTCCATCTTAATTTGCCAGCATCCTTATACTTAGCAATATCGTATTTAACATAAATATCCTCATGATGGGCATTTGTTTCTCGCTTGAAATCCATATCAACTAAAATGGAATTACGTAATCTGATAAGCTTACCAACACCTAAATATCTATCAACTTTTGGATATTTTCCATTTATCCAGGTCATAACCATATGCTCTTCTTTGAAAGCCGTTCGATTCTTATAGAATCCATTAGCTATAAAGACCGGAATATAATCTTCCCATGTATCTCCTGGCGTAGCGGATAATAATATCCACTCGTTGGATTTGGCAATTTTCAGAAACGCTTTTACCCACGCACCGGAACCAACTACTCGTTGTTCGTCAAATATAAAGAAAGCATTTGTAACAGCGATGTACTTGCCAATGTTGTTCCATGAATCAACGATCACTTTGTTAGAATAAAGACTGACTTCCCGATGGGTAGAAAGAAGGAAAGGTGAAAGTTCACCCTCCCATTCCTTAGTATCTCGTTTTCTTGCGGTTGTGATTATGTACAGGTCTTTTGGTGGATCTTCCATCGGAATATAGTTATCGCCGCAAACATTATTTAGAAGTTCGCCGCCTTCCTGAAAAAAGTAATAGGCAAGCGCTGTTCTGGATTTACCGCTTCCTACACCGCCGCATAGAATACAGCCGTTTTTCATTCTATTAACAGCGTCTAATTGATAATCTCTAAGTGATATACCAGCCATATATCAGTAATCCGACGGAAACAGAATGGTTGTCACACTGCGATCCCATTCGGTGATTATCCAAATCTTTCGACCTGTAGAGTCAATATAAGCGGCATGAATTCGTTCGTCACCGTTTTTTACAGCAGCATCATTAAGAGCTTTATCTTCGTCATCCATAGATCCCCAATCGCAGTTTAGGTATCTATTAAAAGACATGTTTACGAATGATGCAAATTTTTTATCTATTCGCATCATTTCAGCAATAGCATAAGTCATAACAGTTTGTCCTATTTTAAATTTATTCATCAAATGTCACCTCTTCATCATCGGCATATTTATCAGCAAATTCGTCTTCTTCAATGGTTACGTACATTGTTTTCAGATAAGCTTTTATTCCAGCTTTACCGTTTACTTCCCAACTATAAGGACGAACGATAAGATCAACATTACGAATATCAGCAAAATCTAAAGCACCGATAGATTCTTCGTCCAGCGGCGTTTTAGTTCTGCGAGTAATCATAATTATCTTAGGAGGAATATGGTCAAAACTTACTGCTACCTGAATATAATGGCGAGGAGTTTCGTCTTCATCACGAGCAGTTAGAACACGGACATTCCAGCCGTCTTCAATGAGTTTTTGTGCCATTTCTGGATCTTCAATGACTACACAGAAGTTGCGGTTGCCCGCACGATTGTATTTGGATTCTTCGCCCTTGAAGTTTCTAAATATAATACGGGCATTTTCAATAATAATATTGTCTACATTTTTATAAGCCATAATAGCTACTCCTTTCGATTTAGGGTTTGTTATAAATATTTGATATTAAAATGGGACTGCTTCCTCATAAGGTTCATCGGGACCAAGCCAAGGGGGAGTGTTTTCAGTGAAAAATGGTTCATCAGCAACAAAACGCTCGAAGTCGCCATACTTTGACAGTGTTTCGACAGCATCATCGACCATACTATTATAATAGGTTCGGTCAATATCATCTTGTTTTTCAAGCTGCTTAACCATTTCCGACTCTAACCAGCGAAATCCTTTTGAACCCGTTGCCGCAGCGTAACTTTTTGCTCCGGTTTTCTTATTCTCAGTTTCACGAAGAAGTATTCCACCGCCGCAACCAGGCTTGATAGGGCAGAACTGACCAACTTTTCCAACGAAGTGATAGTTGTGACCTTTGTCGATTTTGGAATCAAGCTCCTCTACACGAGCACACTCCAAATCAAGAGGTTCTTTCATTCGTTTGGGGTCATTTATCATCTTCCAGAGCTTGTCTTTTTCTGCTTCTAAAGCAGTTACATCCGGTAGTCCCTCGTTCATATCTAAATATAAAGCGCTGCTAACCGACTTCGTTTCACAAAGATCATCAAAATCTATAGGTTCTTTACTAAACAGAGTTTTAAACACGTAAGGAACTTGAAACTGAGTACCGGTCGCAGTCCAAGCGTATGGATGTTTTTTGTTTTCCTTACAAATATCCTTACTATGTTCTACATATTCTTTACCATATAAGTCATGGCATTTCTCGATAGTAGCATAACGAGCAATATAAACTGCATCGTTTACAAGACACATACGGTCATATGTAGCTTCGTGTTCGAAATTATAACCATATTGCTTACCGTAATCCATAACGAACTGAATAATATCAGGCATTGCATCTGGAATTTTGATAGAGTCAGTTTTGATATGAGCTACAGTATAACCTCTTTTCTGTACTTCATGTTTAAGATTAACCATGAATAGAGCGCCACGTTTTGCAACGATGTTGTCCTTGTTTCTATTATCACGGAATGGATGATCGAAACTTGCTGAAGTCAGGCCGTATACCGAGTTGATCGCAATTTTCAGAGCCTGAGCCAAATCAGCCGCCGCTGATTCATCAGTCAGATACTTGGCTAACGCTCCGTTCAGCATCTTTTTAGCCTTGTCAAATTCTCCATGTTTGATAGCAATACGAGCTTGAAGAATATCATCGAATCGCTTTGTATATTCAGGTCCGAACAATTCTTCAGCAACGATACTGCTCGGATGCATAGATGCAATATCCAGAAGAGCGACATTGCTGTACATACCAGGTTCTGAGTAGACATATCCGCCTTCACCAACTTCTTCATCACGGTAAACAGATTTACCGCTTTCAAAAATATAACCCGGAAAAATCGGTCTTCCTTTTCCATCAAAAACAGTATATTCATCGCCAAATTCAATGTACATTGTGTCATTTTTCGATATCGTGATCCTGCTGGCATCGTTTGTCATTTCACCCATATTGCGATAATTGAACTGATCCTGAGGTTTACGATTATTACCAAATATGATTCTGGTTGTGAGAGAATTAGTAGTGTCATTTACAGTCATCCCTGCAACATCTGCCAGAATTTGCCTTGCTGTAAAGTCCGCCTTACGAGCATTAAATACAGCTTCTGTAGCAATGACATCATTATCACAATATTCGGCTACCTTAGTCCAAAGATCTTCAGGTACAGGCTGATCCCAGGGAAGACCAAGCTCCTGATGGTGCATTCCCAATTCGATTTCAAATTTCTTAAGCGACTGCTTTTTACTTGAGAAATCATACACATCTGTGTAAGAAACATTATAAGCTTCACCAAAGAAACAATTTGCACTGCCGTTAATGATCTTCTGAGAAAGGTTGTAAAGCTGTTCATTTGTATAACCCATCAGTCTTGCATACGAAATATGATTATCGTATCGTCGACAGTTGAAACCAACAAGACGTAACCTCATTAGTTCTTCGATTTCAGCAGGGGAGGGGTTTATCATACGAACAACAGGTTTATGATTAGTTTGGAGTTCTCGGATATAATCTTCCCAAGATTGGAAATCCGTTGGAGAATAGTCCTCGGCAATCTTCCAGTTGACAAGGAACAAGTTCGGAAATACCTCAATATCATAAAATACAAGTTTGGCATCATCGTTTTTTACTCCATCAGACCGGTCAGCAGATTTGAACCACATTTTGTTTACGAGTTTAATACAATAATCAGCCTGATGTGTGCTGTTTGCTGCAAACGCTAACACAGCATTTCGCATATCAGTAACGTCATAGTTGAGTTTACTTGCATAAGCGTCTTCAAGGATTTTATAAATAAAATCGATACTGGGTTTAGTACCTGGATGAATTTCTTTATTGAGATTTCGTTTTATCAGAGTTCTAAGGCTTTTCTCACTCTTCACCCCTTCAAAATTTATCATTTGCTTTTCTCCTTTCAATGGCAAGCCTGAGCTGATTGTTGCGATAGGTAAGTCGTTACATTTTGTTAGCTTTCGTCTTATCGAACTATTGCCGGTGAACACCTTGACTTCGACATGGTCATCATAAATTCTGCTTAGCTTTGTCGGGTCGCCGGAATAAATATAATGAAGATGAATGCCCTGACCGCTTTTACTGAGCTCTGCATAAGTAGGAGGCCATTTGCTTGCTTCTTTGAGGTTTGATTCAAAGGATTTATTGCCGTCCTTATCCTGAATATCAAAGTCGATAACAATATGATTTTCAGGTACTTTAACATAGTGAAGTTCTGATGTAGATATATCTTTTAGCTTAGTGGTAACATTGTCCCATTTGGAAATGGGTGTTTCCATGGCTGTAGCATATTGAGCAGGACAATCAGTACACTCACTGTCAAAAACTGAAGGTTGATTTAAGAACTTTATCAGCTTGTGTTCAGGTTCTGCTTTTTCAGTGACAGTCTGATCTTCAAATTTTTCAGTTCTGAAACCGGCATAATAGCTGCGTACTCGAGTACCATCATCAAGATTGAAACGATCTTTATATTCTCGGAAATAATTTCTGAGTTCTTCTTTAAATATCCTTTTAGAAAAAGGGTAAGCCACTTTTGCCTCGTCGCAATAAGCTTTATACATTTCCCATGAGGCTTTGAGAGTTGTTCCATCTTCTTTTTTGAATACGTGGTAAGAATCAATAATGAAATTATAGAAATCATTAGACGCTCCAAGCATTTTTACAGGAATATAATCATCATACATACCGGGATCATTAAGATATATCTCTTGACAATGATAGGCAATCGCACCAAGCTCAAATTCTATTTGCTTCATTATGGCTTTGTATTCTTTGGAACTCAGTTTGTTGCCGGAAGGCGAAACATCTATCAAACGTCTTATAAGACCGGATTTTGCATCTGTTATTTTTACAGGCTTATTTGTACCCATAAACAAAAAACACTTAAAATCATTTGTATAAGTGGATTTGAATTTTTCATTCACTGTCATTTTTTCATGGGAAACAAGACTGTTCAGCCTGGTGTTATCTTCTATTTTCGATAGATCACCGTCATGCTGAATGGCAACAAGAGGATTAGACTTGAACGCTTCCAATGCAAACGAGTTGCTTGAAGAACCCAGAGCCTTTGCATCAAATACTGAGTAGTATCCTTCAAAAAGCTGTTGTATGATGTTTAAAACTGTTGATTTACCAGTACCCGCTGCACCGTAAAGAACCATGAATTTCTGTATTTTTTTTGACTCACCACAAACAATAGAGCCGATAGACCACTCAATTTTTGTTCGTTCCTCTTCGTCGTAGAGTGTTGACATCAATTTGTCATAAGCGTCAATAGTTCCTTGATTAAGTGGATACGATAACCTTTTGCTTGCGTAGTCTTTCTTGTTAGTGGGCGTGTTCGAAAATATCAATTTCTCATCCAGCATATGGAACGAATCTCTCATTTGCTTTTGACAATACTTATGCCAAGAATCAATCATTCCCGATTCGGAATCCCACATATGTAGAATTTTGACATCGGAATCAAAACGAGTACGATTTTCTTCTGCATATCTGTTAAGTTCCTGATCGATAAGCTGTATCGCATCCTGTTCATCAGTAGACCATAAACCACGGTCCTCCAGCCAGATAGCATAAAAATCACCGCCTCTGATCATAAGATCGGAGCTTTTCTTAATGATAAACTTCGGATAGATCTCTATTACGCCACGCTTCGTACTACGGGTTGAAATCATTAAAAAGTCAATCATCGAGATTCATCATTCTCCTCTCGTGGTTTTCAGATCATTGATTTCAGATTTAAGGTTCTTGATTTCGTTACTCATCTTGCTGTTTTCAAATTTCAATGCGATCGTGTTTACAGTAATAATAACTGCAAAAAGTTTCACGCTGCGATTGAAGCTCTTTTGTTCTCTAAGGTTTTTGGCTATGATTTTTTCAGAACGACGAAGGTTGCTGAAAATATAATGAATCATCTCATCCATGTTTCTCTTCTCCTTTCATATCAGCGAGGAATTGAGAGATAGTCTCAAACTTCCAAGCCTTGATCCCATTAAATGAAAATATAAATTCCTGTTTATTTGCTTGTCGAACTCGAATGCTGTTTTTACCATTTGGAAAGTATTCAGTGACTTTCTTTGCCTGTTCGGGTAAGCATTCTTTGAAACACCCGTATATCTGACTGTGGATCATAATAAAAATCCTCCTTAAATGATACCGTTCAAATACCAATTAAGCTGGTACCATATCTCTACGTTTCTCATATCATACTTACAGTGGTTAATAGTGAATAAACCACCCTCGCCATTTCGTTTATATTTTCGTTCCATAAATCGAAATATCACATCATCCGTATACGCCGCATTAAATTGAGAATTATTCATAGACTCAAGCCCTAGATTATCGATCATATTCCAGAACCATTGTCCCATTCGATTACCAGCATCGGGGTTATCCATAATATGTTCCTCGCAGCGAAACGCCAATGCAATAAGCATCTCTAATACACTGCAAGGACGATTATCCAGATAACTGGCGACCATAGAATCTGCATATTCTTTTTCGTAACCAAAACGGTATCGGAGAGCTATCCCATCTTCGGCTCTGTTACCATCCATAGGTAAAATATATTGAAAATCAATATCGTTAAGATGATTCAAAAGCTTGCTATAAGACAGTCTACGATCATAAGGTTTGATACATACGAGCTGGCACATCCATTTAAAATATTCACGGCTTAGCTCTAATTCAATCATTTAGTCCTCCTGAGCCTATAATGGCTTTATAAGGTCGGTAATCTTTGAGAATTTCGTAATAGCATCCCAGACAGTCATTGCGAACAAAGACGCAATCGTCTTCATAATCGCCAAAGTGATCAGCAAAGTCAGCGCCTACAGTGTGTTCAATATCATCAACTATTTTATCATCGTCGTCTGCAAGTACGCCGTCTGAATAATATGTCAGACTGAGATTTTCATAATCAGTAATTTCTCCATATTCTTCAGGGGAGATAATATATGGTTTATCCAGCATAGAATCATCCTTTCTTTTTTTGTTGCTCTTTTCGTCATTCGTAGAATAATCCGTATAACCATACTCGTGAAGTTTAGCAGCATAGCCTACAAGATCGGGTTTAAGTTTTTGATTTTTATTTTCAATCTCACACTCATTCTTTTGATTTTTAGAATTGAAATCAGGTTTATGTTTACTAAACGCAGCTTTAACCGAGTCGATTTCTTCCTGAGCTATTTTCTCATAATGTTTTTTGAGATAAACACGTGCAGCAGCAGAGCCAACGGCAGCTCCAAATATAAACATGACAAAGTTAATTTTATTCATTATAATCCTCCTCGTCCGATTTAATAGTAATAACTGTTACGGCGAGACCTCCGAACAGCAAAGCTGTACTAAGAAGAATCCCGCCGGTAATATGTCTTTTTCGTTTGCTGTCAAGTATAACGTTGATTGCAGAAATGAAATCATTCAGAATATCCATTTCTTAATACTCCTTTCCACCAGATAGAACCGCAATACCGCTTACAAAGCAAATTCCGGCTATAGTGGAAAAAATATACGAAAACAAAGCTTTCATTATGTATTCTCCTTTACGTTACATCTTTTCCCAGATATTACCCTCAACATTAAAGTCGAGCAGAAGAGATGGTTCATATCGTCCATCTTCAATTTTACGATTTACTTCTATTATGCGGAAATTTACATATCCGTCCGGACCATCCTTAGTCCAACCAACGATTTGACCGGCAGGAGTACGAGGCAAATCCAGATCGTCAAGAACTTCATTCAGAAACAGATGACCACGGGCTTGAAGTCTATCATTTGCATAAGCCTCCTGAGCCCTTAGAAACATGCGGTTATAGTCCGTATTGTTTTCATAATTACGGCTTTTGGAATCAAAGTAAACTGCGTAATCGCTGCATAAGTTAGGGTCAGTAACCATAACAGTTTTTTCTGCTTTATTTTCCTCGCCGGTTTCAGGGTTCACTTCAACTGTCTCAAGTTTTTTAGCTTTAATGCCATATTTAAGTTCGGTATCAACCTGTTCGCCAAACCTTTCTATAACACGGTTACGGTATTCCTTGAAGCTCTTATCGATTGCAGCATAAGCGGCACCAAGGGCTATATTGCGTTTGCGAAGGATGTTATTAGAAGCAAGAATGCTTGTGATGGACAGGGCGCCGAGAATAACGGCAGGTGCATAAAGCTTAACAAATTTAACACCAGTCTGAATGTATACCATAGTCATGTCTTTTTTACCATCATCGGGAGTATAGGCATTTCCGTTTATCTCGCCATTATCAACACCGTCATGAATAGTATCAAGAGTTTCTTTTGTATCTTCGATGATCCTACCAACTTTGGTAGTAGCTTTGCAAGCAATGACTGCACTTGTAACAGCCCCTACAATACCTGCTGCAACGAGAATCTCAGGACTATGTTTTTTCAGCTTCATAATTGCCTTAGTAGCAATGCCACTCATACTTTTGATTATTGTAGTCTTATTTTTCATTTTATTCTTCTCCTTTAACATTTTCAGAAATATCATTTTGTCCCTTAGCACGACGGCTTTGTTCGTCATTGCCAATGCACCAAAGGAAGCGTATGTAGTTGATAGAATCCTGGCACTTTTCCAGGAAATCAGCATTATCACTGAAATCATTGCGCTCCACCATATCACGCAATGCAACTAAGTGTTTAGTTAAATACCCCCAACAAGCTTGAGCAGGGGTTCCGCCAAAAATATCACCGCCGGAACGAAAGTTGTGCAAACAGTCTTCGTTCGAAGAATATTTTGCATTTTTTTCTTTGAGTGTCCGAAGGCTATTTCCATCCAGCTGATCGAGAAGCCTCTGGAATTCTTCAGCAGACATTCTGTTCGATAGATTTTTCATTAGTTTCCTCCTCTTAGTCTAACGGAATGGCTCTGGGCAGTTTCAAAATATAACCATCTCTAATTCTGACTGCGGTAGCACCACCAATGTTTGACCAACCGTAATTATTCATAGTAAAGTTATCATTTGGAACACGAGCAAGGTCATATAGATCTGATACGCTTACCACTCCATACTGACTGATAATATCATTCATAGCATCAAGTACTGCCTCGGCATCACCACGAGTATCAAATAGAATATCATCATAGTCAAGACCGCTGCGTCTGTTGCTAATGGAATTCGCACGAATATGATCGGAATCACGCTCATAGTAATTACGATATGATACCTTTGATCTTGAGGTGCTTTTGTTACTTCGACCTGATTCACCATAAAGAAGCATTTCAATCCCTGTAGTAATAACGTCTGAGATAGTCTTTTTGACAGTGGGGATGATAACCTCCATCAAAATATATGATTTGACATTATTCGCATCTTCAGCGATAAATATATCTGTGAATTTATGCGTTTCTCTTTTCTTTCTTGTCTTTGCAGTTCCGGTTATGACTGGTTCTACCTTCTTCTCGGAGTTGCGCTCATAACGAGCTTTATCAGAATTTGACTTGTAGTTTTTCACTTATTGATCTCCTTTCTTATGCCGGAATCAGTTTACATGGCAAAGTAATTTTTGTGTTCAGTGTTAAACCATTCTCCTTCTTATAGCGATAGGTAAGATTATTCTTAGCCTTAGCTTCCGTTGATGCGACAGTGCTTGCTTCCCATCGATTCTGCACACAGTCTTCAAATTGCATAACTGGTCCATCGTATCGATATTGTGGCATATAATAGACCTCCTTTTAAAATAAAAAGAAAAAAAGAGAAAGCACCTTGTTAAAGGCACTTTCTCTTATAAGAACTTCTTAATTTACGTCTTTTAGATCTTCATCGTTAATAACTACAGGTTTATAGGTACAGGTAATCTTCTCTTTAGCAGTCATCTTTTTCTGTTTGAACTTAGTTATGACGTTGGTAGCTATTGGTTTTAATATTAACTTGTAGGCTAATGCGCCTGCAACTATACCTAAACCAATACCTACTCCAGTTTTTAAACTATTGTTCTTAGTAATTTCTTCAATGACCTCCTCAGTAGTTTCAATTACCTCATTGTTCATGATCTCAGTGTTATCCATTGTGATTCATCCTTTCAGATATTAAAATTATGGAATGTTCTTCCATTAAATAGATTGTATTTTTTGCGTGGTCAGTTTATATATAATCGTATACCGGTGCCACTCTATAGTCGAGTACAAGGCAAGGTGTACCTTTTGCATCAAGATGAGATGAGAAATATATATCAATATATCCTTTATCGATGTTCCATCCAAGCTCGTCGCCAAGTTTGACGCTATCAAGGCCAAGCTCAAAGTAGAAATCGTTCAATGAAATATACATCTCATCACGCATTCGGCGATTAAGTTCGTTTACAATTCGGTTGATTTCACCTTGATCGGATTTAAAATATCGTCCGGATAAGACATCGTAACAGATGGCGCTATCACCTTTTTCTGTGATAATGACATTTCGGACAGGATCATCTGCAATTTTATCTTTGACGATTTCATCTCTGATAGCATGCTCTTTTTTCTCTCCGATGGTCTGTGTTACTTTTTCTTGATATTCCTTAATGGAAGATTCGGAAAGTGTATACGCCGTTGCAAGAGCAGCATTTCGACGGAAGTTGGTAGAGCTTGCCCCAATAAGACAACATAATGAAACAGTACAAATTAAAGCCGATGGAATATAACAAGTCCAAGCTGCCTTTATCGTCTCTATAGGTGTAAGTTTCTCTGTCTCCAATTCGTCTTTTTTATCCTCTATGAGAATAAGTGCTTTAGGAGTTGCTTTTACTGCCATGATCGTTGTGGTGATCATTCCGGCAATTCCAATGCCAGTAAGTATTTCAGGACTATACTTTTTAGTTGCCATACAAATACTTTTTATGATTCCGTGTTTGCTCATATTTTTCTCCTTTCAGTTAAACAACAAAATGATTTCTTCAGCGGTTTCAACTGCCGTTTGAAATATAAAGCTACGATGTTTGTCCTCGCCATAACAAGCATACATAGCCATTTCAAATATGAAATTCTCAATAACGCATATAGGTATTTCAAAAGGTTTATCCATAATTCGATCAATAATTTCATAAGCAGCCCATCTGGAATACGATCTCTTTTCGAACTCGTACTTACACCAGGTGTTAGACGGACTGAAAAAATGTTTGTCGACATACTCTTGTATGATCGATACTGCTGTGTCACACATAGAGCAAATGCAAATAAAAAAGACAAAGAGTCCTTGTTAGGACTCCTCATCTTCATCGCTAAGTTCGGCAAGCTTTTTGTCAATGCGTTCGTCGATTTTTTCTTCCATTCGTCTTTCCTCAACCCAGTTGGTGAGAAGCGTAGCTCCTGCACCTACTACGGTCGCAACAAGACCGAGAATTTTAACCAAAATTGTGCTTTTCATAAAGCGAAACCTCCTTTTAGTTTTTCATAAAGTAAAATGTAATTTGTGCGTGAATTAAAAATTTTCCATACAATCTGCTGTTGGTTCAAAAACCATTTCGATAATAAATATCTCCATACCGTCATCCAGAGTTGTAAGACGATGATTGAAATCTAGCCATAAAATATCACCGGTATAGGATGACCACCCCAGTGTGCTTCCTATATCAGTTTTCTCTAATCCAAGAAGCTCATAAAAATCATTTAGGGTAACATCACCTCCAAGCATATAGTTACGATTCAAATGATATTCTGCTTCGATAACATTTGCAATAGTTGTTTCAAAATATCGCTGAGAAAAGCTATCGTAGAAAGTTCGAGTGATTTCAGGTTCTGCGCTTTCGCCGAAATATAAAGTGGAGTCATAGAAACCTCCCGGTGCTGAAATATAGACATCTTCGCACTTCTCTTTCACTATGGCATCTACGACAGCGTTATGAGTTTCCTCACCGTAAAGCTCTTTCAGCTTGTCTTTATATTCCCTATAAGAATTTTGTATAAGCGCATAGGCACTGGTGAGCATTGCCTGTTGATACCTATTCAAAGCATTTGCACCTATTATACAGGCGATAGTAGAGATTCCGAAAGCTGCTGCCGGAATATAACATTTCCATGCTGTTGTGATCGCCTCTTTTTTAGTATAGGCGTAAGCGTCACCGCTATGTTTTTCTCTGATGTCTGCTTTAATAAGTTCTACAGCTTTGGGGGTAGCTTTAACAGCAGCAACAGCTGTTACAATAACACCTATAGATGCTATGCAAGACAGAGCAATAGGGGAATATCTCCTTAACGATAATTCAGACTTACGCATCGTTTTTTGAAATACTTGATTCTTACTCACATTTTTCTCCTTTTCGAATTTATTTCATTGCTTCCAGAAGATCCAAAATGTTAATCGCCATATTTCTGGCAGCTTGAAATATTTGTTGGTTTTCGAGATTCATTTTAGAATATTGTGTGGTTTTAGCTATGAATTCCCGAGTTAATTCACAGAATTCATCAACCGAACCATACGTACTAGGATGGATTCGTTCGACGATATATTTTTCGACTTCGTTGACTGCCCATACGGAGTAACTTATATTTTCGAACTCATCTTTCCATATTCCGAAAAGCGGCGGCATACAAACATCCATTTGATACATATCGTATAATAGACGCTCAAATTCTTCAATACTCATAATCGCTCCTTTCGTAAAAATAAAAATTAAGAGAAAGAGTCCTTGTTAGGACTCCCTCTCTGTCTCCATTACTTTCATAAGTTGTCTCTTTGCCAAATTGATACCAAAACAATGTTCTAAATATCTCTTACGATAGAAATAAAGACATACAAGTTTAATCGGATTAAATGTTTTTTTCATTAAATCATTACACATTTTTGCACACTTCATTTCCATGTCGTATTCCATATCTAGAATTCTGATAATTTTATCATTCGTCATATTGACACGCTCCTTTCATAAAGCACGTTGTATTTTTTGCGAAGTCAAATATCTCGCCTGTCAAATACTGTTTCCCACCTTTCTCGTTTGATAGGTTTTATTTTAAGCGCCCACATGATTTGACGAACAGTTACAGTAGGGTATAACCCGTCCGTACAAGCTCCGGCATGGTTACCGAAATACTTCTTAAAATCAGGGTGCAAATATAACGCATCAGTAATCCATGGATCTATTTCACTCCACCACGTCTTCTTAGTTTCGGAATCAAACCGCTGTTGAATGACTGCCAATCCTTTATCTTTAATTTTATATAGAGTACAGCTATTATAGATAGGATGATTACAAGTATAGCTAATACCGTACATAGACCGATATATTTCAGGTTTATCAAAATGGTATCTCATAGTATTCCTTTAAAAATAAAAGAGAAAGAGCCCTTTTTCAGAACTCCTTCTCGCTTAATAATAATCTTGTTTAATCGTCGCTTAATTCTCCACATACTTCATCGTATGTTTCTCCGTAATATTCATCTTCTTCATCCTCGTCGTCATATCCGCAAACTTCTTCCATAGTTGGATACAGAGCATCATATTCTTCATCGCTCATTCCATAGCGATCAGAATCAATGGAATTACCGCATTTGGGACATACCAGTGTGTCCTCCCACTCGTTCTCAAATTCCATTAGTGCCCCGCATTCACTGCAAATATACCTTCCGGTAAGTAAAGCGTCTATCTGTGCGTCGTTAAAAAAGCTCATTATAAATTACCTCCTTGATATTTCTGAGTAAGTATATTTTACTATACTTAGATGATTTTATCAAGAGATAAAAAGCACTTTTACATCTCTCATAATAGTGCTTGTAATTTTGGAGAAGGATAAAAACGAAGAGAACGTGTTATTCACACGAACTCTCCGCTTTTGGAACCGGTTACTTCTTAGTTGGTTTGAAACGATTGATTAAACCTCCAAATGTTCTTGAGGTATAAGTTCCTGTCTCTTCGAACTTGAATCCCTTATTCATCCATACAGCGTAGAACATCAACGGCAGTACAAGTTCAGCAGCAGCTATACCGATTCTGACACATCGATCTTTAACAGATTCCTTCAATTGAGCATCTTTGAACTCCTTATCGCTTTCACGATTTTGATCCTTGTCCAGATACTCTATAGCAATCTTATCCTCGTCGATCTTCAGCTTATATAGTTTTGCTAAGTCCTCCACTGCTGTGGAATGCTGTTCGCTTCCGGCTTTCAGAGATGACAAGTTTTTAATTTCGGACTTGATCTCCTCTTCTAACAATGTTTTGATTTCTTCACCCATATTTCATTTCTCCTTTCGTTGTGTTAGGGTTCCATAAAAGGGATTGTTATTCGTGCGGAATGAAATCTTCAACTCGTACTTTCATGAGTACATACTTCTTTCTGGAAATAGATTTAATATCGGTTTCTAATTCCAAAAATAAATAGGGATCGTCTTTTAAATCAGAGTGGTCTACTCGTAAGTTGCCGATCGTATTCTTTTTAGACGTAATTAAAAATATGCTGAAACTTAAAACCATTCCGATCAATCCTGCGATGATCAATTCCATCTTCATTCCTCCTCGCTATTCATGACACTCTTGTTGTGCTGCCAAAGTGCGATTCTGGAATAAATTGCAACGGCACTTAGTAAAATAATAGCAACTGTCCACATTTTTACTGCCTCCTTTTCAGGTGACAAATTAAATGCGACAATATTAAATTTAGTTTTTCCAATATCAATATAACACATTTTTTCGTCACCTTCGTCCTGTTTTTTTAATCTAGAATAAAAAGAAAGAGCCAATGCCTAAGCATCAGCCCTCTCTCCATTAAATAAAATGTAAATTTTGCGAAGCAAGTACACTATTGCCGCTCTCTGCTTAAAAGCCAGAAAAATCTTCTGTATAAGTCATAATACGTGTCTTTACAGCAGGGAATATCGAATCTCGTTCTCAGGTGGTCGTATGAGATACTCTCTGTTATACCTTTTAAAATATAACAGGAAAGGGAATCATCTGTTTCTTTGGCTATACGTTCTATCATTTTTATGCGATCCGAATAGAACGACCTTGCTTCAACGCATTTGCCAACAGGATCTCCAATATTGTAATTCTTAGAAAGTGTGACAATATATTGCGGTGGTTTACTCATACCGTCTAAAGAATTGTACGTACGTTTCCATAAAGGATACTGAAGACAGAAGTGTTTCAGTTCGTAGTAACGATGTTTTTCTATCCAGTACTTGTTTTTATCTGAAAGTTCAGGACGAATTGTGGTACTCATGTTCGTTCACACCTCCAGACATGTTTGCTTTTCGATTTAAATATAAGTTCATTCATTAGCGTTTGCCTCCTTCCAAATACTATTCTAGATTAAAAATAGCATTTAGTAAAAACAAGCTCGGTGTAAGAAGCCGCCAACGATTCATTGTCATCTCGCATGGATAATCTTCAAATCCAATAGTTTCACAGGTTATATAACCTTCACATACACCTATAATAATGTCCGCTTCATATTGTTTGTAGGGAAATATAAAGTCGGGAAGTTCTCTATGTATCGAGTTGCATTGCTTACATCGTAATCTTCTGATAATTACTTTGTTTTTCTTGCCATATTTCGTACGTACAAGACGTTTAACACTGTCGTAGTATTTAAGACTTCCACCGCATTTGGGGCAAATTGATTGGTTATTGCTAATCATATTACATCTCTCTTGGTGAATAAAAATATCTTGATTTAGGGTTTTACAATCCTTACACTATATTATATGATTACTAATAGCAAGTCAATAGGCGTGTTGTTAATAATGCTTAAACTTATATATGAAATGTTAAATATATAAGCGAAAAAATCAATACAAACAAGATGGTTTTTCCTAACTTTTTTCCTAACGAGTTCTCTATGAAGTTTGATTATGATAGTAATCATAATGTTTAAAAAGCTCGAAATTTCGGACTTTATCGACATTCAACAATGTAGGATAATACTGTTTAATCGATATGATAATCGCCTCATAACCCGAAGGTCGTCAGTTCAAATCTGGCTCCCGCAACCAAAATTCCTCGTAAATGCGTTATTTACGAGGATTATTTTTTGCCCATATGAATAAAAACATGATTCCATACCCTTACCGTACCCTTACTGGATTTCGATATGGCTTGATTTTGATGAGGTTCAGAGATTTTTTGAGTGAGAAAAATATTTATTATAAATCAAATAAGATAAAATGCTTAAGCTTTTGGCGAATGTAAGCAAAAAAGTTGCTGTAAAGTCGTGTGAAGCTACATCTGTTTATGATTTATATCAGCCTAAGGTTCCAGATGCTGTAAAGCTTTAGCAGTAAAAAAGACAAAGTAATTTTCTTTGTATATATTTTATGATCGTTCAAGTTTATTATATAAAATGTGCATTTGTATCTTCGTTGTCTTATATAGGATTTAACGCTGTTTGATAGCGGTGTATAATATTCTATATAGTATAACAAATATGCAGTAGAATAAAAAAGTATTAATATGTATAGTGATCATTGAGTTGAATAATTGTAATTCTGAACTTAGTACAGTTACAAGTAAGCTTAATAATGTTGGTAGCGAAGCATCAGTTCAGTATAGGATAGATACATATTATACAGAAATGAAGGAGTACGAAGCCAGATGGCAAAACGGCGAATAAAGGGAATGTAACAACCCATGGCAGTAATTAAATTGGCAGGAATATAGGTTGCTGCATTGGAACGGGCGGTTTTGAAGGCGTTGGTACAGCTTTTTGGGATGCGATATAATCTGTAAAATCACTGGCACAAGGACTTTCAGCCTTAAAGTCCAAGATTGATACTGCACGAATAGTAGCAAATGTTGATACTTCTTATACTCAAGCACAAAATGCTGAAAAACGAGAGAAAACTAAGAGAGGTAATCCGAATTGGAAAACAATAATTTTGAAGTGACATTTCCCAAAAAAGATTTGGTCGAATTTTTTCTTCTGTATTCCATATTTGTTATAGTGAATATTTTGATGTTTGTATTTAATTTCAATTTTAGATTGAGTGTGCTTCTTGCGGCACATTTAATTCCAATTGCGATTGCAATGGTTTATGTTACACTTATGTTTAAGGTGGAAGTTGATGAAAACACATTTAAAGTTAGAACACGAATTGGAAGGAAGTACACATTCAACTTGAACGACATCACTAAAATTATGTGTACAAAAAAATTAAGACCAAGGTTAGGTCCGCAGTTTTCTTTATTGATTTATACGAAAAATCATGAAATAAGGTTGTTTAGTGAAATGAAGGGTTTTAGTCAAATGGCCGTATATTTACTTGAAAAACTTGATGCACAAGAACTGAATAATGACTGTGTTAGCAAGAGTTCAAGAAAAGAATTGGTGAAATATAGTGAAGAAGCATATGCTCCGAATTAATATGATGATTAGGATTACTTTTGAGTTTAGATCCATAGGATAATCATAAACATGGGAGGTATAATATGGCAGTAATTGCATTAGCAGGTAATACAATAGGTTGTTGTATTGGAACAGGCAGTTTTGAATGTGTAGGTACAGCATTTTCAAGTGCAAAACAAACTGTAAAATTACTGACACAGGGTATTTCAACACTAAAATCTAAAATTGATACTGCACGACTAGCTGCCAATGTAGATACCTCTCATACACAAGCTCAAAATGCTGAAAAACGAGAGGAAACAAAGCAGGGTGCTTTAACAACAGGTTATGATAAACTTGAAACATTGATTTCAGACATTAATATAATAGATAATAAATCAGCCAGCAAAATTCAAACTCTAAAGAATGATTTTTATGCTCAGTATAGTTATTTGAAGCCTGAGTGTGAGAAGTCAACAAAAGAAAAAATAAAGGATAAATGGGAAGGTGTCAAGAGTTGGTGTAAAGAACATTGGGTTGAAATACTTGTTGGTGTTACGTTCATTGTCATAGGGGCTTTAATAACAGTTTTTACCGCTGGAACTGGCACAGGTTTTTGGGCTGCGTTTGGAGCTGCATTTTTAGGAGGCTTAAAAACAGCAATAATAACTGGTTTGGTTTCTGGTGGAATTAATGTTGCTTGTAATATAGGAGTAACTCTTTTAAAAGGTGAAAAGCTTAATTTTTCGAATATAATGGATGCATTTGGCGATGGTCTGGCAAGCGGATTTATGTTTGGTGGAATAATGGCCGGTGTTTCTATGACAGTTAGTTCTGTATTTCGAATTGCGGCAAGTAATGGCGTTCCGACCGGTCCAGCTAAAAATTTTAAACTGGGAAGAAGAACTTATCCAGATAATTTGAATCCTCAGGGCGGTGGTACTATCTGGAACTTTGCAAAAAGCAAAAAAGCACCTGGTTTTCGTTTTGATGTTGATATACGAACATTAAAAGACGGCTTTTTACCGAATTATTTCCATCTTCATTTACCGTTTGTAGGTAAAAATACCATTCTTCCGTTAGGAATTATTCTCGGTCATATTCCTTTTGGATTATACACTTCAATTGTGGGCAGTTCAGTATTTTCAAACAGTGATACATATTCAGATTTCAAAAAATGGCAGAGAGAAAGTTGGCGAAAATTATTTGGAAACTAGGATTAAAAAGAACAGTGTTTCAAAGAAGGCAGTTATTCATTTTGCATTTTCTACTATCAACTTTGAAGGTATCATTGGCTTAATCTGGAAAACATATCAATCTGGATTTGTGGATATAACAGCCAAAACTGTGAATGTTGACGATTTGGATTGTAAAAAATGCAATGAACTTTCTTTGAATATTTCAGAAGATAATGTTTTTTTTGATATTGAGACAAAAAAACAGTCATGTGATAGTTCGTTATTTATCTTATTATCATCACTTCAAAAAATGAAACCGGAAGAGCTTATCATTACGGTATCAGATAATATTACTATGGATAACTATTATTGGAAAATAATTATCATGTTTTATGAGAATATTGCAACAGTATGCTATGATCGTTCTTTCAGTAAAAAAGAAA
>CALESG010000144.1 GCA_937907215.1 uncultured Ruminococcus sp.
CGGTCTTGGATTTATAGATATGACAGCAAATGAACTTAACCGTACAAAAATGCCATATGTCACAAAAGAAGTTTATGGCGATGATATTCTGTTCAAAACTAATGATGATATCGAAATTGTAGGATGCCAAATTCAGTGTATGGATTTTGATTTGAAAAATAATGATGCGTTCGGCAAAGTTATATATGGTTACGGCAATAATACAACTGACGGAAAAGAAGGAGCTAGATATAAAAACTTAATTTTTACAAATACAGTAGGACCTCTTCTCTCCTTGAATCCATGGCTGGGAATAAAAATATTGTCTGATATTTCAGAGAAAAAAGGCGTGTCTATGAAGGACTTTGATGAAAATAAAGTTTCATATATGAATTACGCTCGTGAATCAATGAAGCTTAAAAAACAATTCATCAAAGAAAAATTCAAGCTTCCGGGACTTCGTTCTGATATTTAAGGCGATATTGATTATAAAAAACTTGTTATAAAAATCTCGGCGGCAGCATTAAATTGCATCGCTGAGATTTTATTTTTTTATTTAAAACTAAAAAATGCATATTTATATTGACATCTGCAATAATAAATGTTATAATTTTACCAGTATTATAGCCAAACGACAAAAATTTTTGGCGTTTGCTATTTGTCGATCCGCAAGCAGCACGCATAAGCGTGCGGATGTGCGAGGCAATTTAAATAAGTTATTATATTCAACGTCAAATTATTTTTAATGTTGAATATAAATTAAATTTGAATGGAATAATAGCCTAAAAAGGCTTTCAAAGGAGGAACTATCCATATGAAAAAAAGAATCGGAATTCTTACAAGCGGCGGTGACTGTCCTGGTCTTAATGCTACAATAAGAGGTGTTGCCAAAGCTTGCTATGAAATGCTTGGTCAAGATAATGTAGAAATTGTAGGAGTTTGCAATGGGTACTATGGTCTGATAAATAATATATGCCGTGAGATGAAACCAGAAGATTTTTCCGGCATTCTCACAAGAGGCGGTACTATTCTTGGAACAAAGCGTCAGCCATTTAAGATGATGACCGTTATCGGCGATGATAAAATCGATAAGGTCAAAAATATGAAACGTACCTATAAAGACCAGAAGCTTGACTGCCTGCTTACACTTGGCGGAAACGGAACTCATAAAACTTCAAAGCTTCTTTCCGATGAAGGTCTTAATATAATTGGTCTGCCTAAAACTATTGACAATGATATTTATGGTACTGATGTTACATTTGGTTTTCATACAGCAGTAGATATTGCTACAGATGCAATTGACCGTCTGCACTCTACAGCAAACAGCCATTCACGTATATTACTTTGTGAAATTATGGGAAATAAAGCAGGCTGGCTTACTCTTTATTCCGGTATCTCCGGTGGTGCAGATATTATTCTTATTCCTGAAATTCCATATGATATTGACAAGGTTTGTGAATCTGTTGTAAAACGAAATGAAGGCGGAAAGAACTTCTCTATTATCGCTGTAGCAGAGGGTTGTTTTGATGTTGCGGAAGCTAAGCTTAAAAAGAAAGAACGTAATAGACTTCGTCAGGAAGCAGGAATTGTAACTGCAACAAACCGCATTGCATCACAAATTCAAAAAAATACCGGACTTGAAGCAAGAGTTTGCGTTCCCGGACATATGCTGCGTGGCGGAATTCCAAGTGCATATGATAGACTATTGGCTACTCAATTTGGTGAATATGCAGCACAGCTTATACGTGACGGAAAATATGGTTTAACTGTAGCTAAGAAAAACGGATGTATTACTGCAAATAAGCTTGAAGATATTGCCGGAAAAACAAAATTCGTTGAAAAAGATTGTCAGGAAGTTACAACTGCAAGAAATATCGGCATTTCTTTTGGCGACTGATAATTATAAGAAACAATAAAACGAGCTGGCGACAGCTCGTTTTTTATTGAAATTAAACCGGAATTTTTATTCTTACTGTTTATTCCAACGATTCAAGACAAACATAGCTGCAAAACCGGTAAGCAAGCCTGTAACACAGCCGCTAAGCAGCAGAAATGGCATATACCATATTACCTGTATGGTCTGCATAACAGCAATGGCAGCTATAATTTGCCCTATATTATGCAAAATCGCACCGCATACGCTTGTAAACCAAAGAAACTTTCCATGCAAAATACGACACAAAAACGCCATACCTAAAAGACAAAGTATTCCTCCGCTAAAAGAGTAAATGCAGCTTACAAGCGTTCCGGTAAAAAGTGAGCCTAAAAAAATTCTCATTATCAAAACGGCAAATGCATCTTTAATACTATATTTTTGCAATACAAATAATGTAACAATATTTGCCAAGCCCAGCTTTATACCGGGAATCGGAATTGGAATAATAATTTGTGCTTCCAAAATAAAAATAACTAAAGATATTGATGTAAACATTGATAATAAAACTAAATGTTTAACCGACCTTTGCATCTAAATCCTCCGTTTCACAATCATTGCCGTCTACAATTTGAATATATACTTTATTTGGCAAACATACAATGGGTAAAACACCATCCGAAATAGCTCCCTGTTTCACACAAAGCCCATCAGGACAGCTGGCATACTCCATTTGAACCTTTTCTTTTGAAATCAAAACATTATTCACTTCACCGTTTTCGCCTCTGATTTCTATAACATAAGGCTCATCTACACTATCCATTGCAATGCGGTAAAGTTCTTTGCCATTCTGAGTGATTATAACATTACGATCAGATATTTGTTTGTGCATAACTAAATAGCTGCCTATAATTCCTATCAAAATCAAACAAATAAAAACGCTTATTACAATTTTTTTGTGTTTCATAAAATTTCTCTTATCTCCTTGATTTTATGTTATTTTAAGTATAGCATCATATATAAATCAAGTCAAGCGTTTGTAAATGAAAATAAAAAAAGGCTGTCACATATCAAATATCTGCAACAGCCTATTTGTTTTATAAATAATTTAAAATCAATCGTGAAGTTTACGATGATCTATTACACGTACAGCTTTTCCTTCGCTGCGGACAATTGTCTTTGGTGCTACTAAATGTACTTTTGGTGAAATGCCAAGCATTGTCTTTATAGCTGTAGCAAGCTTTTTCTCATGCACTTCCAGTGATGACTTGGACTTTTCATATTCTTCCGGAGTCAATTCAACGTTTATGTCAAGTGTATCTGTATTATTTATACGGTCAACTTCAATTTGATAGTTAGGTGTATATCCCATGTTCAAAAGAACTGTTTCAATTTGTGATGGGAACACATTTACACCACGGATTATGAGCATATCATCACTTCTGCCCATTGGCTTGGACATTTTTATAAGAGTACGTCCGCATGAACACTTCTTTCTGGAAAGTACACAAATATCACGTGTACGGTATCTGATAAGAGGAAACGCATCTTTAGTAAGCGATGTGAATACAAGTTCACCCTTTTCACCTTCCGGTAAAACCTCACCTGTTTCAGGGTCGATAATTTCAGCATAGAAATGGTCTTCGTTTATATGCATTCCGGATTGTTCTTGGCACTCAAATGCAACACCGGGACCAGATGTTTCTGTAAGACCATAAATATCATAAGCCTTAATTCCCAAGGTCTTTTCAATATCATGTCTCATTTCTTCTGTCCAAGGTTCAGCACCGAATATGCCTGCCTTCAGACTATTATCCTCTGGTTTATATCCCTTTTCTTTAAGAGTTTCTCCTATGTATGCTGCATATGACGGTGTGCAGCATAAAATTGTAGATTTAAGATCCATCATAAATTGTATCTGTCTTTCTGTATTACCGGAAGACATTGGCAATGTAAGACAGCCTACCTTATGAGAACCGCCATTAAGACCGGGACCGCCTGTAAACAGACCATATCCATAGCATACATGGCAAACATCCTCATTTGTACCGCCCGCTGCAACAATAGCTCTGGCGCAGCAATCTTCCCAAATATCAATATCTTCCTGAGTATAAAATGCTACAACACGTCTTCCGGTTGTTCCTGAAGTTGACTGAATGCGAACACAGTTCTTCAAATCTGTTGCCAAAAGTCCATAAGGATATTGATCACGAAGATCTGCTTTTGTAAGAAAAGGAAGCTTTGTTATATCGTCAATAGAATTAATATCATCTGGCGTAAGTCCTTTGTCATTCATAAGCTTCTGATAATATGGAACATTATCATAAACGTGTTTAACTTGTTTTACAAAGCGCTCACTTTGCAGTTTTTTCATATCCTCTACGGACATTGTTTCAATTCCAGGCTGATAATATCTTTTTTCCATGATATAAAATTCTCCTTTAAAATAAATTGACTTTGATTTTTGTTGAAAAATCACTTGAATAATGCCTGCTATAGTAGTATAATTATATAAACATAAAATGTAAGGAGTAGACCAAAATGATTATTGATTTCCACACTCATGTATTTCCAGACGCTATTGCCAAATCAACGATTGACTTTTTAGCTTCAAAATCCGGCTATGTACCTTATGGTGACGGTTCACTTAAAAGCCTTATTTCTTTAATGGATAATGGCAATGTAGACAAAAGTGTAATACTTCCCGTAGTTACAAAGCCTTCTCAATTTAAGAGTATAAATGAATTTGCACATAAGCTGAATAACACAGATAGAATATACTCTTTTGGTGGAATACATCCTGCCGATGAAACTCCATTTGAACATTTAGACCAGATAAAACAAATGGGACTTTATGGCATAAAGCTCCATCCGGACTATCAATCAGCATTCATTGACGATAAGCGATACATAGAAATAATACGATATGCATTGTCAATAGGACTTGCTGTAACCACTCATGCAGGAATTGATGAAGGCTGTAGCGGTGAAATAAAATGTACACCTGATAGGATCTTGCATATGTTTGACGCTGTTTATAAGGGCAATATGCCAACTCAGCCACGCATTATTCTTGCTCATGCCGGCGGATTTAAAATGCATACAGAAGTACTTGAAAAACTCTGCGGCATTCCGGCATATTTCGACCTTGCTTATGTTATGGAATATGCAGATCCTGATATTATACTGTCTATAATTCGTACTCACGGAGCAGACAAAATTTTATTCGCAACGGACAGTCCATGGAGCGATCAGAAAACAAGTATTAAAAAGCTAAAATCCCTGCCTCTTTCGGCAGAAGAGATTGACAAAATATTCTCAAAAAACGCTCTTACCATCCTTAATAAATAGCCATCTATTATTTTACCACATTATTATTATAATTTCAAGCCTTTTTCCAATTTAACTTCTCCATTTTTGATATATTATCATAAAAACACTAAAGAGCTGCTGCAACTTAACGCTGCAACAGCTCCTTTTTAATATTATTTATTCAAAATAAAACTTAATATGAAACAGCAGTTGTAGTTGTAGTTTGTATAGAAAATAGCTCTGTTACTGTTGTAGTTTGAACAGGCTCAATCGGAATAAAACGTATTTGTTGTGCAATAAATTGCATTAACGCAGTTGAATCTAATGCATTTATTTCACCGTCATGATAACAATCAGCAGCCTTCATCTGTTCATCATTTAATATAATTACATTGGCAATAAACTTATTTATATAAACAATATCGATCATTGATCTGCTGCCATCAAGATTCAGATCTCCATTGCCGCCATCTGAAGGTACTGTAACAGTAGTAACTGTTGTTTCTGTTGTTTCTGATGATGTTTCAGTATCACTTGTTTTAGTAGTGGTAACTGTTGTTGTTTCTGATGTTTCAGTGTCGCTTGTTTTAGTAGTAGTAACTGTTGTTGTTTCTGATGTTTCAGTTGCTGTAGTTGTTGTCAATGGAATCTTATCAGCATAAGCTGTCAGCCAATCTTCTGGAAGTTCGTCAAGTGTAATACAATAATCACTATTATATGTTTCACTCAAAGTAGCCGCATCCTGATAACGCTCGCTCATAAGATGTTCGCCGTACCAAGGGCAGAAATAAAGCCATCCTGCATTTTCAACTACCATATTTTCAACAGTAGGAATAGTATCATTTTCTGCCATAGCTACCATTTTTTTACCATCTGTGAGTTCTACAAGGTAATTGTAAATAGAAGAAATAGCTGATACATTCGGTCCGCTTGAAAGACCATCATCTCTATTATTATCTACATTGTACTTATCATATGCTACAAGGTCAACATATTCATCACCAGGATACCATGAAGGAGAATTAGCGTAGTTGTAGCTGTTGTATTCCCAAATAAGATTGTGAAGACCATATTTTTCAGTGAGAGTTGTATACAAGAGTTTCCAAAGTTCTTTGTAAACTTCAGGACCTCTGTCACCCCACCAGAACCATGCTGTACCATCACTATAGTTGCCTTCATTACCCTGCGCCTCATGAAGAGGTCTAAAGATTATAGGAACATTATTTTCCTGAAGAATAAGCAGCTGTTCTGCTAAATCTTCCATAGCAGCTTGAAAATACTCATATTCCTTTGTACCTTCAACGATCGCATTTGCAGTATTGAATGTACTATTTGAGGCTTGATAGTTCTTATAGCTGCATTCTTTCCAGTCTACTGCATCACCAATTTCGTAATTATCAAAATCGATTGGAACATTAATATGCCATGCTGCTGTTGCTATACCATTCTTATTCTTTGTCCAGTTAATGATACGTTCTGTTGTACCATCTTCCCAACCATAAAGCGGATTGTAATTCATGAAATCAAATCCACGAATAGCCGGCTGCTTTCCTGTTTTCTCCTGAATATATTCAAATTCAAGTTCAGAATTGCCGTCATTACCGCCGCCATAAATTTCTTGCTGACCTGAAATAATATGGCTGCCGTAAACACTCTTCATATATCCCATAAGAGATCTTGCTTCTGGAGTAGCCTTGGCATCAACAAGAGTAGAAGTTGCCTTTGAATAATCCGGCGGCGGAGTTGCAGTAAGAGTTACACTATCGTAAAGACAATAACCCCAACCGCCACCAAATGTGACTGTGTTTTCGCCCTTAGTAAGTTTAATATCGCCAAAACTGTAATCGTTCCATGTTGCAGTACGTGGAATTTTTACATTCTTTTTCCATGTGCTGTCATCAGAACGCTTAACACTTACCTCAGCTTCACGTATTTCACCATCATTGCCAAGATACATAATACATCTTGATACAAGACGATACATACCGTCCTTTGGAGCGTTTACTGTAAATGACATAGTACCGTTGCTTGTTACCCACACAAAGCCATCGCCCGTATAACCAGGGTACTCATCATTGTAAACCTTTGTAGCGACCTCAGCATTTTCAATAATAAGGTCTTCGCATTCACTTTCAAACAATGCACCATCCGCATTAGCATCAATTGGAAGTGCATAACAGATTCCTGCACCTACAGCAGCAGCCGTAAGTACAGCACTGAACTTTGTCAATAACTTTTTCATTATAAATTCCTCCCATATTTTTATCACAAAAAAGCATCTTTATTGTTTAATAATATTATACAGCACGACTTTAAAATTGTCAAGTAAATCAATACAATTTTTCCATTTTTTATTGGAAAAATAAAAGTGAAAAGGCTGTTGCAGAGATTTAAACTGCAACAGCTTTTTTTATTGTTTTCATTTACAAAACAAGCATATCGCCCTCTGGCAGAGGACTTTGCATGCTTTAGATTATTAGAACTTGTGTTCATAAGGAAGTTCTTAAAAAGTAAAAGTTAGGAATAGTAAGGCGGTCGAGCTGGCGGCAGCTCGTTTTTATGCCCTTCCAATAACCTTGCCGCAACAATGAACATAGGTATTTTCATTAAGAATTATATCTTTGTATTCATTGTTTAATGAGATAAGACGGTCACCGCCAAACTTTTTTATATAACCGCTTCCGTCCACTACAAATATGCCGATTTCACCGGTGCTTACAAAATTCTGACGCTTTACAAGAACTACATCTCCATCATGATAAATAGGCTCCATACTGTTGCCGCTTATACACAATGCAAAATCAGCTTTTCTTGCAAGCAGTGTATCCGGCACTTCCACCTCTGTATCAGCATCTCCTTCACCAAGAAGAAATCCCGTACCAGCTGAAACTTTATATTCACTGCTCTTTACAGTGATCATCTTTATTTTTTCTTCCGGCTCAGGCTGCAAAAGACTTTCTTGATGTTTTTCAGCACATTCCATGCATCTTTCATATTCAGAATCAATAACAAAATTTACAAGTTTCTTGCCGTGTTCATCAAGGCTGTTTATTTTCTTTAGAATTTCACTTTTTTCCTTAATACTATTATTATCACTGCTTTTATTTGAGCTTTCGCATTTTTCTTCCAAACCAAGCAGGTAATCTGTACTTACACCATAAAATTCCGCTATCCTGCACAAAACTCCGCCCGATGGTTCACGCATATTTTTTTCATAATTATTATAAGTGGTATATGGCAGTCTTAAAGCTGAGGCAGCTTGTTTTACAGTAAGATTTGCCTTTTCCCTTACTTTTTTTAATCTATCATTAAACATAAGTTTTCACCACCTGATATATTATACAATAAAAATAAATATGCATGATCAATACTCAAATTGTTATATATTATCTATATTATACTCGATTTGAGTAAAAATGTCAATAGGCAAACAAGACTTCTCAATATAAAAAATATTTAAATTTATTGCGGTGACATTTCTGAACCTGTTTCATCTGTAAAGAATGAAATTTGGACATTATTTTCCTGATAAAAAACGTAAATACTTGTTCCTATACCAAGTGGATCATTTTCCCATGTTGCCATCCATTCTTCTAATCCATATTCACTTGTGTCAGTTGGCTCACCATAAACATTTGTGATTTGCTTCTTCCATTCCTCATATTGTCCATTGGCGTCATGATAATTAACTCCAATTAGTCCAAGACTGGTAAAGCATAATGTAACATCGCATGGTCGGTCATACAATGTTACATCGCTATATTCCAAAAGTGTTTGCTTTTCTCCTGCTGCACCAACTTCTTCAGATTCACTCTTTAACCTGATTCCGCAAAACTCAAAACGCCGCAGCGAGTCTCAAAAAAGTCTGAATC
>CALESG010000145.1 GCA_937907215.1 uncultured Ruminococcus sp.
CAAGGACGGTCCCGTGATAATGACCCGAGTATAAGGAGGTCACATGGAACCCGAAAAAGGTCTGATCGTATGTGCAACAGCCGGCAAGGATAAAGGAAAGTTTTTTGTTGTGCTTGAATGCTTTGAGGGATATGCTCTAATAGCAGATGGCAAATCAAGGAAAATCCAAAAACCTAAGCGAAAGAATGTAAAACATCTTCGTATGACCGGCAAAAAAGCTGCACTTACACAAATCACGGATAAGAAATTACGTGATTTGTTAAGCAAATTCACAGTTAAGAACCCATAATGGGGAGGTTATCAAAGTTGTCTAAAGAAGGTATGATCGAAGTAGAGGGCATTGTTCAGGAAGCACTGCCGAACGCAATGTTCAGAGTCGAGCTTCAGAACAAACATACCATTCTTGCACATGTATCTGGCAAACTGCGGCTTAATTATATCCGTATTGTGCCGGGCGACAAGGTAACAGTGGAAATGTCACCCTATGACTTGACAAAGGGCAGAATCACCTGGAGAGCCAAGTAACGCCAGAAGAGGTGTAAGCAGAAGGGATGCAGAGCATCCAAGGTAAATGGACAGTCTGTAAGGAGGTAAAATCCAATGAAAGTTAGACCTTCCGTAAAGCCTATTTGCGAAAAGTGCAAAGTAATTAAGCGTAAGGGCAAGGTAATGATAATCTGCGAAAATCCTAAGCATAAACAGCGTCAGGGTTGATCCGCAGGACTTTAAAAATGGAGGTGCGATAAAATATGGCAAGAATAGCAGGTGTTGACCTTCCGAAGAATAAGCGTGTAGAGATCGGTCTTACCTATATTTATGGTATCGGTCAGAGTACAGCTACAAAGATTCTGGCAGACACTGGTGTAAATCCAGATGTAAGAGTAAAGGATCTTTCGGAAGAAGACGTAGCAAAACTGCGTGACTATATCGACAAAAACTGCATAGTCGAAGGTGACCTTAGAAGAAACGTTGCTCTGGATATAAAGCGACTGGTAGAAATCGGTTGTTACAGAGGAGTACGTCATCGTAAGGGTCTGCCGGTAAGAGGACAGCGTACCAAGACAAACGCAAGAACTCGTAAGGGTCCGGTAAAGACAATCGCTAACAAGAAGAAGTAAGGGAGGGTTTCCGTTTTGGCACAGCAGAAAGGTAAGAAAGTTGCAATTAGAAGACGCAGAGAGCGTAAGAATATTGAAAACGGTGCTGTACACATTCAGTCCACATTTAACAATACAATTGTAACTATTACAGATACACAGGGTAATGCAATTAGCTGGGCAAGTGCAGGCGGCCTTGGCTTCCGTGGTTCTAAAAAGTCCACACCGTTTGCAGCTCAGACAGCAGCAGAAACAGCAGCAAAGGCAGCTATGGAACATGGTCTGAAGTCTGTAGAAGTATATGTAAAGGGTCCGGGTGCAGGTCGTGAAGCAGCAATTCGTGCATTGCAGACAGTTGGTCTTGAAGTAAAGATGATCAAAGATGTAACCCCGATCCCACACAATGGATGCCGTCCGCCTAAGAGACGTCGTGTCTAATCACAGGAGGTAACGAGTATGGCAGTAAGTAGAGAACCTATCCTGAAGAGATGCAGATATCTGGGAATCAGCCCAATGGTAATGGGTATCTCCAAGGAATCTAACAGAAATCCTAACGCAAACAGCCGTAAGAAGGTATCTGAATACGGTATGCAGCTGAAGGAAAAGCAGAAGCTGAAGTTTATCTATGGTGTAGGTGAAAAGCAGTTCTATCACTACTTTGAACTTGCAAACAAGATGGCAGGTAAAGCTGGTGACAATCTGATCACTTGTCTGGAAACAAGACTTGACAGTGTAGTATTCCGTATGGGTCTTGCATTGACACGTCGTGATGCAAGACAGCTTGTAACACATAAGCACTTCACTGTAAACGGTGTTCGTATTGACATTCCATCCTATCGTGTAAAGGTTGGCGATGTAATCGAACTGCATGAAGGCAGCAAGTCCAGTGCAAAGTTTAAGGAAGTTGTAGAGCAGACAGCAGATCGTACAGTTCCGCTGTGGATGGAAGCTAATAAGGAAGCGTATTCTGCAAAGATAGTACGTCTTCCAAATCCTGAAGATCTGGATTACGAAGTAGCAGCACATCTCATCGTCGAGCTGTATTCTAAGTAATTTAAGAGATTACATTAGACAGTCAAAGAAACAAGGACTTAAGCGATTGCGCAATAGGAGGGTACTTTTATGCTGGAAAAAATTAAAAAGCCGGAGCTGGATACAGTTGAACTGCGGAGCGATGGCAAGTATGGTAAATTCGTTTTAGCACCGCTGGAGCGAGGCTATGGTATTACCCTTGGCAACAGCCTCAGACGTGTGCTGCTCTCCTCACTGCCTGGTGTCGCAGTTACATCTGTAAAGATTGACGGCGTGCATCATGAACTGACCACGATTCCTGGAGTAAAGGAAGATGTAACAGAGATAATCCTCAGCCTCAAGGGTCTTACAGCAAAGCTGTATGGAGAAGGTCCTAAGACTGTATTCATTGAAGCAGAAGGTGAATGTGAGGTAACAGCAGGGGATATCAAGACAGATTCCGAGGTAAATATTCTTGATCCAGGAATGCACATTGCAACTCTTAATAAGGACGCAAAACTTAACATGGAGATTGTAATTGACCGTGGCAGAGGTTATGTTTCTTCGGAACGCAATAAGCAAATGATGAATTCATCAATAATAGATGTAATCGCAGTTGACAGTATTTATACTCCTGTTTTAAAGGTAAACTATCAGGTTGAGAATACACGACTTGGACAGGTTACTGACTACGATAAGCTTATAATGGAGGTATGGACAGATGGAACTATCTCTGCAAAGGAAGCATTATCACAGGCAGCCAATCTCCTCAACGAGCATCTGAAACTGTTCATTGATCTTTGTGATGAAGTAAGTATTGCAGAGGTATTGGTTGATCAGGATGAAAAGGGAAAAGAAAAGATTCTTGAGATGACCATTGAGGAACTTGACTTATCAGTGCGATCCTTCAATTGCTTAAAGCGTGCCGGAATCAACACCGTAGATGACTTGATAAACAAGTCAGAAGAAGAAATGATGAAGGTACGTAATCTTGGTAAGAAATCATTTGATGAAGTAAGAGAGAAGCTTCAGTCACTGGGCTTTGATCTTTCATCAGAGGAAGACTGAGAAAACAAAACCGTGAAAAGAACAGGAGCCCTTTGGGGAAGTCCTAACGATAAAAAGGAGTGAATAACGATGCCGGGAACCAGAAAACTGGGCAGAACCACTGATCATAGAAAGGCAATGCTGCGTGGTATGGTAACATACTTGTTGGAAAACGGTCAGATCGAAACCACTGTAACACGTGCAAAGGAAGTACGTGCAATGGCTGAGAAGATGATTACAATTGCTAAGAAGAATGATCTGCACGCTAAGCGTCAGGTTCTGGCATATGTAACTAAGGAAGACGTTGCCAAGAAGCTGTTCGATGAGATTGCACCGAATTATGCGGAGCGCAACGGCGGTTACACAAAGATCATTAAGACAGGTCCTCGTCGTGGTGACGCAGCTGAGATGGCTATCATTCAGCTTGTTAAATAAAGCTAGGGACTAAGTGTTAAGAATTAAAAAAGCAGTCATACATCTGTAGGGCTGCTTTTTTGTATAATTTGGATGAAAATTAAATTGTGGAAGATGCACAATTATAATTATCGTTTTTATTGTAATTCGCTAAAAATGTAGCAATCCTCTTTACATTTTGTTCTGATTAGGGTATAATCATAATAAGCGTTGTATGTGTGTGTTGACAGCGTATTATAGACTATAAACTAAATGTTGCGATTGGTTTATTGTCTTAAAAAGTAAGGAAAGGGTGATGATTGAATTTTTATTGGAAGGTCATATTGTTGCGTGGAAAAGAAAAATGCACGTAAAATGTAGGGGAAATATTTGAGTGCTTACTTAAGCCGGTGTTGCAATTGACAAAGACTGTGGTTTTCTTTTAAAATTATATAAAGTCATAATGTTGTAAATATACACAACAATCCGAGAAATGTGATAATAAATTAGATAAAATATATTATTTGTTATTGACATATCTGGTTTTATGTAATATAATAATTATATCGTGGCTTTATGAATTGAAAATTATCAGTCACAAAAATTTGTTTCATGTGAATGGTGAGAAAACATCATCATAATTTTAAGGAGGAATAACTAAATGAAAACAAGAAAAATAATTGCGAGTGCCTTGGCTTTTATCATGGCAACAACAGTAGCTGCGAGCAGTGCATTTGCTGCTGGTGAAACAGTAACATTTTCAGCTAATAAGGTTGAAGCTGTAGCAGGCGGTAACTTTTCAGTAGATATTTCACTGAGCGATATACCAGCAACAGCAGTTCAGAACTGTGAATTTGCGGTTAAGTACGATGCATCTGTTTTGAGCATTACAGATGTAAAGGCTGGCAAAATCACAAACACAGGTGCTGATTCAGCAGAAGCTGATATAAGCGGTGAATGTCCATCATTCTTTGAAAATCACAGCGTAGCAGGTACTGTAAATCTTTCATTTTCCACGGGCCTTAAAGATAAAGGCTATTGGATCGCTGAAGATGGAGTGTTTGCAACGATTTCTGGTACTGTAGCAGCTGGTGCAACAGCTGGTGAATATCCAATTGAAATAGTTGCAATTTCTCGTGATGATTTATCAGGAGTAAATGATTCCATTTTTGCTGGTTATATTGATAATGGAAAAGTTGTAGAATATTCAACAGCTGTAAAGAACGGTGCTGTAATTGTAACTGCACAAACAGAGATTACAACAACAGTAACAAGTGGCAGTGGAACAACAACTACAACAACTTCTACAACAACTTCTACAACAACTAAAAAACCTGTTACAGATGCAAGCTATGGTGACACAAATCTGGATAAAACTATTTCTATGATTGACCTTGTATACTTGAATAAGTATATTGCAAGTGCAATGACTTTTAATGATCAACAGATTGCAAATGCTGATTGTTTCAAGGATGGCGCTATAGATCCATCTGATTCTACTGCACTTATGCAGCGTATTGCAGGACAAATTACAGATTTGCCTGTTGCAGCCGATTGACAAATAAAGATGATTTAATGCTCAAAAACACTTTGTATATGTTAGCTTAAAGCTATTATATACTTTTAATGTAATTGCAGGAAACTGCAAAGAAAGGAAAATAAATATGAAGAAAAGAACAAAAAAGATTGGCTCTTTACTTCTTTCTGCAGTAATGGCGATTTCTGCTGTTCCGGTTGTTTCATTCAGCGCAGCAGCAGCACCTGTTTTGCCGGAATTTGATTTTGAAATTCGTACAAATGCAGAAAAAAGTTCAAGATCTGATAGCATTACTATTACTCAGGCTGATCTTGCAGGAGGTTATACGTTTTCAGCAGGCGGATACATTGTTTCTGGTCCATTCCCAGAAACATCAAAAATCTCAAATGCTGCTATGTCATGGAGACCTGTAGATTCAGAAGGCAATAGTGCTTATAAGTACATTCATTTTGCAAATGTTCAGGCTAAGCAGAGCAGAGGCGATGAAACAACTACTACATTGTCTGATGGTACAAACATTTTGTCTAAATGGCCTGTATATTGCTTGACAACTTATAATGCAAAGACTGGTAAAGTTTCAAACTCAGGTTGTTCTCAGTATACTGAAAATTATCTTAAAACCACTGTAGGTCTGTATGATGTTTTTTATGATGGTAATGGCGGTGCGTACTTTACAGATCAAGACGGTAATCGTATAGATTGTAAAATAATTGATAATGAAGACGGCACAACTAGTATGGAATTCCCTTACAATGATTTGTCTACAGGTGAACCAAAGACTGGTACAATGACTACAGCTGGATTTGATAAAAGTGCGGCAGCAGGCACACCAGTTCCAAGTATGTGTAATATAGATCTTATCAACATTTCAAGTCCGATGTTCCAGAGAAACACTTTCATTGGTCAAACATCTGATGAACTTCCATATACAACATTTGATGTAATTGTAAGCCCTGACACACCTACAGGTACATATTATATTGCACTTAATGATTATGGAAGAAACTTTATTGGTACAAATGACTATGGTCTTGGCGAGCCTGCCAATATGGAATATATAAAGGACAGCATAGGTAATCCAATTGGTACTACAAGAAACGATAAGGAAAATTGGCTGAAGGTTGAAGTACAGAATGGTGAAGTTACTACAACAAGCGGTACAACTACTACAACAGGCGACACAACTACAACAACAAGTGGTACAACTACTACAATAGGTACAACTACTAATGGTCCAAAGCCAGGTGGTTATACATGGGAAGCAGGCGAATATTGGGTAAAACCAGGCGATACAGACTTTGGTATTATCCCAAGAGTATACAATGACCCAGGTGATTTGA
>CALESG010000146.1 GCA_937907215.1 uncultured Ruminococcus sp.
GCCTTTAATCTGATAGCCTTCCAAAGTTTTTGCATCATATACTTAAATTGCAATCTTGCCGCCATTTTCTCTTAAATTATTCAGAGTTGTTTCAAGAAAAACATCACCGACAGCAAGTTTGCCATCCTCTGTCACATCTTTAAATGCTACCGGAACCACATTAGGTTCACCGCCATTGCAGGTTGCTATATCCCACATACTTTCAACCAACAGTTTTTTCACATTTTCATTTAACATAAGTAAACCTCCAAAGTACTTCGACTCCTTATTCCATATTTAGCACAAATCTCAACTTGACTTGCTTTTCCTGAAATAAATTCTTCTACTGCTTCTTTTTTGATCTGAGCAGAATACTTTTTATTAGGATTGCCGGCTTTGAAAGCTTCATATCCTTCAACTTTTGCGTTCTTTACCATTTGTCTGAATAATTCTATATGGAGACCATATTTTTTCGATATTCCAGTATAGCTTCCTTTTCCATCAAGATATTCTTGTACCGCCGCTATCCGTTCTTCTTCTGTCATCTTTATTCTTCTTGACATAAAATAACCCCCTTAGAATTTACACGTTTTTTGTTTTTTTCGTGTCTTCTCTAAGGGGATTATATCATGGTGTACTCTGCCCGATTGCTACCTATATCATAATATCACAACTAAAATTTTCTAACGTTTGTTGCCTGTGCAGATAAGTTTTTATTGTATTTTTCCAGTGCATCAGATATCTTATGATACACTACCTGATTCGGATAACGTCTATAATCTGCAAAAACGGAAATTCCGGTATGATAAAAATGCGTTAAAGAAGATCGTTCAAGAGGTTCATACACTTCACCTTTTGCGTAAGATTTGCACTTCCATATACATTGAGCGTGAATGATACATTTTTGTGACCAAGAATTTCAGAAAGAGATTTAATATCAAAATCAGGTATTTCAATCGCTCTGACCGCAAATGTATGACGCAACTCATGAAATTTGATTTTAGAAAGATTGTTGCGTTTCAGAAATCTTTCAAAGTACTGACGATATGTCCTCGGCTCAGTCGGTTTGGTCTTACCGGTGAGAAAATATACATCGGGATTATCAGAGTAATATTTCTCCAGAATTTTCCCAAGCAAGGAAGGATATGGAATAGTACGAATAGAACTTTTGGTTTTAGGTAAACCGATGTGAATGTTTGAAGTCTGTTTTCTCTTATCATAGATACGTTGTACCGTTCTGTTAACAGAGATTGTTTTTTCAACAAGAGAAATGTCACTCATTTTCAGTCCGCAGAGTTCTCCGATACGCAAACCTGTCATAAGGCAGATAAGGATTCCTGCGGACTTACGATTCAGATCAAGGTAAATGCATTGAATCAGATTTTGTTCATCTTCTTTAGACAAAGAAATTACACGATGGACGGTATTGTCTTTCGGATAATCAATCAAGTCCCAGTTCAGCAAGGGAATGACACTCTGCTTGTAGGCATACTCAAGTGCAAGTTTCAGCACAAGAATCACATCACGAATTGTCTTGATTGTAAGTCCTCCATTTTTGTCGAGTCTACCCTCATCGTACAGATACAAAATATATTTCTGAATATCTGACTCGGTAATACTACCAATCTTCTGCTTACCAAAATAGGGAATCAGATGATTTTCTGTAATGAGAACAAAGTTTGCATGAGTAGACGCTGTCACCATAGTTTTTTTAGCGATAAGCCATTCGTTGACAAGCGTCTTAAACTGTGTGTTTAGTCATTAAGACCACCTCCACACATCAGTTTACTATATACTTTAGTTCTCCTCAAGTAACGGTCTTGATAAGCTTGTCCCGAAGCTTAGGTTTCCGGAATTTGTCGGGGAGTGGAGAAAGTATAAAATATCGGATTTTGCTGATGTTATTGGTGGCGGAACGCCTGACACTAGCAATTCTGAATTTTGGAATGGAAATATACAATGGTTTACACCGACAGAAGTAGGACATTCAAAATATGTATTTAAAAGTAAAAGGCAAATTACAAAGTTAGGATTGGATAGGTCAAGTGCTAAAATATTACCAGTAGGTTCAATCTTATTAAGTACAAGAGCAACTGTCGGCGAAGTTTCTATATCAATGCAAGAGTGTGCCACAAATCAAGGCTTTCAATCTCTTGTTATAAGCAATGATTTCAACAATGAATTTTGCTACTACCTTATGCAGACAAAAAAGTTAGAGCTGATAACAAAAGCAAGCGGTTCAACATTTATAGAGATTTCAAACAAGGAAGTCAAAAACATATCTTGCTTAATCCCCATCATTCAAGAGCAACAAAAAATTGCTTCTTTCCTTACCCTCCTTGACAAAAGAATCGCCAAACAGCGGGAGCTGGTGGAAAGTCTTAAGTCGTATAAAAGAGGATTGCTTTCAAGGCTTTTTCCGCAGAATGGGGAGAGTGAGCCGAGATTGAGATTTTCAGGACATAGTGGTGTATGGAGAATAGTAAAAATCGGTGAAATCGGTTCAGTTTCCATGTGTAAAAGAATCTTCAAGGAACAAACCTCTCCAAATGGAGATATCCCTTTCTATAAAATTGGAACATTTGGTGGAAAAGAAGATTCATATATATCAAGAAGTCTGTTTGAAGAATATAAAAGCAAATATCCTTACCCCAAAAACGGTGACATCCTATTATCTGCCTCTGGAAGTATTGGACGTACAGTAGTATACAGGGGGAAAGATGAATATTTTCAAGATTCAAACATTGTTTGGGTCAATCATGATGATAGTATTACAAATAATTATCTGAAACAACTATATAATGTCATTCAATGGACAGGAATTGAGGGTAGCACCATTAAGCGACTTTACAACGACAACATTTTGAACACATATATTCCTTTGCCCAAATTATCCGAACAAAATGATATTTCAAGATTTCTCAATCAATTTGACGAACAAATATCTCAAAACGAGAACAATCTTTTACTGCTTGAAAGCCTGAAAAGCAGTATGGTACAAAACTTATTTATATAAACATTAAACTAATCAGACTGTTTTTATAATCATCCAAATTAGCCAATAGTTTTTCCTCGTGTTCTATCTTAATTTCGCATTTCTCAATAGTATCGGCAATTAGTTTCTGTTCTTCATAGCAAGGCATTTCAATACAAACGTTCAAAAATTCTTCTGCATAGATACGATATTGTCCATACATTACACCTTGTCGCAGTCTTACTATCTCATATAGGATAGCAGGTTGCTTTATTATTGAACTAATTACAGACGGAATAGCATTATCATTGACTTGGAATATTTCATATACATCTGAGATAACGGCACTGCCATACTTGTTTAATCCGATAGAGCCTACATCAAGATTATTGGAACTATAAATAAAGTCATTAAAATCAGTTCTCTTATAGAGTTTATCGTCGCTTTTAACAAGATAACTACGATCATATCTATCTCCCTTAAATGCAACCCCGATTTCTGCAATAAACGCCATTAGTGGCTCGGTATCAGTTGGCACTTGCTTTATTGCTTTAGGTGTCATATAGAATCCAATAGGACGTTTACTCCATTCTGGGAATGGATTTCCGTCCTTATCCTTAAAGCAAATTTTCCTGTTGAAAATGGCGGATAACACACCTCTTTTATACGACTTCAAGCTTTCTACAAGTTGTTTCTGCTTATCAATTTTCTTATCGAGTAATTCCAAAAAAGAGAGTATTTTTTTTTGTTCTTTTGTGTTTGGGTAATTAATAGAGATTTTTCCGATTTCCTCGGCTTTTACATGAACGACGGATTTCCCCTGTGCAACTTTAGCTATCTTATCATTTATCACATGGTTTATAATGAAGCTTACTATTCTACCGTCAATGAGATTTGTTCTATATATGTTCAAATCGCCAGCAAGAATAACCCCCGGGATCATAACACACGTTGCAGTAGCGATTTCTTCAGGAGTTTCTCCTGATGTGGGAATTATAACATCACCAATTTTGCTGTAATATGTTTCAGAAACGATTTTATCCGTTTTTCTTTTTATTTCATAAGTCACTTCATCATATGTGGTGTAAAGCTCACCATACAAAATAAATGGTGTTCCTGTTTCTGATATATCAGCTTTGGATAGCGGAGCACCTTTAGTGAAAGTTCCTATGTCACCTAATCTCGTTGTCTTCCACTCATCTGAAAACTGAGGAAACCTAAGCTTCGGGACAAGCTTATCAAGACCGTTACTTGAGGATACATTTCCCATAAAAATCAGTCCTCCTCGCCAAACGGAAACGACAAGCCGAGTTCATCAAAATAGGGCTTTAACTCCTTGTCAATTTCTTTAATTTCTTTATTCAATCTGCGGATATTTGCGGCAACTTCGTCAAGATCGATTTCCGGTTCAGGCTCAAAGGTATCGACATATCGGGGTATATTGAGATTAAAACCGTTCTCGGCAATCTCCGCCATCGTTGCCACATGAGCAAACTTTTCAACATCTTCACGCTGTTCGTATGCGTTTACAATTTTGTCAATATCGCATTCACGCAGAATATTCTGATTTTTACCTGCCTCAAAGTCCTTTGATGCATCGATGAACATAATGTTATCCGTGTTGCTGCCTCTGTTTTTTCTCAGTACAAGAACACACACAGGAATTCCCGTTCCAAAGAACAGATTGGCAGGCAGACCGATTACTGCATCAAGCACATTGAGATTTTCAATCAGGAACTTTCTAATCGTTTCTTCTGCACCGCCTCTGAACAGTACACCATGGGGCAGAAGTACAACCGCACGTCCGTCCTCGTCCATGTGATACACCATGTGCTGAACAAATGCAAAATCAGCCTTTGACTTCGGAGCAAGTTTTCCGTATTGGTTGAAACGGTCATCCTCTAAAAACTTGCTGTCAGCAGACCATTTCGCAGAATACGGAGGATTAGCAACCTGTACTCTGAAATGCTCCTCACCGAAATAATCGTGTTCCAGCGTGTCACCGTTATAAATTTCAAAATTACGGTACGGAATACCACGCAGAATCATATTCATTCTTGCAAGGTTATACGTAGTGGAGGTCAGTTCCTGTCCGTAATAAAGTCTGACATTTGCATAATTTTTCAGGCGGAGCAGGAGCGAACCCGAACCGCAGGTGGGGTCGGCAGCCGACTTTACATCAGTAAGCCCCAAACAAGCAAGACGACACAACAGTTCCGCAGGACCGGACGGCGTATAGAATTCACCAGCCTTTTTGCCTGCGGTAGCTGCAAATTGTCCAATCAGATATTCATAAGCATTGCCCAGAACATCAATTTTTGTATCGTCTACACCAAAATTGATTTCGTCAAGCGATGCAATCAGCTTTGACATGACAGCACTTCTTTCACGAACGGAATGACCGAGTCTTGTTGAATCAAGCTGCATATCCGAAAATAGTCCCTCAAAATCTTGTTGACTGTCATTGCCAATCGTCGACTCCATAAGCGAGTTGATAGCCTTTTGCAGAAATTCAATGTCAAAGGAACGATTTTCAACCATTTTAACCATGTTGCGGAACAAATGCTGCGGTTCAATGACAAAACCGAGGTCACGCAGCGATTCCTCAATCACTGCTTCTTTGTATTCATCATCTTCCCACGCCTTTTCATAGGTGATGTTATCATCTTTCAGAATTTTCTCCATGTAACGTTCTGTTTTGTCGGACAGATAGTAATAGAAAATCATTCCGAGAATATAGTTCTTAAATTCATATGCCTCCATGTTTCCACGGAGTGCATTTGCCATTGCCCAAAGTTTCTGGCAAAGTTCTTTCTGATGCTGTTGGATATTGTCCATAATATGTGATTTCCTCCAAAAACTTCCTCTTTCATACTACTTGAGGAGTATATAAGTTGCTTTTTATAAGCACCTTACTGAAAAGTGCTTAACTGCTGTATTTCTCGACATGAGATTTGATAAAGTCTACAATCCTGTTGACCAAAGAGCGCTTTTTCAAGAGCGACATAGGTGTTTGTATCTGATCACGAATATCGCCCGGATTCAGAACGCTTGTAAATTCGTATTCTGCGATTTCACTTTGTAATATATTTGAGTCGATGTTCTCTTGCTCAGAAAAAGCTTGGATTTCTTCGTTCTTCCGCCTGTTTTCATAGGCAGTATACTCGGAATCAATATCTTCGCTGCCCTCAAATCCCGAAACTACTTCATCAAGGAAAGAACGCAGAATATCGATTTTCTTATGCAGATGTATATTGTCAGAACGTTCAAGTTCTTCCTTGATATTCTCAATGTCTTTGTCTCTTGTTTGTCTACTTTCAAAGTTAATATTACGTATCAGATTCATGATATACGCAACATTGATACGGTCACTTTCAATCAGTTCAATGCAAAAATCCACATCGCTTAATACAGAGACAACTTCCTTGTCATTGTTTACCCTGCGGTAAAGCATGAGATATTTGCTCTTGTAGTCCTGAAATTCCTGATCCGTCATATCAAGGCCACTGCGGTCAATGCTAAATTCAACGAATGTTTTCAGAGAAAGCATATAACGTGACAATTCCCGAAACAACACGACAAATTTTTTCTGGTCGTCCTCCGACTGGAGCAGGTCAATTTCCTCCGGTACAAGGGCAATTTCTCGTATTTTCGCTGTTATTTCGTTAAACTTTTGCACATAGAATTCAAAAGCCTTTGTCACAACACTTTCAGCGTGACCCTGCGAAAATAATGCAAGAGCCTCATCAGTTTTTTGTTTCAAATTACGATAGCAAACAATGATACCCCATGGCTTTGTTTCCTTTTCTACTCGGTTGGTACGGCTGTAGGCTTGCAGCAAATCATGATACATCATATCTTTGTCAACATACAAAACGGACAGCGGTTTACTGTCAAAACCTGTGAGAAACATATTTACAACGATAAGGATATCGAGCCGCTTCGTTTTTTTGCCTTTGACTCTATCGGAAATATCCTTATGATAGGCTGCAAATGTATCTGTACTGAAATTGGTATTGTACATTTCATTGTAATCAGCTATAATGTGTTCAAGGAAATCTCTTGAATGCTCATCCTGACTTTCATATTCCTCATTTGCTCCGAATGAAAAAATAGCACTGATATTCAAGTCGTGATTAATTTTCTTGAAAATGTTATAATACTTTATGAGCATGGGAATAGAAGAAACCGCAAAAATAGCAGTATACTGCCTGTTCCTTGTCTTTGCCTTATGATTCTGTACAATATGATTAGCTACAAGCGACATACGTTCATCCGCCATATATAGTTCGCCCACATCAATGGCTTCTGTCATTGTCGTATCGTTTTCATCATAATTGCCTTTGAACGTATTGATATACTCGATATGGAAACCAAGAACGTTGTTATCAAAGATAGCGTCCTTTATCAAATAACTATGCAAACAATCGCCAAACAGTTTTTCTGTTGTTTGAACAACTTTGCCTTCCACCTTGCCATTAACCTCGAATCTTGGTGTGCCTGTAAAGCCGAAAAACTGGGCATTTTGGAAATGCCGCACAATATCCTTGTGCATGTCGCCAAACTGTGAACGGTGACACTCGTCTATAATAAAGACTACTTTCTCAGTCTTGTACATATCCATAACGGCAGCATATCGCTGATTCTTAACAGCGTTTGCCATTTTCTGAATTGTAGTAATGATAAGCTGTCTGTTCTTGTTTTTCATCTGTTTGACAAGAATAGTAGTCTTATCCGTCGCATCTACTGAACCAGCTTCAAACTTGTTAAATTCTTCCGTAGTCTGTGTATCAAGGTCTTTGCGGTCAACAAGGAAAATCACTTTTTTGATAGACGGCATCGATGCAAGTATCTGTGCTGTTTTAAATGAAGTCAGCGTTTTTCCTGCACCTGTGGTATGCCATATGTAAGCATTTCTGTTGGTAAGCTGTGCCTGACGAATCAAAGCTTCTGTCGCATAAACCTGATACGGTCGCATAATCATCATCAATTTATCTGTATCATTGATGATAGTAAACTTGCAAAGCATTTTTATAACCACATCACGGGATAAAAAGGCTATAGAAAAGTCTTTCAGATTGGTGATGCGGATATTATTCTCATCCGTCCAGAAAAATGTATGCGAATACAGAATATCCTTGTCACTGTTAGCAAAATACTTGGTATCCACTCCATTGGATACCACAAAGAACTGAATAAAATGATATAACCCCTGATAAGAATGTCTGCGGTAACGCATGATCTGATTAACTGCTTCTTTAATGTCAACACCTCTGCGTTTCAGCTCAATCTGTACAAGCGGCAAACCGTTGACAAGTAAAGTAACGTCATAGCGGTTTTTGTACTTGCCGATTATCGTAGTCTGATTGGTTACTTGATAGATATTCTTTGAATAGTCCTCATCAAGCAACGAAAGATATATTTTTGTACCGTTATCACGTTCCAGAACAAATTTATCCCGTAATATCTTTGCACTCTGAAAAATACTCTTGCCCGAAATATAATTAAAAATTCTCTCCCATTCCTTATCACTGAACGATTGGCCATTCAACTTGCTTTCGTTGAATCTTTCAAACTGTATCTTAAAGTTATCAAGCAAAGTGTCATAATCATCTATCCTTGCCAGTTTATAGTCTTGGCTGATAAGCTGTTCGATGAGCTGCTGTTCAAGCTGTGCTTCGCTTTGATATGACATACTTTTTCCTCCTTTTTTCAGAATATTTTACATTCAATTATATCATAAATCTTGTGTCACT
>CALESG010000147.1 GCA_937907215.1 uncultured Ruminococcus sp.
TAATAGCATAGTCTTTAAGAGCTTCATTGCAAGCCGTAGGCCATGTGCTAATAAACAAGTCGCTTACCTGACTGTATGTGTCATTGCTGCCGTTGTCTGCATATTTTTTCAATGTTGACGCAAATGGAATAGTAAGCTTTTCAAGGTTTGTACAGCCATTGAGCATATTTACGCCCATTGAGTCTACGCTGTTTGGAATTACAAGCTCTGTGAGCGATGTACAGTTTGCAAATGCATTGTTGCCAATAGTAATAATACCTGATGTTTTCATTTCTTTATTAGCATCCGGTAATATTATATTCTCTAGCTTTTTACAATTTGCAAAAGCATAATTGCCTATAGAAATAATGCTTTTAGGAAGATCGATCGATTTTGTACCTATTCCAGCAAATGTATAATCATTTATAACAGATATTGTATTTGGAATATTCAGTTCTGTAATGCTTTCACAACCATAGAATGCATATGCTCCAATACTTGTTATATTGGAAAGATCCGGAGTTGTACTCAGCTTTGGACAATTATAAAATGCATTATTATTGATTGTTGTCACACTGCTTGGGTATATTACTTTTTCCAGATTTATACAATTCTGAAATACACCTTGACCAATATTAGTTATATTTCCTTTTGAAGTATTTTCAATTGAAACTTCTTTTATTTTATCGACATTGCGGAATGGAGATCTTGAGAATGAATCCATCTCGCCGCTTCCGTATATAAACATATTTCCGTCATTATATAAGATATAATAAATATGTTCTTTTACACCTTCAACTCCTCTGTCCTTGCCCAATTCACCAGATTCAATTGCAACTTGTTCCTGTCTTTCATATTTAGTAGCAACAGTTGTTTTTGTAGTAGTTGCTTTTGTGGTAACAGTAGTTACTGCCGGTGCAGTGTCCTTGATATTATTAGAGCATGTATATCCGCCGTTTATATTTTTGTAAAGCTGTAAATTAACGGTCGTTGCCGTATCTTTTATTAAAACACTGCCTTGTGCATTGCCGATACTGCTGTAATTATAAAGCTTGCCTAAACATTTGCCTCCGGAATAAAAACTTCTGCAATAAAAGTATGCAGTACCAAGATCGTTAGTTTTATTGCCTACACCGCCTAATGTAATTGAAGTGTTTTTTAATGGATAGGTTTTTCCGTCAGCTTCGTCAACATAACTCATTCTGCAAGTTACTTTATGCAGAATATTTGGGCAATCACCCCAACCGAAACCGCCTTTATCGGAAATATAGAAATCTCCTAATTCTAATTTTCCTTCAAATAATGGAAATTCAAATGTTGGTTCTTTGTTAAAAATCGAAAGAAGATTAAGTTCTATAGTACCTTCCGCTTTAAGACTGATCGTACCATCAATGCATAAACCGCATCCGTGAATTATATCTCCGTCAGGTGAATCACACGCAATTACGTCCGTATTTGCTTTTATGCTTGATACAGGGCTTAAGTTGCCCTCTACTTCAAATCCAACTGACGGTTCAAACGCAATCTCAACAATATCTCCTGTTATATCTCCAAAAGCAACTTCTGCCACGATTCCTACAAAGAATGATCCGCCGACACTTATTGAAGTATCTGAACTTTGTGTTGAAAATGGACGTGCTTTTTTAGTATCAGTATCATATGAAATACCAAAATAAAATTCTGATTCAAAAGATACTGAAATTGAAGCTTTAGCTTCTATTTTAAGCTTAGGAGTAAATGAAATATTAAAAACAGTTAAAATAGGAATAGCAGCTTTTGCTAAAGGAAATTCATGCTCTCCGCTTATTTCAGCAGATACATTAGCTGTGTTTTTTATATTAACACCCGAATCTACAGATATATAGCCTATTTTTTTGTAGAAATTAAATGCATATCCAAAACTTATTCCTACTGAACCTTTTAATGATGTAGCGTCACCAATATCCTTCTCTAAAGAAAGATTGATTTTAGGATAATAAGTAAGAGGTCCAAGGTTGTAAAAATTAAATGAAGCATCACCCGGATCGCCTACGATTGGTGTAAGTTCTTCTGACATCATGCCGTCTTCGGATTGTTCATCATCTACTGTAACACCTTCTTCAAGCTGATCGAAAACAAGTTTGTCATCACTCATACCCGGAGTAGTTTCGACCTTGATAAAGTCAAACATATCTCCGGAATCTCCATCGCCCTTTGTGATAGTTACAGCATTATCTTCAATCAAAACATCGCCTACAATAACAGCGATCATATCGTTTTTATTTGGCTGTATATACAGATAATCATCTTTTTTCAAATCAGCAAGAGTTTCATCCGCATTTGTAAAAGTATATACGCCGTTTTCATAGTCAGCTGATACAAGTGTATTTACTGTATCAGTGGAATCTGCCATTACAGTATTTTCATTTAATACTACAAAGTTAGTAGTTTCGTTCTGATCGAGATTTACAACATATTCCGGTTCAAAGTCCTCAATTGTTGTGTCATAAATCTCCTGCATATTTTTAGTATAATCAGATATTACATATGTATCACAAAGTTTCATCTTGCCTGAAAAAATGCATAGGTCAATTTCAATTGTATAATATTCAGGCAAAGCATTTTTGTTAACATTCAGGGCAGTAATAATATCTTTACCCTTTTCAATGTTTTCTTCAACACGAACAGTTTCTTTCTTTGAATCATCGTCTGTCAAAAACCTTGCTTGTATCTTGCAGGATGCCGGCTGAGTAGAACCAACATAGAGCACGCCAGACTCTGAATCAAATTCAGCTGTAATTATCGAATATTTCTCCTGAGAGTTAAGAGCCTCTTTTCGTGCTTTTTTCTCATTTTCTTCATTCATTACATTTACCATGTAATTTCCGACAGAGTTCATCGCCTCTACATTTACATCTTCACCATTGTCTGTTTTCAAAGTAGTTGACATAGATGTTTCTGATTCCAAGGCGGTAGATGTTGGTGCTGTCGTTTCACTGCCTTGCACTAAAGTTGCAGAATCGTTTCTGCTTGAAAAAAGCGATGTAGACAACAGCGTTACCATGACTGTAGCTAACATCAGTGCAATCGCATGACGTTTAAACATTTTCAATTCTCCTTCACTTTAATTTTATCCATAAATTTTTGCATATTTGTTTTAGTCGTTTTATACTAACTATGGATAAAAGTGTTTAAAACGACTTTGACTTTTAAAATAAATATACCTCCTCCTTACCCATTTTTTATTTAATTTGTTGCATATGACCTATAATTTAATTATACAATAAATAAGCATAATTTGACAAGAGTTTTTTAAAAAAGATTTTTTGATTTTATAAATTATATATATACTTGAATTATTTGATTTTTAAATTATCTCATATTAAGAAAAAAATCTTTCTTTTGCTTAACTTTCTTATAAAAAACAAAACCTATGCAATCAGAACATATATTCATAGGGAATATGTTTGGATTTTTGAGTATGATTTTTCATAGGAAAAGGCAAAAAAATAAAGGCAACACAGCACAGGGACTGTGCTGTGTTTACATTTATCAACCAAGACAAAAAGTCTTATTTGAAATCCTTATCAAGCAGACTAAACATACAGAGCTTAAACAGAAACAGGTTTAAAACTATTTTAATCAGCTAAAATTTGATCTGGTTTAGACATAAAAAAGGCCGTCACCAGTAAGCGTTACAGCTCTACTAATGACGTTTTTTTGGTATATTTATGTTGTCTTTTATCGTGCATTTTTAATGGCTTGGTGTCCTGATGATGCCATAAACCCTGTTTTTTCAACACATAAAGAAAACCACGCAACCTCGATAATTCACCGAAACTGCGTGGTTTTAATATGGTCTGAGTGACGGGACTTGAACCCACGGCCTCTACCACCCCAAGGTAGCGCGCTACCAACTGCGCCACACCCAGATAATAAATAACGTAAATTTAACCTATGCAATACATTTTATCATAAAGGATTTTTTTTGTCAAGCACTTTAATAAAAAAGTTTTGGGAAATATTTTTAAAAAAATGCCTTTTTTGCTATTGCAAAAGGCGGAAAAATATTATATAATTATAATTAGTTGTCATAATAAAATAATTTAAAATTTATTTGGCAGTAAAAATATATTTGTTTATTGTTGTTCGAAGGAGTGTTTACATGGCGTTCTCAAGTCTATTCTTTGTGTTTTTGTTTTTACCTGTTTGTATAGGAGTATATTTCCTTGCAAATTCAAAATACAGAAATGCAATACTTATTGTCTTTTCATTGATATTTTATGCATGGGGTGACCCTATATATATATGGCTTTTACTGCTCGTTTCGTGTTTGAATTACCTATTTGGAAAAATGATAACATATGGCAATGGCGGAGCACCAAAGTTTGGATTAGTACTTGGTCTTGTTATTAATATCGGTCTTTTAGTTAGCGTAAAATATACCGGCTTTTTTGTAGAAAATATAAACGCTCTTTTTAATGCCGATTTTGCTGTACCAAAATTCCATCTTCCTTTGGGTCTAAGCTTCTTTACTTTCCGTGCGATCTCTTATCTTGTTGATTGTCATTGGGGCAAGATTAAAGCAGAACGCAGTTTGAGTACATTTTTATTGTATATGACACTATTTCCAATCACTACACAAGGTCCTATTGTAAGATATGAAACCATTGCTTTACAGCTTCATTCAAGAAATACTACTGTTGTTGACTTTTCCGAAGGTCTTGGCAGAATTGTTATAGGTCTTGCAAAAAAAGTTTTGATCGCAGATCAGCTTGGTACTATAGTAGACCAGTTCCTTGGCAGCGGCGGACTTGAAAACCAATCTGTTTTAGGTGCGTGGTATGGTGTTATTATGTACGCTCTTCAGATATATTTTGATTTCTCCGGATATTCCGATATGGCAATAGGTATGGGAAGAATATTTGGCTTTAAGTTTGATGAAAACTTCCGTTATCCGTTTGTATGTAAAGATGTTACAGAGTTCTGGCAAAGATGGCATATTTCTCTGGGTACATTTTTCCGTGATTACGTTCTTTATATTCCGATATTTGGCAAGAGAAGAAAATTCGGCGGATTGTTTCTCGTTTGGCTTTGCACAGGACTTTGGCACGGTGCTTCTTGGAACTTCTTGATATGGGGACTCTATTATGGAGTTTTCTTGGCGACTGAAATGATGATCGGCAAAAAGACAATGAAAAAAATTCCAGTGGCGGTTAGACATATTTATAATAAATTAGTAATTGCAGTTGGATTCTGTATATTCTATTTCACTGATCTTTCAGATCTTGGCACGTGTCTTAAGAGTATGTTCTTTATGGGCAGTGGAAGCTTTACGCTGCTTGCGTCTTCATTTAAAAGCAACTTCATACTTATCATAGCAGCTATTATTGGATGCTTTCCAATATTTGCGAATATTAAAAAGAAAATGTTGCTTATAAAAGATAAAAATACATATATGGTTGTTCAGTCTGTTGGAACATTGCTTTTGGCAGCATTGCTTGTATTAAGCGGAATATTCCTTGTAAATGCAACTAATCGACCATTTTTGTATTTGCAGTTTTGATGAAAGGAGAGAGTATTTATGGCATCAAAGAAAAAAACATATGCACAAGGCGAGATGCGTCCGCTTTCTGCATTGGCAAAGCACAGCAGCTCTTCTCCCAAAAAGAGAACTGCTCCTACAAGAGTTCCCGAACCACCTAAATTTCCTCAATATGGTTCACTTGCAAAAACGGGAAATCAGGCGGCTAATTTAAATTCTTTACAAGAAAACAAACTTCAGGAAAATGCAAATGTAAACGCACCAAGTGCGGACAATAGCGTTAATATTCCAAATTATCCTTTTGAATCTGCAAAAAATGCATTTGACGATATTATTGCAAATTCTGATAATGAATTTGAAGACACGGGTATAGAAAAAATTACAGAGGCTGTTAAAAGCTTAGAACCAAAAGCAGAGCCAAAGCCGGAAGTCAAGCTCGAACCTGAGATAAAATCTAAACCTGAACCCAAACCGGAAGTCAAGCCCGAACCTGAGATAAAATCTAAACCTGAACCCAAACCGGAAGTCAAGCCCGAACCTGAGATAAAATCCAAGCCGGAACCAAAACCGGAAACTAAGCCTGAACCTGAAACGGTTAAGGCACCGTTTGTGCGTAAATCGGCACAGCCATTGCCTGAATACAAGCAGAATGTAAAAATAGCAGCTCCTGCACGCAGGCGTGGTACAGAAGCACCGGATCTCTCTAAAAAGGCTGAACGTGATGCATTTTTCTCAAAATATACCAGCAACAAACCGGAAAGTAAAAAAACGGTACGATTGCCCGAAATAACTGAAGAATATATAAGACAGCAGGAACCTGTTCCAAAGCCTAAGATTAACAAAGTATCTGTTAAGCATAAAAATCCATTTCTCACTAAGCGAACTGGCGGAACTGTTATTTCTCATTTAAAGGAGAGTTCTGAACCGCTGCATATAGGAGAAAAGCCAGAGGCAGAACCGCAAAAGGATTCTTTAAAAGAAATACAGGAGATCCTTAGGAAAAATATAAAAGAGCCTGTAAATATCTATGTAGATAAATCTGCTGCGAAAAATAATCAAAATCGCCCGAAGCCGGATAATACAGCCAAGCCTGAAGTTCATGCAGATCCTCCGGAAGCTGCTCCGCAGGAAACCGCTACTCAAGAGATGCGTGAGAATATAGAGAGTGCTGTAAAAATTCAGAGAAAAGAACGTGAAGAAGCAAAGGCAAAGCTTTCAGCTGATGAAATAACCGATATTCAAAAGAAAAGCAGTATAATACGTTCTGTTGGAATAATTAGTGCAATAACAATTTGTGGAGCATTTCTGCTTTTTGGCAAGCGTTCTGACTTTTCTGCTGAGGAAAACCGAAAGCTTGCAACTATGCCTGAGTTTTCATGGAGTTCTTATTTGAATGGTGAATATACAGCCGATCTTTCTGCTTATTACAATGATACAGTGCCGATGAGAAGTACATTTAAGAGAATGATCTCATCTATGCAAAAATTGAAAGGCTTGCCTTCGGACGAGGATAAAAATGCAGCATTTTTTGGAAATGTTGCAGTAAAACAGCAAGATGAAAACACTGCTGAGTCTGCTGCCGATGTTACTAATATAACAGATGTATCAGATATAATTGCTGAAAGCACGTCCACTAAGCCGGCTGTTACTACTGCTGTTACCACTACAACAGAGCTTGAAGAATATGAACCTCCGGTTGAAGTTGGTGACAGCATAATAATTTATAAAAAGCGAGCAATAAGCTTTTACGGCGGACTTGATTCTATAGCAGAATCATATGCAAATACTCTAAATGATTTCAAAAAAGAACTTCCGTCTGTAAATGTATATTCTCTTATTGCACCTACATCTGTTTCATTCTATTTGCCCGATGAGTATAAGGACTATACTGCAAGCGAAAAGGAAAAGATAGATCATGCAAATAGTTATTTAAAAAATGTTACTCCTGTAGATGCGTATTCTGTTCTTGAACAGCATAAGGATGAGGCTATATACGCACGTACAGATCACCACTGGCTTCCGCTTGGTGCATATTATGCCGCACAAGAGTTTGCCAAAACTGCCGGTGTTCCGTTTACAGATATTTCAGATATGAAAGCTGAAACTAAAGAAGGATATGTAGGCTCAATGTATACATACACACAGAGTACCATACTTTCTGAAAATCCGGAAGACTTTACATATTATAAGCCTAAAAATAGATATAAGACTGATTATTATACACCATCATTTACGTTTGATTACGAAGGCGATTTGTTGATGGATATTACAAATTATGATCCTGTTGGATATTACCTTGTATTTATGCTTGGAGATGATAAAATAGTTCATGTATCTACAGATGTAGATAATGATAGAACGCTTGTTATTTTCAAGGACAGCTATGGAAATGCTATGGTTCCATGTTTGGTTGGTTCATTTTCTGATATATATGTATGCGATATACGCTATTTTGAACCAAACGCAGCTCAATTCTGTAAAGATGTGGGTGCAACAGATCTTTTGTTTGCTATGAATACATTCAGTGCAACAGGCGGAAATGAAGACTGTATAGAACAAATTCTTTATAATCAGTAATAAAAAAGGCGAGGACAACAAAATGAAAGAACTTGAATATCCATTTGACGGTGCATGGATCTTAAAAAAACGCCGTACAATTAAAAAAATGCTTCTTGAAGATGGAAGCAATAGGATAAAAAAACATATTGCAGTGCTTGGCGGTTCAACTACAAGTGATATTATATCTATGATGGAACTTTTCTTGCTGAATTTCGGCATAGAGCCTTTGTTTTATGAATCGGAATATGCAAGATACTGGCAAGACGCTATGTTTGAAAATCCTGAGCTTGAAGAATTTAAACCTGATATAATCTTCATTCATACATCTTCAAGAAATCTTGATTTTTTCCCTGAAAATGTGGGCTGTACACAATCTGAAATGGATTCTGCCCTTGAAGAACAGTATGAGCATTTTGAACAGATGTGGGAAAAATTATCTGAAACTTATCATTGTCCCATTATCCAAAATAATTTTGAAATGCCTTCATACAGACTTTTAGGCAATAGCGATGCATGGGATATTCATGGCAAGATAAATTTTATAACAAGACTTAATTGCAAGTTTTATGAATACGCTCAAAAGCACCAGTCGTTTTACATAAATGATATAAACTATGTTTCTGCCTGCTATGGTCTTGATCAATGGCTTGATCCTAAGTATTGGTATTTATACAAGTATGCAATGTGTGTGCCTGCAATTCCGGATTTTGCTTATAATACAGTTTGTATAATAAAATCTATTTTTGGCAAAAACAAAAAGGTTCTTGCACTTGATCTTGACAATACGCTTTGGGGTGGAGTTATTGGCGATGATGGTCAGGAAGGAATAGAGATAGGCCATGAAACTACACTTGGTCAGGGTTATGAGGAAGTTCAGCATTATATAAAGGCTCACAAACAACTTGGAGTTCTTCTTACAGTATGTTCAAAGAATGAGGAAGAAAACGCTTTGCTTGGTTTGAATCATCCAAGCAGCATATTAAAACCCGATGATTTTACAGTTATAAAGGCTAACTGGAATCCTAAAGATATGAATCTTTTAGAAACAGCATCTGAACTTAATCTTTTGCCGGAGAGCTTTGTATTTGTTGATGATAATCCGGCAGAACGTGCAATTGTAGAAGGACAGATTCCGGGAATTGCAGTATCTGAATTTGAAACAGTGGAAGAATGCATTAAAAGTATTGACAGAGCAGGTCATTTTGAGATAACGTCTCTTTCAGCCGATGATGCCAAAAGAGGCGAGATGTATAAGGCAAATGCGAAGCGTGCTAAATTTCAAAAGACTTTTGGCAGTTACGAAGAATATCTCACAAGTCTGGATATGAATGCAAAAATCACGGATTTTGAACCTATATTTTTAAGCAGAATAGTCCAGCTTACAAATAAAAGCAATCAATTCAATCTTACTACAAGACGGTATCAGCTTAGCGAGATGGAAGACATCACTGCTAATAATAATTATATTAGACTTTGCGGAAGTCTTAGCGATCGTTTTGGCGACAATGGAATCGTTTCTATAGTAATAGGAGAATGTATTGATCAGACAGTGCATATAGACTTGTGGCTTATGAGCTGTCGTGTGCTTAAACGTGATATGGAGTTTGCAATGCTTGATGAACTTGTGCGTAAATGCAGAGAACGTGGAGCGGTAAAAATTGTAGGTCATTATTATAAGACAAATAAAAATGCGATGGTTAAGGACTTGTACGAAACCTTTGGCTTTACAAAATTAAAAGAGTTTGAAAATGGCGACAGTACATGGGAACTTAAAACAGCTGAATATAAAAATAAAAATCATGTAATAAAAGTAAATGAACAGGAGATGGCGTAAAAATGACACATGAGGATATTATGGAAAGACTGACAGAAGTATTTCGTGAAGTGTTTGACGATGATTCTATAAACATAAACGATAGAACTACTGCAAACGATATTGAGGAATGGGACAGCCTTGAGCATATCAATCTTATTGAAGCTGTTGAAAAGGAATTTTCAATGCGTTTTCAGATGCGTGAAGTTTCTGGCATGAAAGATGTTGGAGAAATGGCAGATATTATCGCAGAAAGAGCCGGCTCAGGCACTAAAAAGAAAAAGGGTTTTTTTAAAAAATAATTTATGCAAATTGAAAAAGTCTTCTTAATTAAAGAAGGCTTTTTTATTTTATATCTTTTAAAAATATATATTTATAAGGTAAAATATGTAGATTTATATGCTCGAATTTTCTGAAAGAGCTTGACAAAATATTATAAATATGGTACAATAAAACCAAATTTATGTTTACTATGGAGGTAATTATGAAGAAATTAAAAAAACGCATTGCTTCAGCACTTACTGCCGTTGCAATAGGTGCAAGCAGCGTAATGACAGGATTATCGGTCACTCCTATGAGTGCATCAGCTGCCAATGAAAATTACATGGAAGCCCTTGCTATGTCCCTGTATTTCTATGATTCCAATGCTTGCGGCACTGGAATTACAGGTGGACCTCTTACATGGAGAGGTGATTGTCATACATATGACGCAGAAGCTTCTGTAGGCAGCCTTGACGGTTCTTTGAAATCTATAGTCGATCCGGACGGAGATGGAAAGATCGATGTTTCAGGCGGATGGCATGATGCAGGTGACCACATCAAGTTCAATCTTACTATTGGCTTTGGTCTTTCAAGCCTTGCTATGTCTGAATATCTCAATGAGGGAATCTATGCAAAGGCAGGCTGTCGTGATCATCTTGAGTATGAGATGAAGTGGGGTGCTGATTACCTCATGAAGACAACATTCCTCGACGGTTCAGGAAATGTTGCTGCTATAGCTCACGTTGTTGCAGATGGTGGTGTTGATCATAGTATATGGTCTGCTCCTGAAGTTCAGACCTATGATCGTCCGGTATATTGGCTGACAGCTTCAAAGAACAACTCTGCTGTATGCGGAGAAATGGCTTCCGGTCTTGCCGGTGCAGCTTACATACTTAAAGATTCCGATCCTGCATATGCTGCTAAATGTATTAAATATGCAAAGGCTCTTGCAAACTTTGGTAAAACCCATGTTGGAAATGAGGGCGGCGGACTCAGTAGTTTCTATGGTACTGATTCAATGTATCAGGATGAAATGGCACTTGCTGATGCTTGGCTCTGGATATGCGGTGAAGGCAGTAAGCCAACACTCACTCCAAACGCAGGTCAGTATGGTGGTATTTATGATTACGATAAGTATACATGGGACAAGGTATGGCAGGGCTATTCTGCGGTGATGTATAAGGCTACCGGTGAAAATGCATTTGCAGAAGAGCTTAAATTTGAGCTTAACAAGCAGGGTGGCCTTAGTGAAGGCAATTATAACGCTGACGGCTGGGGTGCTTCACGTTATAATTGTGCTAAGCAGATGGATGCATACGTTATTGCAAATGGAGATGCAAATTCAAGCTATGCAAAGGGTGCCAAGTATCAGCTTGACTATATACTCGGCAATAACAACTTTGGTTACAGTTTCCTTCTTGGTTACGGCGACAAATGGCCTACCCATATTCATCACCGTGCAGCTAATCCTGGCGAAGGTAATCAGACTTCCGCAGATAACATAGAAGCTAAGTATACAAACTATGGTATGCTGGTAGGCGGTCCTGACGGCGGCGGTTATGAAGATCATTCAGACAGATATCAGTATACAGAGGGTGCTTTGGACTACAACGGCTGCTTTGCTATTGCGTGTGCTTGTGCAGCAAATCTGTATGGTGGCGATGCTTCTACATTAAAGGCAAAGCTTCCTTCTATCTCTGAAATTAATGCTGATTATAAATTTGGCAATTCTACTCCAATTGATACAACAACTACTACAACCACAACTACAACATCCACTACTACTAATACAACAACTACAACATCCTCAAGTACAACAAAGGCAACAGATACAACAACATCAACAACAGTTTCTTCTAAAACAACAGCATCAAGCACTACTGCTAAAACAACAACATCAAGTTCAAGTGCTACAACTACAACAACAATATCTATTCCATCTGATAAGTATGCTTGGGTAGCAGGCGAATATTGGGTAAAACCAGGCGATACAGACTTTGGTATTATCCCAAGAGTATACAATGACCCGGGTGATTTGACAGCTCTCAAGCTGACAATGAAGTCATCAGCTCTTA
>CALESG010000148.1 GCA_937907215.1 uncultured Ruminococcus sp.
ATTCAGACTTTTTTGAGACTCGCTGCGGCGTTTTGAGTTTTGCGGAATCAGGATAAAGCCATCTGTCATGTCGTACGATGATGTTAGTCTCCTGCGTCAGAATAAAAGCTGTTAGTTTAATAATCATGTTTTGTAAATTATTGCCATGATACGTCAGAACAGCGTATTGATATTTCTGAACAGCCACAAAGAAATAATAAGCAGTTTCCATACCGATGCTGTGGTTTGTTATGTATGTTTCTGGAAATGAGCTATAACCATCTGCGGCTATTTCAATTTTAGGAACTTCAATCTGTTGCTGTTGATAAGCAGCAAAAATAGGTTTATCATGATTATTCGGATATTCAATTTTCATAATCATTTTCCTTTCATTAATTTTGATTTGAAGACCTTTTTAGGTCTGATTACATTATACAGTAATATGAATGAAAGGTCAGGACGAAATCCCATTAAAAATTTTTTATTTGAAAGATATTTGCAGATGTAATGGCTAAGTGCAACTGAACACTCAGCCATTATTTTTTTACGAACTTTTTTGATGATTGGCAAAATTTCTGTAAGTGCTGCCATGAATGATTCCGGTTTTAATTCGACCGGCATGATTGTTGTAAAAGCTGCCTTTTATGTAGCACTCGCCGGTATCAAGTGATGCAAGCTGATTTGGATTAATATTAAGCTGTTTTGCCGCTGCTGAAGCAGCTTTGCCGTCAAGACGGAAGAATGCCTTCATGTCAGCATTCTCCATTACCATCATTGTTTCCGCAGATGCACCGGGAAGAAATTGCGCAGCATAGTTCAGTCCGATATGATATTTTCTACCCTCAGTTAAAATCAAGGAAATCGGTCCTTTTGGACTGAGATTCTGATTTTTTATCTCATCAATAAAAATACTAAGATGCTTATCGGCATGAGATTTCTGGTAATAGAACAGTGACATGAGAAGCATATCAATTAGTCCAGAACCACCACTTGCTGAAACTGCATGAGTTAATATTACAATAATATCCTTGCTTTCATCAATAAAATCTCCCCAATCCTTTTCGCTCAGCTCAAACTCAATAAAGCAAGAGAACATATCGCTTAGCTGATTTGCAAGGTTATCGGGAATATCTTTACTTGTAAGCAGATTGTAAAGTTCATGCATATCAATATGCTTTTTATCAACTATTTGTTTGACTGCTTTATATATCACAGCTTTTTGTTTTACGCCCATATTGGAACGATGAGATTCAAAAATAGACTGTATTGTTCTGATTCTTGATTCTTTATGTGTAGAATCATTCAGTTTCAGCAGATCCACAGGCAATCCTTTTTCCTCAATCATATGGAATGTGATATGATTTTTGATGTACTTTCCGACTCTTTTTTTCACGATTTCGCCACCGTTAGCAGAAAGATTATGGAATATTGCTTCTTCGGTAAATGAGTCACTTGTGTCAAAAATGATGATTGGATGATGAAGTTTTTGCAGAGAACACATTCTCTCTGTCAGACAATGCGTTTTACCGCTACTGCTTTGACCGATTGCGAAAAAATGCATATTTAAAGCTCTTTCAAAGTCGAATTTCTGATATGCCGCTTGTCCGATACTGTTAGTTACTATCGGAATAAGGCTTATATCACTGCATGGACATGAAAACCACTCAGAATACGCACTCTCTTGTATAAGCTGTTCAATGTCCATGTCAAGTACTCCATCGTTACGCACAGCAATGAATGCAGGTCTCAGGCTCTTGCCGTTTGAGTGTACTGTAAGAGGATAACGCATCTTCTTCGTAGAATGTAAATATCCGCAGATATCAAGGCATTTCAGAATGCGGAACACACTGTCAGCAGTTCGCATATGAGGTATGCTTACCTCTTTGATGGTATCCTCTTCTATTATGAGTAAATCATCCTTGACAATAAGTTGGTTAGCACTGGGTATATAGTTCATCTTCTTGCTGTGCATGAATATTTTCAGCTCATTATTACGTATAGCCTGATTCAAACTTTCGATAAACTGCTTAGCTACGGCATCAGTGGAATTTCCTGAAAAAGTGTGTGAAATCTTTAGTGTCTTGCAAATAAAAAAAGAAATTTTACAGAAATTAATATTTTCTATAATTGGATTTTCAGCAGCAGGACTATTTAAGAAAAGATTGATAGCAGAAAGTATAGCGTAGCTTATCCTGGTCTTATCATTGATAAAGCTATTGTTTTCTGCCTTTACAATATCATTTATAAATTGAGTTGTTACAGACTTGAAATCAACATAGTGCTTGCAGATATCATATGTAATGTAATTCACTACAGAATCCAGCACTCTGCACATTTCGATTTCTTCTGCTCTTGTCATTGATACAGCGAAATTTTCGGGAAGTGTAAGGCAAATTTTCTTTTCAGCCGGCAGTATGTACTGCGCATGAGATGAGAAGATTGCAAGATTATGCGGCTGGCAATCATTACTTTCATCAACTGTGAGTATGTGCTGTAGCATTTCTGTTCTTCTGTTATCATTGTCGATAATACTGCAATCGTTTATTATAATCGTCTCGTCTTTTGCATGGAGAAGTGCATTAGTAATATCACTCTTGCTCGAATCAAATGAAATAAGTCTGCTTCCTCTGTTGAATATTTGCATATAGTAAGCAGCTTGACGGGCTGCTGTTTGGTTTGGAGCTGATATCGCAAGTATCTGCTGTATCTGGCAATTGATCTCATTGAGTAAAGATGAGAGCAATCCACAAACAGAATAGATGAAAAGAAAGCATTTTTCATAAGTATCCAGGTACTTTGCAGTTATCTCTCTCAATTCTTTTTGTGACGGAATACCTTTTGGAATAACCTTCTTCATGTAATAAACAGAACATTCTTTCAGCAGCTCCGTTTCAAGATAACCGTTATTACAGTTGAATTCAGCAGTTTCTTTATTGTTCTTAGTTACAAAAATGAATCCTGGATATTCAGGAAAAAATACAGATTTCGTGGAATGAAAATTATTGATGCAATTTGCAAGATAGTCATTAGCGAGCACTTTGCTTCTGCACACATATACAAAGCCTTCAAATAAAGCTATGAGATTTTTGTTTGCAAGCTTATCTAAACGAACAATCGTATTGTGAAATTTTTCATTACTATCTATGTAGGATACATATTTTATTGTTTTATGGATTCCATTCTTTTCAATCTCACAATCATACACACTGCTAATTTTAATGATGCCGATTTTCTTTTCCTTACCATTATCAAGACAGTATCCGCACCCGGTAGTCTGATCAACAGCGAATAGCCTAGGCATTTCATGATGTTCCTGTTTCAGTTTTGCTATTTGCATGATTTGAGATTGATTCTGCCACATGAGCTGCTGAACCATATTTAATGCGTTTGCGGCTATCTGATTGGACTGCATCGCCTTATTCATTTCAAAGGCAACATATGGGGCAATCATGTTTAATACTTGTCCTGCGAGCTGTTGTGTGGGCTGAATGTTCATATTTGCAAGTTCCTGATTGATTGTATCTTGCATTGGATAATCGTTTAAATTTTCCATATTGTGTCTCCCTTCAATATTATAGTTAAGCGGTTATACCGCATCCTTAGTATAACATTTTTTGTCTTTATAATCAGGACGAAATACTATTAAAAATGATTATTTTGATGCCATTACTTTTTAGGAACACATGAAAATAAATATTTGAAAAAAATCTGTACTCCTTTTTATAAATTCAAGTTTTGAAAATAGATTTATCGCTGTTTTTTGTAATTTACAGAAACTGATTTTGAAAAAGGAGTACACTTTTTTTAAGAGATTAGAAAATAACATATTTGTCAGGAATATATAGGTGAAAGAAAATCTGTGCCATGTGCCGGGTGAAAAAATTAGTTTTAGCGAAAAAGGCCTTGAAGAAATCTTTTTACTTTAACCTGACACATGGCACAAATACGATTGAATAATAGATTTGTAATTCAAAAATAGAAAAGGTGAATTTTTAATGAGATTTCGTCCCGACAAATTTACTTCAATATTGTATAATTGCAATAAAGGAAAAAGCAATAGATTATGGAGGTACAGATATGAATCGCATACGTTCGCCTGATTTATAACAGAATAATTCTTGTAATAACCAGACAATAAAAATTTACGGAGGAACAGTAATGAATCATATTACTTTAAATGACTTTAATTCTAATCAACTTGCTCTGATGAGCATTTTGACATCATGCTTTTACAATAATCCGGAAGTGTTCGATAATAAGAAATTTGCTGACATAGAGACCGATGCCGAAGGTAAGGCGTCTTATGGTCATCTGCTCATTAATGCAGTTTATACAATGGATGAGTTGTTTGATAAATGCCATACATTTGTAGCTTTAGCATTTACAAAAAAGAATAGAAACATTGAAATCACAAATGATGCTATATTGGATGAATTTGATTCCATAACAACTGAATTATGGAATGATATCATTCATGGCAGAAAGATATACTACACATTCAAATACATAACGCCTTTTGGCAGAGGCATTAAGGTTTATGAGTATCATAAGCCGGATTGTAATTCTACTTTGCGTAAGATGATTGCAGTGGCAATTAAAATGGGCGCTGACTATGACAAACTTCTTGAAACAACCATGCTTATGATTGTAAATGAGTTTACAAATGGTGACTTTATGAATTACTTTGACGGAAACATGGAGAAACTTTCTGAAAAACTCAGGTGTAAGATGTACATGGAAGCACAGGCATTGATTACTGAAATCAGCGAAAAAATTAGGGGAGGACTTTTATAATGATGAAGAGATTATCTATTGAGGATTTCTGGACTTCTAAGGAACTTACAGCAATACTAACTTATGCACTTCTGAAAAATAAGGAGCAGATCGGATATGTGCTAACAGAAGATGAGAAGGATTTGCTTTACAACAAAGAGCATCAGACATTTTTAAGTATGGCGCTTAACAATAATTACAATTATCCCTATAGTGAAACACCACAGGGACTGAAAACAATGCTTGATTTAGAAGCATATGTAAAGAGTACGATTATCTCTAAGGAAAAATATCAGGTGGGACAAGGTTTATTCGTTATGTGTAACATTGAGAATATTCTTGAAGATGCACTTGCACTGATTCCTGCCGGTTCTATGATTCCGCAAAATACAAGAACAGTACAGATGAATACATTAAAATTTACCGAGGATAAAATATCTGTAATCATTCGTCTTGATACAGAATTTGGCTCGATTGTAAAGGCTTATGTCTATACGCCTCCGACTATTGATGTGTTGTGCCACTGCCTTCCAGAAGTGAGAGAAGATGTAGAGAATCATATATATAAGACGAACCGTTTACTATTCCTTAATGATCTTTTGTATGCGGGTGGCCGTTCTATATTTGGAAATGACTTTGAGGCTTTCTTCAATGGTGAGATTTATTATGTACCGATTGAAATGCGTGATAAAATTGCATGCGATTTGGAAAAAATTGAAAAGAGGCTCACAAAGAGAGACTAAAATGTGACGGAGATCAGAAGTTACTGGTCTCCTCCATTTATAAAAATTTTGTTGTTAAAATACAAAAAAGAAAGGGAAGTTTCAACAGAATTCCCTTTCATCAAAATGCGAAAATATTTTTATATTTCACCAATGAGATGTAATTCTTCTTGTAAAGCGGATGGTTCCATCAGGAAAGCTTCGATTTCATCGTAGGAATAACCATAGTCCAGCAGTTCCCAGATTGTATCCGGTTCAACACCAAAACAATTGCACATTTCTAAGATAGTATCCAGTTGGGTATCATCTTCGTCCCGTCTGCTTGTATGAAACGGATATTCAAACCAGTCAAGTGCAGAATCTTGAAATTTATCATGAGCCATGCTGCCAAGACGATTAATAGACAAAATGTCGCCGCTTTTCACAGCAATTACAGAATACGCATAATGATACAAACCACAGGATTTTAATGCCTTTTCCATGATCGTTTGTGTGGATGCATAGACATATAATCCTAATTTCTTGAAATGAATCAGATACAGTGGACTGGAACCTTTGATAAAATAGAGCATGTTGTTTTCGTCAAGAAGCGTAAAAGTGAAGCTGCCACAAACATTTTCAGCCATAGATTTCAGCGATTCAAAATCAAGTTTGCCTTGTTTTTCGATAAGCTGTACCGCAACATAGCTATCCGTTTTGATGTGTGTGTTCGGCAGATTTTTGGACTTTTTGAGTTCTGCATCATTATACAAAACGCCATTATGGGCAAAACTGAATCCCTTTCCGGCATAGCCGTAAAACGGATGATTGTTGTAATTGAATTTCTGATTGCCTTGTGTAGTCAGACGAGTGTGACCCATGACAGCAGTCGTTCCAACAGGCACACGGAAACGCAGTTTATGGGCAGGCTTCGGGCGTTTGTAAATAACGACTTTGCCATTACGGATATATGAAATTCCGCTTGCATCCGTTCCACGTTCCTCTGCAGTATTGGCAAGTGACTGTGTTAATTTTGTCAAAATCTTATGTGGAATCTTTCCGTTGTAATCCAGCCAACCGAATAATGCACACATATTAAATTTCCTCCTCTAATGCGATTTTGTCATTGATGTAAAGATTACGTTCTTTGAGATATTGAATCAGCTCCGGTTCAGTAATTTTAGAAACAAATTCAGGCCAGGACAGGTCTTGTATTTCTTCATCAGACATAGAAAAAGCCACATTACAGATGCGGTTTACCATCTGCAATGTGGCGATAAAGGTATTTAGTTTCAATGTTCCACGGAACAGGCGGAATTCTACTGTGTGGTAGTTGCAAAGGTTGACAGCAGAATATCTGCCATAAGAAGATTTTGCCTTGTCTAAAATTTTTTTCGGCGTGGATTCATAGCCGTATCTTGCAGCCCAGCGATTCATGGCGGATTCAGAACGGCGAGAAAATTTCAGCAGTTCACTCCAATGCTGTTCTACAAAATAAAGAATTCTTGAAATTGTTTCTTCCTGCTCTTCACGGCTTTGTCCCAGACTGTCACGGTTGACATGAATGTGCAGACCGCAGGTTGAAGTCTGGTGGGAACGATAGCCAAGATGTACGCATTCATGCAAAATATCATTCCAGCAGAATTCATTTAAGTGGTACTCTAAAGTCATAGGGTGAGTTACAATTTCCATGCCGTCATCCAGCGAACCGTCAGACTTTATGTAGATTCTTTCATTGTACATGTTGCCAATATCCAGAATTCTCTCAGCATTATCATTATCTTTGCCGGCATGGTCAATTTCCAGTTCGATGCCAAAGTAACGAGAACCATCACCATAGAAAATAGGGTTGGGCTTGTAGCTGTATTCATGAATGTTTTTGCACTTATTGTGATAGCATTCAGAGCAGTAGTATCCATCGTCATAGCTGTAAGCGTCATCGTTGTGAATTAGAGCGTCACAGTGCTCACATCGTGTATAGTTTTCTTCGTAGCATGCACGGCAAAGCGTATGATAATCATCGCCATATGTATCATCGTCGTACATTAGCGCACCGCAATCTTCACAGGTGGTGCAGTAATGTTCTACACAGTCTGTGCAGATGATGTCCTCGCCAATGGTCTGATAATCATCTGTTTCAATGATTATTCCGCAGTGGGAACAGTAGATTTTTTCTTCCATTTGATTTTCCTCCATCAATAAAAATTGCTCCCTCGGAATTATACCGAGAGAGCGTTGGGCTTAATATTCTTCTGCTAAAAGCATTGTGCTGTATGTGTTACTATCTACAATGTAAACCTTTGCTGTTATAGGGTTATCTGTTTGGATAAGGTATTCTTTGCGGTATTCGGGTTGTTCCGAAAAATGTGTAATTTTCTGGATACTGTTAAAATTCTCCAACTGGAACACCTGAAAATAATCCCGTTCTACCGGTAATCCGTCAATACAACCCCACATAAAAAGCTGGAGTTCAGACGGTATTTCTGCCTGAATTCCTCTGGTAAGATAATTTTGGTTATTGAACATTTTGCACCTCCTGCTCATTTGTTATGCTCCTATGTTCCGCCTTGCGGCAGATTTACCTATGCGGTCACACCATTATCGTATAATCAGTACCTGGCATAGATTCACTGTTATGATATATAACTGGAAATCGAGACAATAACAAATGATCCACTCAAAATAAACTGAGAGGAGCGTAGTTCTTTAAAATTTAGTTTTTGAATTTATTCTATAAAACAAACTATTCATATGTATTTATAAAACAGAATAAATCGTAATAATTCAGTAATATACCAAAGAAACGATAATGGGAAATTGTTTTTGTGTTTTGGCTTTAAAAAAATATATAACATAACAGTAAAATGATTAAAAAAATCTTATAAAAATCTGAAAGGAACAAAATATATGGAAAATGAAATCATGAAGTTTGAAGAGGTAATGGAATTTTTGAATATCGGGAAAAATACCCTTTATAGACTTCTTAATAACAGAGAAATCGCTGCGTTTAAAATTGGTAAGTGCTGGAAAATTCCAAGAAAGTCAGTGGAGAAATATGTTGAGAAAAAGATTAAGAACAGATTGAATATCAATAGAATGGGAAACAGAAATGGAGATGATAATCATGTATAAAGATAATATATCGCCTGTTGTAAAATGGGCAGGAGGAAAAACACAGCTTCTTGGACAGCTTTCAGCATTGATGCCGACCGAGGAAATTACTACATACTGCGAGCCATTTCTCGGTGGCGGTGCAATGTTATTCAGCATTCAGCCGAGAGTTGCTTATGTGAATGATATAAACGCAGGACTGATGAATGTATACAACGTCATCAAGTATTTTCCGGAAGCATTGATTGCCGAGCTTAGCGGCTATGAGAATACAAGTGAGTTCTTCTACAAAATCAGAGGACTGGACAGAGATGCAGAGAGATTTGCAGCATTGTCATTGGTAAAACAGGCAGCAAGATTTATCTTTTTGAATAAGACGTGCTTTAATGGTCTTT
>CALESG010000149.1 GCA_937907215.1 uncultured Ruminococcus sp.
TAGAGAGAGCATACACCAGGCTTGGAAAATCACGCTGTGAATTAAGCGGGCTTGAGTTGTCACAAAAGTTCTTTTATGCTTTTGGCGAACCTATGCTGAAAAAGAATTTTTCTTCTATTTTGCCGGAGATTTCTATTGGACTTGCAGGTGAGGGTTCTGAATGTTTGGGATATGATGATGAATTTTCACATGACCATGATTTTGGTGCAGGATTTTGTATATGGGTGCCGGATGATATGTCTGATGAAGTGGTAGAAAAGCTTAAAAAAGCGTATGAATTGCTGCCTAAGGTTTATTGTGGAATAAGAAGAATTGAAACTAAAAATTCTAAAGGCAGAGTTGGAGTATGCAGAATAGGTGATTTCTTTGAGCGTCTTTTGGGAATGAGAAGAATACCTGATACAGAAGAAGAGTGGCTTAGTATTGATGAGTCTATGCTTGCAGCTGCATGCAGTGGAATGATGTTTGAACCTTATGGTGGTGAAATGGAATCGTATCGCAGTAAGCTTGGCAATAATTACCCCAAACCTGTAAAGCTAAGGCGGCTTGCCCAGCAGACTGCATTGATGGCACAGAGCGGTCAGTACAATTATATTCGTATGAGAAAACGTGGAGATTTTGCAACTGCCCAGATTTATTTATCAAAGTTTTGTTTATCTGCTATGCGTGCCGCTCATTTATTAAATAATGTTTATGCACCATATGAAAAATGGATTTTCAAAAGTACAGAAGATCTTGATGGATTTAAAGAATATGCAGATAAAATAAAGGCTCTGCTCACTTGTCAGGGGATTATGACAAGTGAATTTGATGAGAATGAAGATAAGGTGTGTGTGTTGATTCAGGAAATATGTTCTGAAATTGCAAATAAAATATCAAAGGAGATGCCTATAGAAAATATGGATGATAATGTATATCTTAATGATACAGCAGAAGCTCTTGCAAAAAGGGCTTTTGAAATTGAAAAGCATGAATGTCTTGAAAAACGTATTGTAGAGCTTGAATGGCAGGCATTTGATAAGGTTCAGAATATAGGCGGAAGAGCGTCATGCCAAGACAATTGGGAAACATTTTCAATAATGCGCAGCAGTCAATATCGTACATGGCAGACAGAGCTTTTGGAAAAATGGACAGATGAATTTGAAACTGCATATAAAAATGGAAGAAATCTTATAATGGAAAAATATGCACGTATGATGGAAAGTACTGATCCTGAAAAATATGAAGAGTTAAAAAAAGAACTGCCTGAAATTTCCGACGAATTTATAAAAATGCGTGAAGCAATAGTAAGTATTCAGGTTTCGTGGATGGAAAAATTTGCTGAAAATTATCCTGTTCTTGCATCTGATGCAAGAACGATACATACTAAAGATGATACAATTTTTTCGACTTCATATGAAACATATCTTAGAGGAGAGCTTACAACATATTCTTCCGATATGCTTTATTTGTACGGCAGATGGATAGTGGAGCTTTATAAAAGCGGAAAAAATCTTGCTTATATGATTATGGAAGAAACAGTCCATGCCTATGGTTACAAGTCGCTTGATGAAGCGGAAGAAAATGCTGGTTAAAAATATTAGAACAAGTTTTAATATGTCATAAAAAAAGGCATTCTGCATATACTTTTTTGAGGTGATGCGTTATGTCAAAGTGCAGATTTTTCTGGCTTATAAATTTTTTATGGGTATCTATTATAGGTACTTTGCTTCATTTTGTGTTTGAATGGTCAGGAGAAAATTCATTTGTTGGATTATTTTCTCCTGTAAATGAAAGCATATGGGAGCATATGAAGCTTTTGTTCTTTCCGGCAGCTGTTTTGGCTTTATTTCTTTATCCATTTTTCAGAAGAGAATATCCTGCATTTTTGACCTGCTGTTCATTTGCAATATTGTCTGCAATGGTGATGCAGACATCGACTTATTATATTTATAGTGGTATTATTGGAAAAGATATACCAATTGTAAATATTATGCTGTTTTATTTATGTGCTGCTTTGGACAGCAGTATTTTATGTGCTTTGTTGAAAAAGCTTTCAAAAGAAGGCAGCCTTTGGGGATTGGCAATATTTTGCGGTATTTCTATATGTTTTTTTTATTTTACAAAAAATCCGCCTGATCTCGGAGTATTTTATGATCCGCTTGAGAATATAAGCTCTTATATTGCAAATTCCTATCACACAATTTTCATTTAACTAATATGACTTTTTTAGGATTTTCATTGCTTTTTTTCTTGCTTTATATTATAATTATAATTGTAAAGGAGTATTGCAAACTCTGCATACTGCTTTATAATAAATTTAAATTGTAGGAGAATAAAAATGGAAGAAATGAAACCTAATAAGAAACCTTACATATGGTATTGGGTGATTGCTATTATTGTATTCATTATACTCAATTTGTTTGTGTTTCCGAATTTTCTGCAAAAGCCTGTTACAGAAGTAGGTTATGATACTCTTATGGAGATGGCAGAAGATCAAAAAATCGGTTCTGTAAATATTGATTCCAGTAAAATTACATTCACCAATAAAGATGAAACTGAATATTTTAAGACTGGTATAATGGAAGACCCATGGCTTGTAGACAGATTATATAAATCTGGTGCAGAATTTAAAACAGAAATAAACACCGGAACATCTCCGCTTGCTTATATTCTTGTAAGTTATGTTTTACCGCTTGTTTTGATAATACTTTTATTTAAGTTTATGACAAGCAAGATGAAAGGCAAGATCGGCGGAAACTCGATGACATTCGGCATGGGCAAAAGCAATGCAAAGGTTTATGTAAAATCAACTGCCGGTATCAAATTCAAAGATGTTGCCGGTGAAGAAGAAGCTAAAGAGCTTTTGATGGAAATTGTTGATTTTTTGCACAATCCGGCAAAATATAAGGAAATAGGTGCTTCTATGCCTAAGGGTGCGCTTTTAGTAGGACCTCCGGGTACAGGTAAAACACTTCTTGCAAAAGCTGTAGCAGGCGAAGCGGATGTTCCTTTCTTCTCAATTTCAGGTTCTGATTTTGTTGAAATGTTTGTTGGTATGGGTGCTGCTAAGGTTCGTGATCTTTTTAAACAAGCTAATGATAAAGCACCGTGTATTGTTTTTATTGATGAAATTGATGCTATAGGTAAAAAACGTGACAGCGGAGCTATGGGCGGTAATGATGAACGTGAGCAGACACTGAATCAGCTGCTTACCGAAATGGATGGTTTCGATGGTTCAAAGGGCGTTGTTATTCTTGCAGCTACAAACAGACCGGAATCGCTTGACCCGGCACTTTTAAGACCGGGACGTTTTGATAGACGTATTCCTGTTGAGCTGCCTGATTTACAAGGACGTATAGATATTCTTAAAGTTCATGCAAAGAAAATAAAGATCTCTCCAAATGTAGATTTTCCGGCTATTGCAAGAACGGCAGCCGGTGCGTCCGGTGCGGAGCTTGCCAATATTATAAATGAAGCAGCTCTTAGAGCAGTTCGTATGGGCAGAAAATCAGCTACTCAGGAAGATATGATCGAAAGCGTTGAAGTAGTAATTGCCGGTTATCAGAAGAAAAATCGTGTTCTTTCAAACAAAGAAAAACTTACTGTTGCTTATCACGAAGTTGGTCACGCACTTGTTGCGGCTTTACAGACTCATTCTGCTCCGGTACAAAAAATAACTATTATTCCACGTACATCAGGTGCTTTGGGCTATACAATGCAGGTTGAAGAGGGAGAACATTTCCTGATGACAAAAACTGAGCTTGAAAATAAGATCTCCACATTTACAGGCGGAAGAGCAGCCGAAGAATTGATATTTAATGAAATTTCAACCGGTGCATCCAATGATATTGAACAGGCTACAAAGCTTGCAAGAGCTATGATAAGCCGTTATGGTATGAATGATGAATTTGGAATGGTCGCTATGGAATCAGTTGGAAATCAATATTTAGGCGGTGATTCAAGTCTTGCTTGCTCAAATGAAACTTTGACAAAAATTGATGAAAAGGTCGTTGCACTGGTAGGCAAACAGTATGATAAGGCTAAAGAATTGCTTGAGTCTAATCTTCCTAAGCTGCATGAAATAGCAAAGTATCTTTATGAAAACGAAACTATTACAGGTGAAGAGTTTATGAATATTTTAAACGCATAAATATAAAGTAAAGGAGAAATTAAAGTGGAAAATAAAATGGCAATAATAACAAAGCGTGCTTACAATGCAAAGCATATAGGTACGGCACAGTTTTCAGTTGATTGTTATGACGATAAGGACAGCGGTCTGCGTTTATTCTATGGAGATGAGGATGATCATGTACTTGACCGTATGGAGTGTTTTCGTATTGTTACACTTGATGAAGCTGTTGATATTTTACCGGAGCTTAAAAATATAATTTATAATAATGATAAACATACCTATTATCATTTTAATGGTGATGGAAGCTTTTATGAAAATGATTCATTTGAAGCAAAAGACGTTTCTGAAACAGATCCGTTTTTAAATGCATTTATGAAGCAAGACAAATAAGATCATATTTTATTCGGCTTTTTCTCAGAGGAGGATTCTTATTTCTGGTAATGCACAAAAGCTTGTGCAGTCAGCTGCATTTCTTACAGCAGCTGCAGCAGCTTACAATAATAGTATAAATTTAAAGGCAAAAAGATATTATGATAATCATCATGATATAAAAAATTTAAGGAGGATGTATTATGAAGTACAATTTCACACCAAAGGGTGTTTGCTCAAGGCAGATCGATATTGAAACAGAAGGTGGAAAAATCATTGATGTTAAATTTACCGGCGGCTGTAATGGCAATTTAAAAGGCATATCGGCTCTTGTAAAGGGAATGGATATTGAAGAAGCTATATCAAAGCTTGAAAATATTCATTGCGGCATGAAGAATACATCATGTCCCGACCAACTTGCAAAGGCACTTAAGCAAACACTTTAAAAATTAAAAAACAAACACAGGCAAGCAGTTGAGTAAAATCAGCTGCTTGCTTTTTTTAATTAAAAATTTGTCTATAAGCTGTAATGTAAATGTTTTTCAAGTTTAATATAAACTTTATATTAAACTTGAAGAAAAAGGTTCAAGTTTTTTAAAGACGGGCTTATTTATGAAGGGCAGTAAAAAAACTGTTTTATTTTCGGTTTTGCCTTTACATTTTTAATCAGGAGTGATTTAATGATAAAACTTACAGCAGAAAGAAAATTTATTGACACAAAGGAGATCAAATATCTGCTTACACAAGGCGAAAAAAATGCAGATATGATTCAGATTGTTATAGGTGCTGGAAATAATGATGTTGATATTTCAGGTTGTTCATTTACAATGCGTACTGTAGCATCTGAGGGAAGCATGACTGAAACAGTTCTTTCAAAATTAGTAGTTGAAGGCAACATCAATCTTATATGGATAGTACCCGATACTGCGACCGCTATTGCAGGTATGTTAAGACTGGAACTTGTTGGCGTAAAAAATGATGAGGTGATAATAAAATTTAAGATGCCGCCTATATACGTCAAAGAGGCTGTTATGGGCAGCAATGTTCCATTGCCTGATATAATGGATGAAAATCTGGATCAGATGCATAAGCTCCTTGAAGAAATGAGAGATATAGCAGGAGAATTACCGGAAGGCATAAACATGATTGATGAAATAAAAAACGCAAGAAAAGGTGTTTTTTCTGCCTATACGTACAACACGCTGGGACAAAGACTTGCGGCTGAATTTAATTCTTGTATTCAAAAAGAGTATTTTGAAAACAGACTCAGCACAGAGATTAGATTAGCGAATAATTCAGGAGTAGGCAGACTTTGGAGAGATGCTGATGGCGTGGCGATGTACGGTGAAGTTTTCGGCGATTATGAACACAATGAGGCAAGCCGTGAAAACTCTCACGCTGAAGGAGTAAGGACAGTTGCATCTGCTTATGGAGGTGCTCATGCTGAAGGGAATGATACAAAGGCATCTGGTTTTGCTTCTCATGCAGAGGGATGTTCTAATATTGCATCAGGTCTTCATAGTCATGCAGAGGGTGAAGACACAGAAGCATCCGGGGAAAATGCCCATTCCGAAGGAGAAGGCACGATCGCTTCAAATGAAAATCAGCATGTACAAGGCAGGTACAACATAAGAGATGATACAGGAAAATATTCATTTATCATTGGTAACGGAACGAGAAATCGCAGCTCAAACGCCCTAACCCTAGATTGGGACGGCAATCTTTGTTCAGACAAAGGCAAGTGTTTCCGCTGGTGAGCGTGGCTATGTTAGAGTTTTTATCAGTTAGAGGACTCACCCACTTTTACAGCAAGCTAAAGGATTCAATAAACAGGACTATAAGAAAGCTTGACATAGTGGAAACATCGATCGGCATGATCAAAAGCAAAAACCTGCTTAAGAATACAGCAGGAACGACCACGCAAAACGGAATAATGTTTACTTATAACGATGACGGCAGTGTTACCTGCAACGGTACTGCAACTGCTGATACAAATTACATATACACCGTTACGTTGCCGCAAAATGCTTCATTTATATTATCCGGCTGTCCTACAGGTGGCAGTAAGTCTACATATAGTCTTTTTGCTAGGGATACGGCTATATGGTCTATAGTTTATTTTGATACAGGAAGCGGCAGAACAGTTAAGACCGGAAATTACACAACATGGCAGGTTGTAATACGTATTTCAAATGGACAAACTGTAAACGACATGACATTTTATCCAATGCTTAGAAATGCTGATATATATGCAGATGATTCAGAGTATGCGCCTTACAGCGATGACTTGCAGACACAGATAAATGAGCTTAATGCAGATTCGGGATGGACTCGCATGACGATAAGCGGCGGAAACGGTGAGCTATATTACAGAAAGTGTGGCAAAACAGTCGAGCTTAAAGGAAGTGCGTCACCAAATTCCGACAATGAATGGACTGTTTGTACGTTGCCTAAAGGCTATCGTCCGTCAACTGCAAGTGTAGATGTAATTGTAATGGGAAACAGTCCGAGAAAGTTAAGCATTTCCACTCAAGGTGTTGTTACTGTATCAAATGTTACAGCTCATGAAGCAATCAGCCTTCATGCTTATTTTTTGGTTGATTGATGGAGGTGTTGAAACAAGATGAAAGAAACTTTTTGCATTTCGCTTGGCACGCTTGGCAGCTTTATTGCAAGCTTGTTTGGAGGATTTGATGCCTCAATGGTAACACTGCTTGTGTTTATGAGCATAGACTATATTACGGGACTTATTGTAGCTGCCGTTAAAAAATCACCAAAGTCAAAAAGCGGTGGACTTTCCAGTAAAGCAGGACTTAAAGGACTTATAAAAAAATGTGTTATATTTATGCTTGTACTTGTTGCAGTAAGGCTTGACCTTACTCTTGGAACAAAGTATATCAGGGATGCAGTATGCATTGGCTTTATGGTAAACGAACTTCTGTCTATTATTGAAAATGCCGGTTTACTCGGTGTTCCTATGCCGCTAGCTCTTAAAAATGCGGTAGAACTTTTGCAGAATAAAGATCAAAAATAAAAAAACGAAAACGCTTGACATTTTCGCTGAAATTCGGTATAATATATGTAAAGAGAGCATACCGATAGGCGGTCGCTCCCATTGATTGAGTTAAAGAATTAACCGTCTCAAGTGTGGAAGCAAGGGCGGTTAATTCTTTTTATCGTTATTGTTGAACGTATTGTATACAAGCAACAAGTTAGATATTGCAATGATAAATTGAAAGAAATCGTTCCAATTCATTTTGCATCACTCCCTTCTGGGAGCGTGGATTGACCGCCAATCCGAAGCCAATAGGAAGTAGCTTCAATAGACTTGCCAAAGGATGGCAAGCCTACCGCTAATGGTATGCTCTTAAATGACATTATATCATGAATTTCGGCAAAAGTCAAATAAATTTTAAGCGTCTTCGTATAAATGAGGACGCTTTTTTATTATGAAAGGAATGGTATAATATGAAAATAATACAAGACTTCGCAACAACATCTGCCTGCTATCGTGCAGGAAGAACTATCACAGTTAAAGGCTTAATGCTTCACAGTGTTGGTGTAAATCAACCTGACCCAAAGGTGTTTTCAAGAATTTGGAAAACATCTGATGATGTATGTTGTCATGGTGTTTTAGGTGCAGATGGAACAGTAATTCAAACTCTGCCTTGGAACAGACGTGGCTGGCACTGCGGCGGCAGCGGAAACAGCACTCATATTGGCGTTGAGATGACTGAACCCTCTACAATACGCTATACAGGCGGTGCAAATTTTGTAGACAATAACCCTGCTGCTACCAAAAAGTTTGTACTTGGAACGTATAAGACAGCTGTAGAGTTGTTTGCATATCTTTGCAAAACGTATGGATTGAATCCATTAGGCGATGGTGTTATAGTAAGCCATAATGAAGGATATAAGCGTGGTATTGCATCTGGTCATGCTGATGTAGAGCATATCTGGAATAAGTATGGACTTACTATGAATCAGTTCAGAAAAGATGTTAAATCTGCTATGAGTAGTTCTGGTTCAGATGATAATGATAATAATTCTAATGATAACAAAAGTCCAGATACACCATATATTGTAAGAGTATCTATTGATGATTTGAACATTCGCACAGGTCCTGGTACAGAATATCCTACAACAGGCAGTTACACCGGTAAAGGTGCGTTCACTATAGTAGAAACAAATGGAAATTGGGGCAAACTTAAGTCCGGTGCAGGTTGGATTTATTTGGGATATGCAGAAAGAGTTTAAATAAAAGTAGATAAATATAATTTATAAAATAATAACCGCTTAACCTTTGATGTTGAGCGGTTATTTCTTTTTGCAATAAAAATGGAGGAACTTATAAGATGTTCCTCCTAATTTTTTTATATTAACCTTTTCTTTTCTTTCTGTTGAAATCACCATTGAAATGATTTTTTTCGTGTGTTCTTCCACTATGCGATTTAAATCCATTGCCACGATCTTTATAATTTCTGCGATCATTTCTGTTTCTGCCGGATGAAGAACGGTCTGATTTTCTGTCACGTTCTTCATGTATCTTAACAGATACTTTGTAACCGTTTATTTTTTCATTTTGCATTGCGTCAAGAATGAAGTCAGATTCTTCTTGCGGAACTTCTACAGTTGTATATTTATCGTAAATATCTATTTTGCCAAATTCTTTGCCGGAAAGTCCTGTTGCATCCACTAACGCACCAAGAATAAAGTTAGGTGCGATACGCTCTTTTCTTCCTATGTTTATATGAACACGTATTGTATTGCGAGTTTCCTTTTGTCTTCCATTTTTTCTTGTTATAGGACGTGGAACATCGAACAGGGGGAGTGTTTTCATTGTATCTTTAACTTGCTTATTAAGTATTGCACCAAGCAGCTCTTCAGCAGAAACACCTGTAGCTACAAGACTTTCAGCAAGTGATTTTGCTTCTTTTGATATATCGTCATTACAGCTTTTAAGAATACCGTCTTTGATATTTTCAATTGCGTTTTCCTTTATTACGCTTGCTGTTGGAACAGCAGCTTCTGTGATTTCAGCCTTTGTATATCTGGCAATATCACGTAATTCAAGTTCTTGTCTTCTGCCACTTACAATACTGTAAGCAGTGCCGCCTTTTCCGGCACGACCGGTACGGCCTATGCGGTGAATGTAGTATTCATGGTCTTGAGGAAGATCGTAGTTGAATACCATGTCGATTCCTTTTACATCTATTCCACGTGCAGCAACATCAGTTGCAATAAGAATAGTACTTTTGCCGCTTTTTACGCTGTTCATAACTTGTGTGCGCTGTGACTGCTTCATATCACCATGCAGACCTATAGCAGGGAATCCACGGTTTATAAGTTCTTCTGTAAGTTCATCAACCATTTTTTTTGTATTACAGAAAATCATTGTAGATTGTGGCTTTTTATCTGTAAGCAGCAAATGAAGTGCATCTGTTTTTCTTCCCATAGGGACTGATACATAAAACTGTTCTATGGAATCAACTGTTTTAGCTGCACTTTCTATTTTTATCATAACAGGATTTTTCTGATATTGTTTTGTTATCTGCAAAATTGCAGGCGGCATTGTAGCAGAGAAAAGAACTGTCTGTCTTTCCTCCGGAGTTTCAGACAAAACAGATTCTATATCTTCACGAAATCCCATGTTAAGCATTTCATCAGCTTCATCAAGTACGATTGTGCTTAAATTTCTAAGTTTTAGTGTACGTCTACGCAGATGGTCAAGCACTCTTCCGGGTGTACCTATAACAATATTGGCACCGTTTTTTAGAGCATATATCTGCCTTTCCATGCTTGCACCGCCATATACGGCAACTGGCTTTACACATTTTTTAAACTTTGAGAATTTGCTTATTTCCTCACAAGCCTGCATAGCCAGTTCTCTTGTAGGGCAAAGAATCAAAGCGTTTACATATTTACGTGATTCTTCTGTTATTTTTTCTATAATAGGCAGGCTGAATGCGGCTGTTTTTCCTGTGCCGGTATTAGACTTGCCTATAACGTCTTGTCCTTCAAGCAGAGGAGGAATGGCTTTTTGCTGAATTTCCGTCATTTCGGAAAATCCCATTCTCTCTATAGCTTCTAAAAGCTCTGAGGACAGACCTATTTCATTAAACTGCATTTTAATTCCTTTCATGTGCTTTTCTTATTGTTTTTTATTGAAATTACTTTTATTGAAAAGGAGCTGTTGCAGAAAAATTGCAGCAGCTCACATTAAGAAACTGTATTCATAGTATAATTCGCATATATTTTTGGCAAATTTTGCATATGCCTGCGTTGAAAATTTATGCTCAAAAATCAACACATTTTCCCTATGAATACAGGTTCTAAAATCAAGATTATTCTTCCTCCGGAATATTCCAGTTGTGGTAAACATTCTGAACATCGTCATTGTCTTCAAGATGTTCAAGCAGCAGATTCATCTTTTTTATCTGTTCTTCATCTGTAAGAGTTGTATATGTGGCAGGAATCATATCAGTTTCTGCAGAAATTATATTATAACCTTTTTGTGTAAGTCCGTCACGAAGTCCGGAAAGTGCTGATGGAGCACATACAACTTCGATAACATCATCTTCAACGGATAGATCGTCAGCTTCAAATTCAAAGCAGTCTTCCATTACAACATCTTCATCAAGACCCGTATTTTCAATTATGACGATTCCTTTTTCCGTAAACATAAAAGATACGCAGCCTGATGTACCAAGGTTTCCGCCAAATTTATCAAAATAATGACGTACATCAGCAGCAGTACGATTTTTATTATCTGTAAGACAGTCTACAATAACAGCTACTCCGCCTGGACCGTATCCTTCATAAACGTTGTTTTCATAATTGTTTTTGTCGCCGTCACCGGCAGCTTTTTTAATGACACGTTCAATGTTATCATTAGGCACATTGTTTTGTTTAGCCTTTGCAATAAGGTCACGCAGTTTAGAATTGCTTGTCGGGTCAGGACCGCTTTCCTTTACGCAGACAGTGATCTCTCTTCCGATTTTTGTAAATATCTTAGCTTTTACAGCATCAGTAGCTTCTTTTCGTCTTTTTATATTATTCCATTTTGAATGTCCAGACATTTGTCAACACTCCTTACTTAATAATTTTTCATCTGCTTGAACTATAATATCAAACAGAGTTTGCAACCGCTGTTTTTCACCTATCAGATGAAGGTACCCAAACAGTGATTCAAAGCCGGTTGCTTTATGATAATCCGCAGCATTTCCATTTTTGGGAACGGAATTGCCTGTAGCATTTCGGCCTCTTTTATAAATAGTAACCTCTTCTTCAGTAAGCTCTGGCATAATTAGGTCTATAGCTGCTGCCTGATAAGCTGCACATACACGTTTTATTTTAAGTGAATGAAGCTTTGAGGCTGGCATATTAGCACTCAACAGCACATGCTCACGAACCATTATTTCATAAACACTGTCACCAAGAAATGCAAGAGCAAGCGGACTGTATTGCTTTGCATCTATAATTGAGAGCGGCTTATCCATATGCGAAATTGTCCTTTCTCTTATTATGATACTTATGATACAAAATCAAATTCAAAACCGAGAATATTAACAGTAGCACCTTCTTCAATTCCCATATTTTCCAGTGCATCTATAATACCGCTGCTTCTTAAAACTCTTTGGAAATATTGGAGAGAAGAGTAGTCGTCCATATTGACGGTGCGCATTATAGGTTCAAGCCACTTTGCGTCTACATAATAAATGCCGTCTTCCACTTCAATTTCAAATTTGCCGTAAGTGTCAGCAACAAGCTCTTCTTCAGTGATAGGCTCAGGTTCATACTGTAAAATAGGTGGAAGTTCAGCGAGCAGATTTCCGGCTGCATGGACAAGTTCTGAAGTTCCTTGTGTTGTGGCAGCAGATATTTCATAAAATGGAAGACCCTTTTCTTTGATATATTGACGGAATCTTTCAATTTGTTCAGGATCTGCCATATCACATTTATTAGCAGCCACGATTTGTGGACGCTCTGCAAGTTCTTCACTGAAATTCATAAGTTCATTTTGGATCTTCTCATAATCCTCTATGGCATCACGTCCTTCAATTCCAGATACATCTACTACATGAATGATCAGGCGGCAGCGTTCAACGTGACGCAGGAACTCATGTCCCAGACCAATTCCTTCACTCGCACCTTCAATAAGTCCCGGAATATCTGCCATTACAAATGATTTTTCTTCACCAAGACTAACAACACCCAATACAGGTGTAAGAGTTGTAAAGTGATAGTTAGCAATTTTTGGTTTAGCTGCACTTACAACAGAAATAAGAGTTGATTTTCCTACATTCGGGTAACCTACAAGTCCAACGTCCGCAAGAAGTTTAAGCTCCAAAGTTACTTCAAATTCTTCTCCGGGAAATCCGGGCTTTGCAAAACGTGGGATTTGTCTTGTAGAGGATGCAAAATGAATATTTCCTTTGCCACCTCTGCCGCCTTTGGCAAGAATCTGTGGTTCATCTGTTGAAAGGTCTGCCATAATTCTGCCTGTTACAGCATTTTTTATAACAGTACCTCGTGGAACTTTTATTATAAGATCCGATGCACTTTTTCCGGTGCAGTTTTTAGCACCACCGGGTTCGCCATTTTTTGCTACATATTTTCTTTTATATCTAAAGTCGATAAGAGTAGAGAAATTATCATCTACCTGAAATACAATATCTCCGCCCTTTCCGCCATCGCCGCCATCAGGACCGCCTGCTGCAACATATTTTTCACGGTGAAATGATACAGCTCCATCACCGCCGTTTCCTGCTTTGATTTTAATTTTTGCCTTATCTACAAACATTAAATATACCTCTCAAATAATACTTTGCTATGCGTATATATGCGTATAAAGGTATTAGCTACAAGAAAATCCCGAAGCAACTGCTCGGGATTTCCGTAAGATTCATTGGAATCGCAATTATTCAGCAGCGTATACGCTAACCTTCTTGCGGTCACGGCCCAGACGCTCGAACTTAACTGTACCGTCAACTGTAGCGAACAGAGTATCATCAGAACCGATACCTACACCGTTACCTGGATGAATGTGTGTACCTCTCTGGCGAACAAGAATGTTGCCTGCCTTTACAAACTGTCCGTCAGCTCTCTTGACACCCAGTCTTTTAGACTCAGAATCACGGCCGTTCTTTGTAGAACCAGAACCCTTCTTATGAGCGAAGAACTGCATACTAATCTTCAGCATGATATATTACACCTCCGTGTTGTTTATTTTAATGAATTCAGGATAAACATCTTTTAGCAAATCAAAGTGAAGCTTTAAGCCCTCTAGAATTTTAACACCTTCCGGCGAAAGATCGCAGGGGAGTTTTATGGAAACAGAATTTTCACCAGCAATTACATTAGCATTTATGTGAAAGATTTCTGTAAGTGTATTTGCGGTAAGTTGCACAGCGGAAGAAACGCTTGCACAAACAATATCATTGCCGGAATCAGCGAAACCTGCATGTCCGGAAACTTTACAGCCGCAAAGCTTTTTTTTATGCCAAAAGAATTGTATACGGATCATTATGCGTTAATAGCTTCGATCTGTACCTGAGTATATGGCTGTCTGTGACCCTGCTTTTTCTTCTCGCTCTTCTTTGGCTTGTAAGTCATAACAGTGATCTTCTTAGCCTTACCGTTCTTAAGAACCTTTGCTGATACAGTTGCACCTGCTACGTAAGGAGTACCTACGGACAGACCTGCATCTGTGCTTACTGCGACAACCTTGTCAAATGTTACTGTGCTGTCATCTTCTGCACCGAGCTTTTCGATGAAGAGAATATCGCCAGCCTTTACCTGATACTGCTTGCCGCCTGTTTCAATAACTGCGTACATTTTTGGCACCTGCCTTTTCTTTAAAAAACTCGCTGCTTTGGGTGAATCATATTAAAAAATGATTCTTAAAAACGAACCCAACACATGCGGTTTTATTATTATACCATACATTTAACCTAGTGTCAAGAATTAAATGTAAATTTTTTTCTTGTTTAGACTCACGTGCATATACACTCGAAAATTGTATTAAAAAACATCTTAAAAACGCTTTACAAATGTTACAAGTTGTGTTATAATGGAAACAAATTGTAATATTTGTTACATTCTCTTCTCTTTAATTTTAATTTGATTTTTAATATTGAAAGGAAAATTTATATGGAACAGCAACATGAAAATAATCAACAACCAAAAAAACGAATTGTAAGGCGACGTGTGCGTTACGATCGTATTTTTATTGCACTTGCTATAGTAATCGTTTTCTTTATTCTTTTCTTTTCATGTACTTGCAGCTGTGTAAAGTGCGTATGTTCTCCATCAGATGGTGAAGAAACATCAGGTACAGAGTCGGAAAACACTACTACTACAACTGAAAGTGTTTCAGGTACATCTGTTTCCACTACTATTGGCATTGGTGCGGGAGATGCTTCATCAAGCGACAATACTTCCGATTCGCAGAGTGGTTCTTCAATGATGCTTACTGAAAATGAAGTTCATGCAGGTCCTCTTGCAGTTGTAAATGCAAATCATCAGTACACATTTCCATCTAATGATGCAAATTTAGTAAGCGTTGAGGCGAACCGTAGTTCTAATTATACTGTAGATAATGAAAATGTAATGCTTGATGAAACAGCTGTTGAGCATTTAAATCAGTTTATATCTGAGTTTAGTACAATCTATGGTAAAAATGATGTTAAGGTTGAAAGCGCATATCGCAGCCAAGAAGAACAGGACAGTAAATTTGCGAATGGCAGTTCTGTTTTCGAGGGAGGATACTCTGATTACCATACAGGACGTTCATTTGACTTGTGTATAACACCTGAAGATGGTATGCAGAGCTATTATGTTGCAAGCGGTGATTATGCATGGATAAATGAAAATGCATACAAATATGGTTTTATAGTTCGTTATCCAGAAGGGAAAATGGATTCTACCGGAGTAAATCCTCGTGCTTATACTTTCCATTATGTAGGAATTCCGCATTCATATTATATGCATAATAATAATCTCAGCCTTGAAGAATATGTTGAAGCACTTAAAAGCTATCCGGCAACATCTCCGCTTCAAGTTGATACAGGCGATGCTGTTTGGACGGTTTTTTATAATGAACTTTCTTCTACAGGAAGTACAGCTGTAAACATTCCAACTTGTCAAGAATATACAATATCCGGAGATAATATAAATGGATTTATTGTAGCTTATCATTAAAATATTAAATGCTAAAAAGAATTGTTTTAGAAACTGCTGTGAGAAATATGAACTTGCAGCAGTTTTTCTTTTTGTTATTATAGGCAATACCGCACAAAGCTCGCCTGACGCACAGTCTTTGTGTGGTGTTACCTATATTTATAATACTTATTTATGTGTTGAATTTTGTATAGAATTGATGTTTGTGTGAATTATATAAAAAAGTGATGTGTAGCTATTACAAATTCTTTTTTTAAAATTAAAAAAAATCGCATAACTACTTGCAAATTAAATTGAAATAGTGTACAATGTATATGTATGGTACACAGTACCTTAAATACTGGTATTTTAAAATGAAAGGATGTCAAATCAAATGGCAGGTTTAAACAAGGTTACAGTAGACGATATCAATGTTCAGGGCAAGCGTGTCCTCGTTCGTGTTGATTTTAACGTTCCTATGAAGGATGGCGTTATTACAAACGATAACAGAATTCAGGCAGCTCTGCCTACAATCAACAAGCTGGTTAAGGATGGCGGCAAGGTTATTCTTTGTTCACATCTCGGCAAGCCAAAGAATGGTCCAGAGGCTAAGTTCTCTCTCAAGGCTGCTGCTGAAAGACTCGGAGAATTAGTTGATACAAATGTTACATTTGTTCCATCTGATGCAGTTGTTGATGATGAAGTAAGAGCAGCTGTAAATGCTATGAAGGATGGCGAAATTATTGTTCTTGAAAATACAAGATTCCGTGGTGCAGAAGAAACAAAGAACGGTGAAGAATTCAGCAAGGAACTGGCTTCTCTGGCAGATGTATTTGTAATGGATGCATTCGGCAGTGCACACAGAGCGCACGCTTCTACAGCAGGTGTTACAAAGTTTGTTGATACAACAGCTGTTGGTTATCTTATGCAGAAGGAAATCAAGTACCTTGGCAATGCAGTAGAAGATCCTGTTAGACCTTTTGTTGCAATTCTGGGTGGTGCTAAGGTTGCAGATAAGCTTAATGTTATTTCAAATCTTCTTGAAAAGTGTGATACACTGATCATTGGCGGCGGTATGGCTTATACTTTCATCAAGGCTAACGGCGGTTCTATCGGTACTTCTCTTGTTGATGATGAAAAGCTTGATTATTGTAAGGAAATGCTTGCCAAGGCTGAAAAGCTCGGCAAGAAGATCCTTCTTCCTGTTGATACTGCTATTACAGCAGAATTTCCAAATCCTATCGATGCTGAGATCGAAATTGAGATTTGTGCATCTAATGAGATTCCTGCTGATAAGATGGGTCTGGATATTGGCACAAAGACACAGGAACTTTTTGCTGATGCTGTAAAGACTGCTAAGACTGTAGTTTGGAATGGACCTATGGGCGTATTTGAAAATCCTGTTCTTGCAAAGGGTACTATTGCTGTTGCAAAGGCTCTGGCTGAAACAGATGCTACAACAATTATCGGCGGCGGTGACTCAGCAGCAGCTGTTATGCAGCTTGGTTTTGCTGATAAGATGAGCCACATTTCTACAGGCGGCGGTGCTTCTCTGGAATATCTTGAAGGTAAGATTCTGCCAGGTGTTGATGTTATTGCTGATAAGTAATAAGTGTGTTGCAATATGAAAAATAACTTTTTTAAAGAATTCGTTGACAATGCAGACAGTTCTAAATTATGCCTTTTGATTGGCGTTATATTAGGTATTTTTATCGGAATGTTTCTCAAACCATTTTCAAAAGGTATTGCAATAGGAAGTTATAATCATGGAAATGGATGCGATAATAATTTGTCAGCTAAGTCAACCAAGGGAATGCCAGCAAATGATGGCAAAAGAAAGTAAATAAAAAATAAGGAGTTGTTTACCAATGAACAAGACATTGAGAAAAGCAGTTATCGCTGGTAACTGGAAAATGAATAAGAATCGTAAGGAAGCAGCTGAGCTTATTGAAGCTCTTAAGCCTATTGCAGCTGACAAGACATGCGGCGTAGTTATCTGCGTACCGTTTACAAACCTTGAAACTGCTCTTAATCTTACAGAAGGCACAAACATTGAAGTTGGTGCAGAGAACGTACACTTCGAGAAGAGCGGTGCATTCACAGGTGAAATTTCTGCTGATATGCTGACAGAAATGGGCGTTAAGTATGTTATTATCGGTCACTCTGAGAGAAGACAGTACTTTGGTGAAACAGATGAAACTGTTTGCAAGAGAACAATGGCTGCTCTTGAAGCTGGTATGACTGTTATCCTTTGCGTTGGTGAAACTCTTGAAGAAAGAGAACTTGGCATTACAGAAGAAATCGTTGCTAAGCAGGTTAAGGTTGCTCTTTCCAAGGCTTGTGAAAAGTGCGTAAAGAATGTTATCATTGCTTACGAGCCAGTATGGGCTATTGGTACAGGCAAGACTGCTACTCCGGCACAGGCACAGGAAATCCATGCTTTCATCCGTTCTGCCGTTGCCGAGAAGTATGGCAAGGAAATTGCTGAAAACTGCTCTATCCTTTACGGTGGTAGCTGCAAG
>CALESG010000150.1 GCA_937907215.1 uncultured Ruminococcus sp.
TCTCTCGCTTCATCATCAGAAAGCCCCATAGCTGTCAACACTCTACTCGGCTCCGACCTATGACTATGGCAGGCAGATCCTGCAGATATACACACTCCTTTTGCATCTAACATCAAAAGTAGCGTTTCACTGTCGATATCTTCAACTCTAAGATTTAATGTTTTACCTACATCGCCTACAGAAGCACCGTTGACATGAATCCTATCTTCAAGGTTCAATTCCTTCAAATATGATATCATATTCTCATAAAACAACCGTTTAAGCAGGGATACCGTCACTCTCTGCGTACCAAAATCTGAGCAAATTAAGTCACACGCCTTTCCCAAACCAACTATACTCGCCACATTTTCTGTTCCTCCACGAAGACCAAATTCCTGATTAGTGCCGCCATATATTAATGAATGTGCAAGAGTCTTATCTTTAATATATATAGCTCCGATACCTTTGGGAGCATATATTTTATGACCGGCTGCCTGTACACAGTCGGTATGGAACAGAATTCCCCTGTCTCTGCATATCTCTCCTATATGATTAATTGGATTGACTGCGCCAGTTTCATTGTTTACATACATTACCGACACAAGACCAATGCTCTCATCTTCGTCTAATAATGCCTCTAAATGCTTTACATCGACCGTTCCGTCGCTTTTTGTATGTATAAATTGTGTATAAAAGTCGTCTTTTATATCCGCTTTGCCAGATGGTTTGAACATATGCGTCGCTGCTTCATATACTGAATCATGTTCAATCTGAGAAATCACAACATGTTTCTTCCCTCGCTCTTCAAGCATACATCTCATACCGTATGAGAACACCATATTGTTTCCTTCGCTTCCTCCAGATGTAAATACAATCTGATCGGCGGAAGCATTAAATAACTGAGCAACCTGCTCTCTTGCTTTCTGAATAGCTTTTGCAGATTCTCGTCCTATTCTATAGACAGCCCCGGCGTTCCCATATCCACCCTTTAAATACGGCATCATCGCTTTGAGCACCTCCGGGTGAATCGGAGTCGTTGCTGAGTTATCTAAGTAAATCATAAATTCCTCCTATAATACGGACAAATATCCATACTTGTTCGTATTTACTTCTACATAGTTAACGATTGGAGCATCCACATTATTATGCCGTAAATTCCAAACCTTTGAAGTATCAATCTCTCTTATGTATCCAGCTCCTGCGAAGCCGCAGCGAAATGCATAGCTTTCCTTACCTTTATATACACGTTCACTCCAGAGTGGCTCTACACGCTTCTCACAGAACTCCACGACTCGTTGATCGAACATGAGATCAAAATCATTTGCAAAATCCGGATTACTGTATCCGATACTCTTACAAAAATCTACCAATTCATCTGGAGCCTCAAAGCAATAATCAAATATAATTGCTTTCTTCATATTTGATTCTTTATTTACAACAGGCATATCTATTTTTCCGCTTCCTCCGCAAACGTCGCATTGCATAATCCCACGGATACCTTTTCCTATAGGAATAACACCATGACCATCACATCTTTGGCACTTCACTTGCTCTGTAGTATGTTCAAAAGTAATCATTCCAAACTTACCGTATGAGAATTCTTCATAATATTCAGTATATTTTGTATACGCTCCGAATTCATTTTTCTCAGCCGTCTCCGGTACTCCTTCAGGGAAATCTGCAAAATAGAAATAATAGCTGGCTCCGCCAAACCAGCTTCCAAGTCTTAGATACTTACCCTTTTCTTCCTCAAATGTTTTTATATATCGTGTATCAATTCCTGTTTGCTTTGCATAATACAGCACATATTCGTACTGTTCTTTGGATACCACTTTGCCTGTCGGTCGCAGTTCCAAAACGCCCATGTCTTATCTGCTGATTTTTCCTTTGCCTCTGACCACTTCAAATCTCAACACCTCCAATAAATATCAGCTCATCGATGTATCTTCTTCCTTCTCCTTTGAAAATTGGAATGTCATTGTCAATGATCCATGCTGTTTCAGGCTCTTTTGGATTCCTGATTTCACATGTTTCTGCTCCATCGACAGATGTACTGATGAATCTTCTGTTTCTTACGCAGCAGCTACCCCGCTTGTACGATGTACCCATGTCATTCCAGTTAATTCCACGCTGAGTCATTAACATATCCTGTATTTGGTCGCAGGTCTTATTCAGTAGTTCTCTGTGGCTAAAATTTGCCTGTCCGACCATCTGAATCGAGTTTCTGCTTGCATCAAGCTGTCTCCAGTAAATATTGTTCGTGACCTCTTCTTTTGGAAGATTGAATGCTCTGGCATCAAACATTGCTCCTTTACACATCGCATTGTAATAGACATCATTTAATCGTTTGTCTTCATCTGTTGGACTCTTCATACTCATACATGAATAATCTATTGAATGCCATTGTAGTCATACTTGCCACAATGCTACACATTTTCTGCACCTCATAATCAAACCAAGCTTCTGAATTAAGCTTCTTATAATCTATGAGAATCAGTGTAATTTCATCGGACTGCGTATATCCAAACACACATCCCTGTATATTCTCACATAAATACTTCATTGTATCCTGCATTACCCGCATTAATACGTCATCAAAAGGCTTCTGAAATCCTTTTGTAAAAGTATGAAACGCCCGACCATCAACTCTGATGATTACGGGCGTTCTTCTCATTAACGTATTCTTCGGCACTACTTCATACTTCTTCATTCTTTT
>CALESG010000151.1 GCA_937907215.1 uncultured Ruminococcus sp.
TTGTGAATAAGTTCGAAGCCCGTGGAACTCCCGTTCACTTACCGTCTCTTCTCTTATCTTTTCTCTTTACTTCATTTACTCGCTCTCTCCCGACAGCTTTATTATTATACCACACCACCCACTTTATGTCAAGCCCTTTTTGTCGATTTTATGTTTTGCATAGTTTTTAAACCAACTTTTTATCTCTTTATGACATATTTTTCAAAAATTGTATTTTCGCCCTCACCTTTTTACTTGAATTTATGACAAAATAAAAAGCACAGCAAATTCACTGTGCTTTTTATTATTTTTTAATTGTTTTCAAAATCAAGTTCAAATGTCTTAAATTTAAAAGACATATGCATAATCAAGTGTCCATCTGCTATCACTAAGAGAACAGCTTCCCTGAATTGTATGTAAATTTACTCTATGTCCATTTATATAATAAACCATATAATATGACATTTCTCGATCACTAAGAGCTACTTCATATGGTTCTCCCAATGTTGCTGTAATTTGCTCAACTGTCATTCCAATATAAATACTATTAGTTACATTTCCAGAATATACGTCTACCGAACCATCGAAATCCTTTAGTACCCCTGAATAATAATACCCTTCCCCACTATCAGCAGGATTATCATACCTTGCATCTGGATGAACGGTCAAAAAATCGTCTAATGACATTTCTGCATAATCTAATGCGGTTAAACCATATGCACTTCTCTTTTCACCTTCCGTTTTACCGCAGACTGTACATGTTTTCGGCTTTGAAAATGTTGCATCAACCCAATTATGCTCACTTGTACCTCCTGTGGTTTGTCCGCAGCGTTTACAGGTTTTAGGCTTCTGACATGTGGCATCTTCCCAGTCGTGACCGAGTTTTTTTCCTGATGTTTTTCCACATGTAGAACAGGTCTTCGGATTTTGGCAGGTAGCATTTTCCCAGCTATGCTCACCTTTTTCTCCCTCTGTCTTGCCGCAAACAGAACATATCTTTGGTCGCAGACAATTGGCATCTTGCCATTTATGTCCAAGTGGATTCCCTGTTGTTTCACCGCAAACAGCACAAGTTTTCGGTTCTGTGCAAGTTGCTTCTTTCCAATCATGTCCAAGGGCTTTATCCTGTTCAGCTCCGCAAATTTCACATATCTCCGGTTCTGTACAAGTTGCTTCTTTCCATTTATGTCCCATTGGTTCACCTTTTGTTCTTTGGCATATACTGCATATTTGCGGCTCTGTACAAGTTGCTGCTGACCACTTATGTGTACAAAAAACATGAGTTGCAAACAGCACTATAATCACTGCTGCCAAAATTATTGCTGCTATTCCAATCAACATTATTACTCTCTTTTTTCCAGTAATTTTGCCAAAGAGTGTTTTAACTTTTTCCTTAATTGCTTTTATCTTCATCATATACTCCTTTCAAATACAATGGATTATATTTATTATTTTAACATATATAAAGAGAAGTGTATATACTCAAAAATACAATCAAAGAATCTTGCAAAACGCAATTATATATACTATCACTTTTGACTATTTATCGCAATTAAATTGCGCACATAAAACAGACTGTTTCTCGCATATAGAGTAAAAATCTAACACATATGAGTTCATCTGTCAACATATGTAGTCAGTGTTTCTATTAAAAAGTCGTATTATAAAACAGAGAGGTGATACAATGACAAAATCAACATTAGACCCCATTATTGTAGGGCGGGTAATTTCTCAATTTAGGCAAAATAAAGGTCTTTCACAGGAAGTGCTCAGCGGTCTTGCTGATATTGGAAGGACGCATTTGAGTGCTATTGAACGTGGTCAGAGAAAACCTACTCTTGAAACTCTATATAGAATATCTCTTGCCCTTAATGTGAATATGAGCGATATTATAAAAGAAATCGAAAACAGAATACAAATGTAAATATCTTTAACCTTGGCTCAAATTTTAATTATTTTCAAATACACGTTCATAGTTTGATTCTAAAAATTCTACAGTGTAAGAATCCGGTTCGCTACCTAAATATACTATAGCGATACTATCAATTTCTCCTTGCAAATTACATCTGAATTTAATTATATGTTCCTTATCCGGCGAATCATGTTTTACTTCTTTTCCACTACTGTCATACACTTTATAATCTAATTCATAACCGGTCAACATCAGCTCTGATAATAAATTTCGGTCTTCCACTTGTCCTTTTAAATGAATCTGTACTGAATCACCTTCAATTTTATCAATAATTGCTTCATTGATATTAAATTCAGCATTGCTCATAAGTTCGCCCTTTACATCAATAAATCTTTGCGGAAAATTGTTTCTTATAACAACTGTAGATTTTTTCTCACAGCCTGTAAATAAAACAAATATCCCAACAGATAATGCCATTGTAATATTAAATATAATTCTTTTCACATTTGTTCCTCCTTCTTCAAATTACGTCTTACAAACAAGCAGACTTTTCACATTCAAAATGTTGTAAATCTCTTCAAATCAATAATAATATTAAAAGAGGCTGTTGCAGATATTTGAGTTGCAACAGCCTTTTTGTTGTTTTAATTATCAATCTCTCCACCGCCAATGGCAGTTACCCTCCCTTTTCAAGGGAGGCTTTAGAGCGATCGAGCTGGCGACAGCTCGTTTTAATTACTTCATCAGCTTAACCATAACAGCTTTCTGTGCATGCAGTCTGTTCTCTGCTTCTTCAAAAATCTCGTTAGCATGAGCTTCAAATACCTTTGTTGTGATCTCTTCTTCACGATGTGCAGGCAGACAGTGCAGAACTATTGCATCCTTATTAGCAGCAGACATAATATCATCATTTATCTGATAACCCTTAAATGCAATTCTACGCTTCTCTGCTTCGCCTTCTTGACCCATAGATGCCCATACATCAGTAATAACAACATCTGCATTCTTTGCAGCTTCCATAGGGTCATTTGTCATATCGAAGCAATCATAATCTTTCGCAAAATCCAGAACTTCTGCATCAGGTTGATAATCATCCGGGCAAGCAATGCTGAATGCCATACCAACTTTCAAACAGCCTACAATAAGAGAATTTGCCATATTATTTCCATCGCCGATATAACATACCTTCAAGCCATCGAATGTACTCTTGAATTCACGTATAGTCATAAGGTCAGCAAGGATCTGACAAGGGTGACAGAAGTCTGTCAAGCCGTTAATAATCGGAATACTGCCGTATTCTGCCAAATCTTCTACTTCCTTTTGTTCAAATGTTCTTATCATTATCCCATCAAGATAACGTGAAAGTACTCTTGCTGTATCCTGAACCGGCTCTCCTCTTCCTATCTGTAAATCATGTGCTGAGAGAAACAACGGCTGTCCACCAAGCTGATACATACCTGTTTCAAATGATACTCTTGTACGTGTAGATGCCTTTTGGAAAATCATTCCCAATGTTTTTCCCTGAAGATGCGGATGAGGAATACCATGCTTCAGCTCATATTTCAACTGATCTGCCAAATCAAGTATCTCTATGATCTCTTCTTTGCTCAAATCGAGCATTTTTAGTAAGTTTTTCATTTTTGATTACTTCTCCTTTTCTTAGAATTTATAAAAGAATTTATAAGAGTTCTTATGTAAATTACATACCCCTGCGGTTAAAATCTTCGTTTATAAGATTTGTGGCTTTGATTACCTTGTGCAAATAAATAATAGGACAGACAATTGTAAAAGACAATAATATCCCAAAAATCCAGAAATGAAACGCACTTATTTTATAGTTTGTGCCTCTTCTGCAAAGTTCGTTGCCAAGGCGGTTTGCATATTGGTGATTCCATACAAAATAGAATACAAACAAAGTTATAGCTCCAAGGAACGAAGCCAGCATAGGGCTAAATGTACGCTTGCCATCACTGCGGCTTGCTGCAAGATTCAAATCATGCACCATAAGTTCATTGGCAATCATAGGATATATGCCCAGAGTAACAATTCCCAACAAAAACATTTTCCACCATGCACGGTTTGTAGTAAGCAAAATAGCTGAACGGCTTACTGCATTATTTACCGGCGGTGCATATGCTGTATTATTCATATTAGAATCAACTGTATATGAATTATACGCTGAATTACTTGAAGCGGATGCTCCGCTATACGCTGCACCTACATGAACAGGTCTTTTCAGCGGTGAACCACAGTTTGAACAAACCTTACTGTCATCACTATTATTTTTTCCACAATGCCCACAATACATATTTCATCCTCCAAAATCCTATTTTATTTTAATATGTCCCCAAGAATCTCAAGTCCCTTATCAATTTCATCATATGTAATAGTAAGCGGCGGCAAAAGACGAACTTTATTGCCCTTTGCAGTAAGAACAAGCAATCCTTTTTCAAGGGCTGCATTAGCAATATCGATCGCTTCCATATTTTCAGGTTCAACACCTATCATAAGTCCCATACCGCTTATAGACTTAACGCCGTCCATAGCTTTAAGCTTTTCGCAAAAATATTCAGCCTTTTTATTTACTTCTTCAAGGAATCCGTCACCTGTTACTGTTTTAAGAACTGCTAAAGCACCTGCACAACAAACCGGATTTCCGCCGAATGTTGAGCCATGAGCGCCCTTATCAAGAACATTCGCACATTTTTCATTGGCAAGGCAAGCACCCATAGGCAATCCGCCTGCAATACCCTTTGCAAGTGTAGTAACATCAGCCTTGTGACCAAACTGCTCACCTGCAAGAAATGTACCTGTTCTGCCAACACCTGTCTGTACTTCATCTGCTATTACAAGAATATCTTTCTCGGCACATATCTCATAAACAGCGTCAACAAACGTCTTTTCAAGAGCGTTGACTCCGCCTTCACCTTGTATATATTCTATCATAACAGCACAGACTGTATCATCTATTTTTGATTTAATATCATCTATATTATTTGCCTCTGCATAACGGAAACCTTCCATAAACGGGAAGAAATAGTTATGAAATACTTCCTGACCGGTTGCAGACAGCGTACACATAGTTCTTCCGTGAAAAGAATTTACAAGTGTTATAATATTATGACGACCCTTGCCATACTTATCAAAGCTGTACTTTCTTGCAAGCTTAATAGCACATTCATTTGATTCCGCACCGCTGTTGCAGAAGAAAACTTTGCTGTAGCCTGTAGTTTCACAAAGAGTCTCTGCATAATCTGCCTGAACTTTAGTATAATAAAGATTTGATGTATGCTGAAGAGTCCTTGCCTGTTTGCATACGGCATCTGCCCATACTTCATTGCAGTAGCCAAGGGAAGATGTTCCTATACCGCTGCCGAAATCAATATAGCTCATACCTGTTTCGTCAGCACAGCATTCTCCATTGCCCTGCTCCAAAACTACCGGAAAACGTCCATAAGTTCCCATAACAAAATTATTTTGTTTTTCCTGTGTTGCCATTTATTTTTCCTCCTTTATTTTTTTATATAAATTTATTTTGAATTTGCAAGTTCCAATATACATTTAGATGACTTCTGCGATATTGATTTCGGAAGCATAACATAAATTTTCTCTTCGTTTATCAGCAATGCTTCAAGCTCAATTGCATCTCGTTCTTCCAAATGATACTCTATAGTAATCTCTTCTCCCGGCGGAATGCATTCATAAAAGCTGTAATTTTTCACATTATCCGAGTTCACTTCATTATAATAACCCACCGGCTCTATATTATAATTATATATCGCCTTCGAATTATCTGCATCAAAATAAACCTCCGGAATATTACGTCTTAAAACACTGCCGCTATTTTCAATGGTTACCAAAAAGCTTCCAAAATCATCTTCCGAACTGGCAGGAACCCACTTTGCATGAGTTATAGACAGCATACATGAATTATATTTAATATTACTTTCCCATTCATCCAATAAATGTGCTGAGATCAACTCTATAATAAGCAGAACAGCCAGAACAATTACGAATACAGGCATCTTTCCCTTAGGTTTGATATTCTTTTTGATCATGATAAAATATCACCTGCCTGCTCTTTTATCTCCAAAGGAACAGTATAGCATTCACTGACCAATACACTATACTGATTATATCCATTTTCATCTCCCGAAAACAAACACAATTCATAGTCCTGCGGTGTATCAGTCACCAAAAAAATCAAAATGCCGTCCGAATTTCCAAGTGAATCTGCAACACCGGATTTACGAAGTTTCATGGAAGTTTCATCACTTCCGACAAGATCCGATGCATTCAAAGGCAGTAAATAAGCATCTGATTCTATAGAATGCAGTCCTGTCCATGCAATATCAGAAAGTCTTTGCATAGCATCATCTTTATTTTTTCCACCCGTCTGGTATCTAACAGCAAGATACTTGCCCGATTTCGGCTCCGGCAATTCATCACAATCAAGCCAAAATGCTTCTGTAATTTTAATAGTAAATGAACCGATATGAATAATTTCATGTATGTTGGCATCAATCTGTGTGATCTCCTGCCTGTCCTGAGTTTTATTTTTAAGGTTTATGACCTTCGGAATTTTTACACCGATCCCAATTCCAAACAGCAGTACAAGAATCAATAGTATTGAAACCATACTCATAAACATCCTATTTTTAAGATACTCTTTAAATTCAAATCTGCGTTTATTTTTCAGTCGCTTTTTATTCTGAAGTTCTATTCGCTCCTGCTGTATTACATTAGATTCTATGCTGCCTAAAATTATATAATGACAATACGGACACTTCCAGCCATGCTGTTCATAATCAAATCGTTTTTTGCATGACGGACATTTATGCTTTGCCATAAAAATCAGCGGAACTGAGTTCCTATGCCATCATTTGTAAGTGTTTCAATCAAAATTGAATGAGGCACTCTTCCATCAATGATAGCTGTTTTCTTAACTCCACGGCGAACTGCTTCAACGCAGCAATCGATTTTTGGAATCATCCCGCCAGAAATGATACCTTTTCTCTTAAAGAACGGAACTTCACTGACATTTACAAATGGAATAAGTGTTGATGGGTCATTCTTATCACGAAGAAGTCCTGCTATATCTGTCATAAGAATAAGATTCTCTGCACCAAGCTGTGCTGCAATTCTTGCAGCGGCTGTATCTGCATTTATATTATAAGTTTGACCTGACTGATCAGTTGCAACTGTTGCTATAACAGGTATATAACCGCAGTTGAGTGCATCAAGGATCGGTTTTTCATTTACCTTTACAATATCGCCTACAAAGCCAAGATCCTCACCGTTTGCACCTTCTTTACGCTTTGCAAGAAGCATTCCGCCGTCTGTGCCGCAAAGACCAAGTGCATTTCCTTGACTTCTGCCAAGAAGGCTGACGAGTTCCTTGTTGACTTTTCCGGCAAGCACCATTTTTACAACCTCTACAGTTTCTGCATCTGTATATCTTAATCCTCCGATAAACTTGCTTTCAATATTAAGTCTTTTGAGCATATCGTTTATTTCAGGACCGCCGCCATGTACAAGTACAACTTTTATTCCCACAAGTGACAAAAGCACTATATCATTCATAACAGCCTGCTTCAGCACTTCATTTGTCATGGCATTGCCGCCATATTTTACAACAACTATCTTATTATTATATTTCTGAATGTGCGGCAGTGCATCAACAAGCACCTGTGCACGAACGCTATTATTTACTTCTCCCATTTTCTATTTCCTCTTTTCAGGTACGATAATCGCCATTGATTTTTACATACTCATATGTGAGATCACAACCCCATGCAGTTGCCTTTGCTTCACCGTCTGCAAGAAAAACATTTATCTTTATCTCATCATCACTGAGCATAACACTTGCTTCATCTTCTGAAAACGGCAGAATTGCACCATTTTCAAAAAACTTTACACAGCCTTTTCCGGATTCAAGCTCTACAGAAAACTTTGTAATATCAAAATCAGCATCAGCATAACCAATTGCACAAGCTATACGTCCAACATTTGCATCTTCGCCAAACATTGCACACTTCAGAAGGTCAGAGGCAATTACACTCTTGGCGATAGCCAAAGCGTCCTTTTCAGTCTTAGCACCGCTTACATTGCATTCAAGAAGCTTTGTAGCTCCCTCTCCATCTTTTGCAAGCATCTTTGTAATATTTGACATTACAATATATAATGCCTGCTTGAATACTGCAAAATCCTCATTCTCTTCGGTAATAATATCATTTCCGCAAAGACCATTTGCCATAACAGCACAAGTATCATTAGTAGACTGATCGCCGTCAACATAAAGGCAATTATATGTGACCTTTACAACATCGCTAAGTGCTTTCTTAAGCATTTCAGAAGATACCGCACAATCTGTAGTGATCACATTAAGAGTAGTTGCCATATTTGGACATATCATACCGCTGCCCTTGCCCATACCGCCTAAATGACAAATTTTTCCGCCTATTGTAAATTCTACAGCAACTTCCTTTTTAACTGTATCAGTAGTCATAATAGCTACTGCGGCTTTTTCATTTCCATCATAAGAAAGACCATATACAAGAGAATCTATATTATCCTCAATAGGCTTTATAGGCATTGTCTGACCAATAACGCCAGTCTGGGCAATAAGTATCTGCTCTGCCGGAACACAAAGTTTTTCTGCGGCTAAAGCACACATCTTTTCAGACTTTTCTATGCCGTCAGGATTGCAGGCATTTGCATTTTTTGAATTTAAAATAAAGCCTTTCGCCTTTCCTCCTGTAATTTCCAAGTGCTTTTTAGAAACTGTTACAGGTGCAGCCTGAACTTTATTTTGAGTAAACACACCAGCGGCACTGCAAAGTACATCTGATACAACCAGACATAAATCAAACTTTTTAGAAGGGTTTTCCTTTATGCCGCTGTAAAGTCCATTGGCACGAAATCCCTTTGCGGCACATACACCGCCGTCAATATATTTATAACCATCATAGTTTATTTTTTTTATATCTTTCATAACGCTTTTCCTTTCTGGAATTACAAAAGACCGGTCGTTTCAGGAACGCCCATCATAATATTAAGGCACTGAACAGCCGCACCGGATGCACCCTTACCAAGATTATCAAGTCTTGCACAAAGAAGCACCTGTCCTTCACTGCCGCATACAAATATCTCCATCATATTTGTATCACGCAGATCATTAGAGCTGATTTTCAGCTTAGTAAGTTCATCGCCTTCAATCAGCGGCATAACTTTTACAAAATTGCAGCCTTTGTAATGTTCACTGAACATTTCATGAATTTCCTTAGGTGAAACAGCTTTTCCAGCAATGCTTGACTGAATTGGAATACATACGACCATACCATTGTAATAATCATCAACTATAGGTGTAAACATAGGCTTTACAGTAAGACCGGATATAGCTTGCATTTCCGGCAAATGTTTATGATTATTTGCAAGTCCGTAAAATCTTGGACTATGAACTTCCGCTGCACTATCAGGTGATTCCACCTCAGCGATCATTTTTTTGCCGCCGCCGCTGTAGCCTGATACAGCAAAACACTGCACAGGATAATCCTCTGGCATAAGACCGCTTTTTATCATTGGGTATGCAAGTGCATTAAATCCGCTTGCATAACATCCCGGCACTGCAACTCTTGATGAAGTTTCTATCTTACTGCGATGTTCCGAAGATAATTCCGGAAAACCATATGCCCACTGCGGATTTGTTCTATGAGCTGTAGAGGCATCTATTATACGCACCGGTGCATCGCCTGCCAGTTCTACAGCTTCTCTTGAAGCAGCATCAGGCAGACAAAGAATTGTAAAATCACTCGCCTGTATAAGCTTTCTGCGTTCATCAGGATCCTTTCTCAGCTCAGGATCTATTCTCAAAATATTTATATCATCTCTGCCTACGAAACGTTCAAGTATACGCAGACCGGTAGTTCCTTCCTGACCGTCAATAAAAACATTTACTGCCATTTTACATTCTCCTCTTTATTCTCTTGGACATTTCCATACGCTGAATGCACAAGTACCTATAAGCATAATTCCTGCCCATATCCACGACATTATAGGGCTTAGATCCAGCACCAAAGCGATCAATACTTCGCCCAATATCCACAAAAGCACTGCTATAAGGCAAAGACACACTATAAATTTAAACTGTCTTTTCAGCATTTGATCACTCTTCCAATTGTTTTTTAGCAAGTTCTATCTGAACAGCCACCGCCTTTGGAGATGGGCCTCCCTGTGAAAGTCTGCCCTTTACGCAAGTTTCAAGACTGATAGCTTCATATACATCTTCATCAAAAAGCTCAGTCATTTTCTTATATTCCTCAATCGGCAGTGTTTCAAGTGTAAGTCCCTTTGAAATGCACTCTGCAACAAGTGTTCCGGAAATCTTATAAGCATCACGGAAAGGCATTCCCTTTTTAACAAGATAGTCCGCACAATCTGTGGCATTGATAAATCCCTTTGCAGCAGCAGCTCTCATATTTTCAGCATTTACTGTTAGTGTTTCCATCATTGGTATAAATGTATTAACACAAAGTTTTACTGTATCAACTGCATCGAAAATAGCTTCCTTATCTTCCTGCATATCCTTATTGTACGCAAGCGGAAGACCCTTCATCATAGTAAGCAAAGTATTCAAATCGCCGTAAACCCTTGCTGTCTTGCCACGAATAAGCTCTGTAATATCTGGATTTTTCTTCTGCGGCATTATAGAAGAGCCTGTAGCATAAGCATCATCAAGTTCAATAAATTTAAATTCCCACGAACACCAAAGAACAACCTCCTCTGAAAATCTTGACAGGTGCATCATTATAATAGAAAGAGTATTTGCAAGCTCTATGCAATAATCTCTATCGGAAACGCCATCAAGGCTGTTTGCCATAGGAGCATCAAATCCCAAAAGTTCTGCGGTCATGGTGCGGTCAATATTATATGTAGTTCCTGCAAGTGCGCCGCTCCCCAGCGGACAAACATTCATACGCTTGGCTGTATCATCCAGTCTGCCAAGATCACGAATAAACATCTGCACGTATGCCATAAGATGATGGGCAAAGGTTATTGGCTGCGCTCTCTGAAGATGAGTATATCCCGGCATTACTGTTTCAGTATTCTTCTCTGCCAGAGTGATAAGAACCTCACAAAGCTTATGAACCATTTCTCTTACTTCTGTAATTTCATCACGCAGATAAAGTCTTAGATCAAGTGCGACCTGATCGTTTCTTGAACGTGAGGTATGAAGTCTTTTGCCAACATCGCCATAACGCTTTGTAAGCTCAGCTTCTATAAACATATGTATATCTTCTGCATTAGGATCAAATTCAAGCTTTCCGGACTCAATATCAGACAAAATTTCTTTAAGACCCTTTATAATAATTTCGCTGTCCTCTTCAGAAATAATGCCGCATTTGCCGAGCATAGCAGCATGAGCGATACTGCCCTGAACATCATGCTTATACATTCTTGCATCAAATGCTATAGAGGAATTGAATGCATTTACAGTTTCATCTATTTCCTTGGAAAATCTTCCTGCCCAAAGTGCCATTACTTATTCAACCTGCCTTTCATTTTCTTTTTTGCCTTTCAATCGAAAAAAGGCGGCACGGCGCCGCCTTCTTCTTTTTTATGATATGCAGTAATTACTTATTATCACGGTTCTGATCAAGCTTTGCCTTAACCCAGATCGGCAGACCGAACAGATTGATAAAGCCTTCAGCATCCTTCTGATTGTAAACATCTTCAGCATCGAAAGTAGCAACTTCTTCATCATAAAGAGTATATGGAGAAGTTACGCCGGCATTGATGATATTTCCCTTGTACAGTTTCAGCTTAACATCACCTGTAACAGTCTTCTGTGTTTCATCAACAAAAGCTGTCAGAGCTTCTCTCAGAGGAGTATACCACTGACCATTGTAAACGATATCAGCAAACTTTATGCCGATATACTGCTTCATTCTTGCTGTTTCCTTATCAATAGTAATTGTTTCTAGAACATCATGAGCGTGATACAGAATAGCACCGCCAGGTGTTTCATAAACGCCTCTTGACTTCATACCAACAAGACGGTTCTCAACGAGGTCAGCAAGACCGATACCATTTTCACCGCCGAGCTTATTGAGAGTTTCAATAATTTCTACAGCACCCATCTCCTTGCCGTCAATAGCTGTAGGAATACCCTTTTCAAAGTGGATAGAAACATAAGTTGGCTTATCAGGAGCCTGGATTGGAGATACTCCCATTTCAAGGAAGCCTTCCTTTTCATACTGTGGCTCATTAGCCGGATTTTCAAGGTCAAGACCTTCATGTGACAGATGCCACAGGTTCTTATCCTTAGAATAATTAGTTTCACGATTTATCTTCAGTGGAATGTTATGAGCTTCTGCATAGTCAATTTCTTCGTCACGGCTCTTGATTGACCATTCTCTCCAAGGAGCAATGATCTTCATATCAGGAGCATAAGCCTTGATAGCCAATTCAAAACGAACCTGATCGTTGCCCTTACCTGTTGCACCGTGGCAGATAGCGTCTGCATTTTCTTCAAGAGCGATCTCAGCCAGTCTTTTGCCAATAATCGGACGAGCAAATGATGTACCAAGCAGGTAACGGTTTTCATAAACAGCACCAGCCTGAACTGTTGGGAATACATAATCCTCAACGAATTCCTTCTTAAGATCAAGAACGATAAGTTTAGAAGCACCTGTCTTGATAGCCTTTTCTTCCAGACCATCAAGCTCTGTACCCTGACCTACGTCAGCGGATACTGCTATTACTTCGCAGTTATTGTAATTTTCCTTGAGCCACGGAATGATAATAGAAGTATCCAGACCGCCGGAATATGCCAAAACAACCTTTTTAATTTCCTTTGCCATGATAATCTCTCCTTATATATTAGTTATAGTAATATCAGTCATAACGTTACTGCTCACGCAGTCGTTTTTTACTCTAATTCTTATTATACACGCTTTTTCTAAAATGTCAAGGGTTTTGCATAAATATACGTAAAATATTTTTATTTTCGGCTTAAATATGTAATTTATACATTATTTATGTATAAATTACCTTATATTCCTGTATATTACTTGTATTTATGCAAAAGCCGGCTCACATTTAAGCAAGCCGGCTTTATTTGTACTTATTCAGCTACTGGGAATGTATCAATATCATCAACAAGATATTGCAAAAGAATGCTTAAGTCTTCGCTGTCTACAACATTATCGCCGTTCAAATCAGTTACCTTGTTCTGGTCTTCATTAAAATCAACGGCACCGACCATAGATTTATTCATTAAAACAGCATCTTGAATTCCTATATGATTATCAATATTTGCATCGCCGTAGGCAACACCTGCATTTTTCTCAAGTTCTGCTATAAGGTCGATAGTTAATGGGTCATATATTGCCCTATGCCTTGGCGCCATATCTATATCACGATACCAAGTAAAAATATCTATCTTACAGCTGTCGCTATACTTTTCTTCAATCGCATTGATAACAGCATTGAATTCATCTAACAATTCAGTTCCACCGTCAATGTTAACACTAACAAAATATGCTCCTTCAGCATCTACACTAACATCACATTTATCTGAAACAGAATTAATGACATTTTCAATATCTTCAATGGTAATATCTCCATAATCCTTAATACGAAAACTTCTTGCATTTATTTCATAATAATATTCATAACCCACATTGATAGGTACGTATCTCGCCTCAGATATACATCCGGCTTTATACATCTCAGAACACATATTCATAATTATTTCGTATTTTTCTTTTATTTCATTTTTCTTTTCTTCTATAAGCTCTTTACACTCTTCAGGAGTGCAGTCTTTACCAAATTCAGTATTTTCATGCATATGAACAGTATTATCAGGAAGTTTTCCGGTGCAGCTTAGACCAAGCCTATCTTTATACTTATCGTAAATTTCTTCCCATTTATCATCAGTAACTGTAAGATGTAAGTAATTAGTATCGAAATCACGGTATACAGCAACTATATCTGTTGCTACGTCACTTCTATATGCTAATCCTCTATATTGACCAAAATCGTCTATATTATCTTTATAAAGATCTGTATCCTGAAAATATGAATAATCTATAGGCGGTTTTGTAATATCAAAATCTACCATAGGATAGTAACGATAATCTGCACTTGCTGAAATACTCGGCACTGCACTTGCTGCCATTGTCACACCTAAAATAAGAGATAAAATTTTACTTGTTTTTCTCATAATTATTCATCCCATTCTATTTGTATTTTTATTTTTTAATAGGCAATGTATCAGTATCATCAACAAGATATCTTAAAAGAATATTCAAGTCTTCGCTGTCTACATTACCGTCCTTATTTAAGTCAACAACTTGATTCTGGTCTTTATTAAAATTAACAGCACCTACAATTGATTTATTCATTAAAACAGCATCTTGAATTCCTATACGGTTATCAATATTCGCATCGCCGTAAGCAATGCCTGCATTTTTCTCAAGCTCTGCTATGAGGTCGATAGTTGTATATCCATATACAGCAGGATTATCTGGAAGCATCAGTGCCTCACGTGCAGTATAAGCTGTTATTGTACACTTATCACCAAAAGCCTCTTTAAGTGCATCAAGTGCCGCAAAATAATCTTCTGCTGTTCCTTCATTGTAAAAATAATGATGCTCATCGCTCGGTGCTTCAAAAATCATCTTGTCAGTAACTGATTTAACTACATCTTTAAATTCTTCAATAGTAATGTCACCAGAATCCTCAATGTCAATATAATAAGTTACATAATAATTTCCATCGCTTGCACGGAGAGGCGTATATGTTGCCTCAGAGATACAACCGGCTTTATACATCTCAGAACACATATTCATAATTATCTCATATTTTTCATTTATAGATTCATTCTGTTCTTCAATCAAAGCCACACACTCTTCATAAGAATTACAATCCAGCATCTTAATTTGATTAAGCATACGAACAGTATCATCAGGAAGTCTTCCGGTACTGTCTAATCCCAATTCATCTTTATACTTATTGTAAATCTCTTCCCATTTATCATCAGTAACTTTAAGCTCCAAACAATTAATATCAAAATCAAGATATGAAACAAAAAGATTCTTGTCTAATGTGCTTCTGTATACTATTGGTCCAAAAAGATATTCCTTATGATTCTTATATAAATCTGTCTCCTGACAATACTCATAATCTACAGGAGGTTTTGTTATATCAACATCTTCTGCCATAGAATAATAACGATAATCTGCACTTGCTGAAATACTCGGCAGTGCACTTACTGCCATTGCTGTGCCTAAAATAAATGATAAAACTTTACTTGTTTTTTTCATAATTATTCACCCCATTCTATATATTCGTTGTTTTTGTAAAGCAGTAACACCTCCCACATTAAGTGGCACTGCCAATCCCACAGACATACACGCCGCTATGGTCAACGCCGATAGCTTTTTTGTTTTCCTCATAATACATCGCTCCTTTATAAGTTATATAATGATGAAAAATTAAAAAACAAAAAGACCATAATTTGGCAAAAAAATATACTTATAAAAATCACCTGCAATAATTTTTATCATCAATTAAATTATACTCTAATTTATTATGCACATAATAATTATAATTTTAGGGATTAAAATAGCCGCATTATACATATTCTCTTTCATCATATTTCGCCATGATTTATAGCTTATAATAAATAATAAAAAGAACTGCCATGAATTTTTCCACAGCAGCTCTTTTTTGAACTAATGTTATTCGTTTTCATATACAGCAATGATCTCACCTATATACTGCTTGTGCATAGGGTCAGTGCTGTACCACTTATCATAAGTTGACCTTTCAGTAAAAGATTCCTGATTCATCATTTCAGAATATCTCTTTTTGCAAACAAAAACACGCTTTGCCTGCTCAAATGTCACTGCTCCGTCAATCTCAATAGGTGTAAGACCTGTTTCCTTTGCCTTGTCATAATCTCTGCCTGATTTTGTACCGCAAAAATTAAGTGCATTTCTATAGCTTTCATCAAAAAAACTGATAGTATATATATCACTGTCTTCCATAAATTTAAAAGTATGTCGATTTGTACGCACTGCACACAAAATTGAAGGCGTACCCCACATTACTCCCATAAATCCCCATGATGCAGTCATTGTGTTGTAATTTTCACCATTGCCTGCTGTTATGAGAAACCATTCCTTGCCTATCTCATTAAACGGATTTCCACTTAATTCATAAACATTTTTCTTTACAAAACCCATTTCAATACCTGCTCCTCTCTATAAATGTCACAAACTTTAGCCATATACTAAACATTATAACATATTATAACACATAAGGAGTATTTATGCAAGCATTATGCAAATTTCTTTATACTATTGTTTCTGTATTGCAAACGCAGCTTGTCCGTAATAAGCGCTATAAACTCTGAATTAGTCGGTTTTCCTTTACAAGTATTTACCGTATAGCCGAAAAACGAATTCAATGTTTCTATATTGCCTCTGTCCCATGCAATTTCAATCGCATGACGTATTGCCCTTTCAACTCTTGAGGATGTGGTTTCATACTTCTTTGCTACACTCGGATATAAAAGCTTTGTTATACTTTCCAGCAGTTCATTGTCATCTATTGCCATAAGTATAGCTGACCTTAAATAATGATAGCCTTTTATATGTGCCGGTACTCCAAGCTGATGAATCATTTCGGTTACTATTACTTCAAGATCGTGTGATTCACTTATCTTTTGGACTGGTTCTCCGCATAAAAGCTTCTGAGCTCTACTGCACATCATATCATTATCAAAAGGTCTTTGTACAAAATATGTAGCTCCTGCCTCTACTACCTGCCTTTCAAGAAACGCATTATCATACGCTGAGGTAATGATAAAATAAGGAAGCTTTCCTCCTAATGCCCGAAGTTTTGTCATTACCTCTACCGCATCATAATGAAGCATAACTGCATCCATAATCACGACTTCAGGACAATCTGCTTGTATAGACTCAAGCAAAACTTTTCCGTCCTTTTTACGTGTAACTGTATAAATCCCTTTTGCACGAAAGCAATTAGCACAAGAAAGTCCATATTCTACGCTGTCATCACCGATCAATACTTTAACCTTGTGATTCATATATCCTCCTCTCACCTGCTCTAATATTTTAACACAATGCGAGAGTTTTCCACAAGATTCAGCTTTGTCGTAAGGTGTCAACGATTTCATAATATTTTTTGCCGAAAATATGCATTTTTTAAGATTTCTTCCGACTTCATATACTTTGCTCGATTTATAGTTTCTTTATTGTTATGATTTAAGGTAACGCCGCACAAAGACTGTGCGTCAGATATGCAGTCAGATTTATTGTCAGATGAAACAAAAAATTCAGTGAATACTTTGTACATTCACGAGGCTTTTGGTGAAATATGACAAGAAATATGCAAACAGATTACGTACAGAGCTGTAAATCAAGCTTTATGCGGAGTTACCTTAAAGCTTTAAAAAAGTTTTTTGTTTTTCAGGAAACACAATTGCCTGCTTTTTTCGCTAATAAAAAATTCTTTAATGCTCATATTATAAACGCAAGCTTTCATAAAAATTATAAAAAGACAAAATATAAAACAGAAAGAAGGTCATCTATGTTTAAACATCTTCGCATTACAGCGATCTTACTCTCCGCTGCTTTACTAAACACTTTTACAGCTGCCGGATATTATTCATTTAAACTATCTGACAGTTATTATATATCATCAGGCAGTGATCTAGAACTTTCAACTTTCCTGCCAATTACAGCAGATACTGCCAAAGAAAATTCACTTGCCGCTTTTTATCAGAATTCATCAAGCACTTGTACGGCATCGCTAAAACTTTTTGGCGTAATTCCTGTTAAAACCGCTGATATAGAAGAAATCGATACTCCAATGCTTATACCCGGTGGTGAGATCTTTGGAATACGGCTCAAAATGGACGGTGTTATGGTGATACGGCTCGGTTCGGCAGATACAAAAGACGGTTCTATTTGTCCTGCAAAAGACGCCGGTCTTCGTGCAGGAGATATAATAGAATCAGTAGACGGCAATATTATAACATCAAATGCATCATTAAAAGACGCTATTTGTAAAGCAAACGGCGATAAAGTAGAAATTGAATTCACACGTGATGGAAAACAAAAAAGCTGCCAACTTATACCTGTGTACTCTCTCTCCGAAGATTGCTATACCGCTGGTATCTGGGTGCGTGATAGTCTTGCCGGAATCGGAACAATGACATTTTACGATCCTGAATCAACAACATTCGGCGGACTCGGTCACCCTATTTGTGACAGTGATACAGGAGTATGTATTCCAATAAGTGAAGGAAGTGCCTGTCCGGTAACAATAAAAGATATTATAAAAGGTGAAAAAGGCGAACCGGGTATGCTTGAAGGAGAATTCAGCGGAAGCAATGATACCGGCTCACTGCTTTGCAACAATCGCTGCGGAATATTTGGAAAAATGTCTGCTGCATATCCCAAAAAGGAAGCCGTTCCAATGGCATTTAAACAAGAGATCAAAACCGGAAAAGCGGAAATAATATGTACGATCGACAACAACGAACCTGTTCACTACAGTGCAGAAATTGAAGATATAGACCAAACCGGTAAAGACAACACCAAAAATATGATAATACACATAACCGATGAACGTCTTATCAATAATACCGGCGGAATAGTTCAAGGCATGAGCGGTTCACCGATAATTCAAAACGGTAAACTTGTGGGAGCGGTTACTCATGTATTTGTGGACGACCCTACAAGAGGCTATGGAATATTCTGTGAAAATATGTACAGATATGGTACAACTTAAAATAATATCGCTTATCAATATGGCAATGTGAACTTACCTATCTTCCAAACTCCATCTTCTGGAACAAGTGTGAATTCATTTGTCGTTTTACTGTCCTCATACTCTACAACAACATTAAATACTATTTCTTTATCTGATACAGATTTAAGACTTTCTACTTCCGATGAAATATATGTCATATCCATTCCTCTTGCAAATCTCGCAGCATAGAGCTTGCCGTTTTGTGAAACAAGCAAATCGTCAAAATCACTGTCGTGATATTCTCGGCTGAAGATTTCATAGTAAGGTGCTGTTGCATCTTCAAAAGATGTACAAGTTGTGAGAAAATATGTCTTATCCAGAATTTCAAGGTTATCTCTGTCAAACGGGAATTCACTTCCTGTACAGAGATACCTATATGAAATATTGCAGCCTTCTTTATAAAGTTCCTGTGCTTCCGCTATCCATTCAACTTCACTTTTTCCACTTATATCCATATTTCCATTTGCGGTTTCAACAGTTTCAACCGGTATACCTGTGCTATTGTTACCGTTATTATTATTGCCATTATTATTTACATTATTATTTCCAATACTGTTATCCTGAAAATTATTTTGATTATTATTTACCGGTATTGTAAAAGACGGAGCCGGATTTCCACCGCCTTGTCCATTATTAACGATCGGCTGTGTGGTAATATTCATTTCACTTTCAGCCGTACTGCTGCTAGTATTATTATCAGTAGTTGTATTTTCCAAAGCAGATTCTTCCGTACTAATAACTAACGTATTTTCAGTCACTTTAGGTGTTGTTGATGATGTTATATCATTAACTGCCAAAGCTTCCTTTTCTGACGCAGAATCACCATCACTTGAACAGCCGCCAATGCATAATGCATAGATCATAATAAGTATAACAGCCATACTCTTTTTCATATTCATATTATTTACACCTCTATAATATATGTCAAATGTTTCAATCAAAAATCGTTGATTACTTCCAATTAGACATATTATACTATATTTCGCTTTATTATGCAAGCACTTAGCCAATAAAATTTATTTTTTCTACATTTCACAAAACAAAAAAGGCTGCCACAGTTTAAACCCCTGTAACAGCCCCTTAATTTAATTAAAAAACTTATCTATTTTCGTCACTAAAACCGCTCTCAACCAGATCTACCAGAGCGTCTACAGCTGCCTGTTCATCCTGACCGTCTGCAATAATGCGGATATTTGTGCCGCCAATGATACCCAGAGAAAGGATACCCAACAAGCTCTTAGCATTTACTCGGCGTTCTTCCTTTTCGATCCAAATGGACGCACGGAATTCATTAGCCTTCTGAATAAAGAATGTTGCAGGTCTTGCGTGAAGACCAACTTGGTTCTTAACTTCAACGTCTTTTACATACATAATAATTACTCTCCTATCATAAAAAGTCTTTAGGGAAACTTTTGTTTCCAAGTTGATAAGCCATTGATTTCTGTCTCTGTTACCTATTATACAGACTTTTAGACCTGCCGTCAACGTATATTTTGCAACAAATTAGGGTTTTTAGCTAAATTTCTACGTGTTGACACAACTTCTGTTTTTTTTAGCTCCAAACTTTGTTGATAATAACTACAAGATTTGCGTTGTAGTTAGAATGACCAAATTCAACACCACATTTTAGACACAGCAAACAAAAATATTGTTATATTTTGTCAATATAGTCATCATACAAGTCCGGTCGCTTTTCTTTTGTCACTTCAAGGCTTTGTGCAAAACGCCAATCCGCTATATTCTTATGATGTCCTGATAAAAGCACCGGCGGAACTGCTGTATCATGCCATATCTCCGGTCTTGTATAGTGCGGATACTCAAGCAGTCCTCCATAATGGCTTTCCTCTTCAAAGCACACTGATTCCGGCAAAACGCCGGGACACATACGTGCAATAGTATCT
>CALESG010000152.1 GCA_937907215.1 uncultured Ruminococcus sp.
ACCGCCTTCTTCCGCAGGGATGCGGTCGAGATTTTCCAGTTCACGAATGTCATTCGCTGACATCCAGCCGTTCTGATGTGCTGTTGCATAGCCTTGCATACGGCTTGCATAATCACCACGAAGAAGTCCTTCTACATTAAATTTAATGAAATACTTTCCTTTCTCCGAATCAGAAAGCAGAGCCTTTTGTAGTCCCTGTTCCCAGCGAACAATCCATGGGTCAAGGCTGTATTTTACGAAATCCAAAGACAGATGCTCCACATTTGAAAATGTGGCATGGTCAAGGTCACCAATCATATGAAGTGGCACTCTGTATAACCTTGCGATTTCCTCAATCTGAAATTTTCTCGTTTCAAGGAACTGAGCCTCGTTATTCGGAATTGCAATGGGAGTAAATTTCATGCCCTCTTCGAGCACTGCAACTTTATGGGCGTTTCTTCCGCCGTAGGCTCTCTGCCATGCGTCACGCACACGTTCAGGATTTTTGATTACTCCGGGGTGTTCAAGGACACCTGACGGACTTGCACCATTTCCAAAGAATGACGCACCATACTCCTCGCAGGCAATAGAAATGCCGATTGCATTTTTAGCAAGTGCAATCGGCGAATATCCAACCAAGTAGAGTAGGGAAAAGTCGCCTTGCAATATTTCTATTGTAGGTTTACTTATCCCTCTCCCCAAACCGTGCTTACACCTCTCGATGTACACGGCTTTCCATTGTTATTTGGTATTAGAAACTCTTTTGCTGTGGATTTTTTTATGGCACTCCTCGCAAACAACTATTGTTTTTCGCCTTTTGGCAATCATCACCTGTTCCCAAAATTCTTTCCCTTTCAGGTCTTTTACTTTGTGGACATGATGAATATCATAGTGTTCCGCATCGGTGCATCCACATAATTCACAGACTTTCGCAGCTAACCTTTGTTCAAAGACGGTTTTGGTTCTTGTGTGTTTCATTGCTGTTGTATCAATGGCATCTATTGAAAAACTTGATTCCTTACATTCACTAAAATTAGCAAAATAGCAATAGCAGTCACCTTTTTTGTTTTTATAGGCGATACGCCACTTTCCTTTTCCCTCCTTATTTCTCCTTATGATTTTTGCAATTGTTGTCTTGTGCTTACAAGCAAGGGTTTTCAGGCAGCTATATTCCATCAGATACGCAAAATAGTTCAATTTTCCAAAATTGCTTGCCAATGAGTAATAGTTGCATATTCCCCTTAATTCTGCGTTGTAAGCTGTGACAATTTCAAGGTCACTGCATCTTGTAAGAGCCAGACGTGTCCAAGGCTTGATTTCTCCATTCTTACTTTGATTGATTACTTTCTTATCAAATAAGAATCTCATAATCTTATCATTCAGCGGAATAGCTAACTCTGCCGTTTGACTTAACGTTCGCTGTGTTGTATTTCCTGCTTTGCGAACGTCATTATTCCGTCGTACTCTCACATCATAGCCTAAAAATCTTGCATAGTTGCTGCTGTGTGTAATCAAGGTTTTTTCTTCTGAAAGTTCCATTTTGAGCTCATTACAAATAAATTCTGACAGTCTTTGCTTTATTGTCTGGCAGTCCTCTTTACTGCCGTTTATTCCGATAAGAAAATCATCAGCATATCGCACATATTTAATTTTTTTATCAATCTGTGCTTTATAGGGGATTTTCAGCAATCTTGAACGAATTGCTTTTTTCTGCTTTATCAGCAGTTCTCTTTCCTCGCCCTCCGCTTGTTCAATCAGCGGATTTAACTTTCTCATCTGGTGTCTGACTGCTTCATATTCCTTGCTTGCGTAATTCTTTCCCTTGCAGTTGAACTCATTTGCAAGTTCGGTCACAAATTTATCAAGCTCATGCAGATATATATTGGCAAATATCGGTGAAACAATTCCGCCCTGTGGAGTTCCGCTGTAGGTTGCGTTATACTTCCAATCTTCCATATATCCTGCTTTCAGAAACTTCCATATCAGTTTAATCAACCTTGCATCCTTGATTTTTCTGTTGATAATCTCAACCAATTTTACATGATTGATATTATCAAAGCAGCCTTTTATATCTCCCTCTACAAACCAACGTATGCCATTGAAACCTTTTGTTATAGATTTCAAAGCGGTGTGACAACTTCTGTTCGGTCTGAAACCGTGAGAACAGTTCAGAAAAACAGGCTCATAAACTGCTTGCAGAATCATTCTCAAAACTTCCTGTACAAGTTTATCGGTAAAGGTGGGTATGCCTAATGGACGCTTTTTCCCGTTTGCTTTATTCACATACGCACGTCTTGACGGACTCGGCTCATAGCTTTCGGTTTGCAGCATATTGATAATTTTCATTATCTTTTTTTCACCGAAACCGTCAGCCGTGTCATTGTCCACACCTCTTGTTGATGCTCCACTATTGGCATATAGATTTTTATAGGCTACATAGTAAATATCTGGACGAAGCATATATCTGTATAATTTTGTAAACACTTCATCCTTATTTTTTTGTGAGTTTCTGTTTACTCTTTCTAAAATTTCAATCGTTGGTGTCATTGAGGTATTCCTCCCTAACTTCTTTTCATTTTAGTACATAACAACTGCGTTCCTTCGCCATGCAAGAGCCATTAACTCTCTCGGACTACTACGAACGCTCCGTTGCCTTTACGGATATTCAGTGTCATCTTCCTTGCTTTTTACACTTAGAATTTATCACCTTTCGGCATTACACATAGCCTTTTGGCGTTCCGTTTTAGGCAATCCTCAGTTAACATAATGAGTTGGTATGTGAATTGTCGGATATGCTTTCGTTTCTTTACCACAGGTTCTCCTGCGGGTTACATGAGTTTATTGACAACTAAATGAACGACGGCTTTATCCATTCATACTCATGTCAAAGGTGTCAGATACTTTCCCTTGTCGTGGATTAACCGAAACTTGAAACTTGCCTTAACCAAACACAGGTTTATCCTCATATTCACTTAATGTTGCAGTTCAGTCGTGATAAATTATCTTTAATCAACTTACCGCTTTCCTGTTATGCTATACTCCCGGTCGATTTTCATCTTCCGATAAAACAGGTTATTTCATGCGTTGTCTTGCATGGTAGTACCATCTTTCTACTTCTCACTATGCCCTATCTGGGCGCACTCCATCAAATCCAAGTCCGGGAATATGCAGAACTTCATCAGCGTACAGAATTATATCGCCTTGTTCTTTCATATTTGGATTGGCTTCATCATAACGGCTGTAAATATATATCAAGCGGTTTTTATCGTCACGGTCTACTTTCATCTTATCAGACATCAGCGGATATAGACCAATGACATCACCTCTGCCGTTTCGGATAATCTGTGCATAGGCATTGCCATAAATTAGTAGATGGCTCATCAGTGTTTCACGGAATACAAATGATGTCATTTCAGGATTAGGCTGGTCGTGGAGCAAAAAGTAAAGCGGGTGACTTGGCACTCGCTCTTTTCCTTTATCGTTGTATTTGTATACATGAAGCGGTAATTGTGCGATAGCCTCCGACAGTACTCTTACGCAGGCATAAACCGCAATATGCTGCAGTGCTGTTCTGTCAGCGACACGTTTACCGCTGTTTGCTCGTCCGAAAAAATATGTATAGGACGGGTTGTCATAGCTGTTCTGTGGCTTATCTCTGGACTTGAATAGTCCTGTGAAAATACCCATGAGAATCAACTCCTTTCTTGACTTTTAGTGTGGGTGTGTGATATAATATGCTAAACAAAATGTAGGGCAGTTGCTCTACGAATCTGAATTTGTGAGGTGGTATAATGAATAAAATTAAGCTGACTGCACTTCCTTGTATATGTGCAGATGTTTTTTACGGTACTGAAATAATCAGACCGGGAGGAGAAGCATTGAATTTTGCTGCTCATGCCTCGCACTTTAAGGATATAGATGTTACGCTTCTTGGTGTTGTCGGAAAAGATAAATATGCAGAAGCGATAATGGATTCAATATCAAAGCTTGATATTGATAAAAACCATATACGCATTGATGAAAGGTATCAGACTGCAAATAATATGACTTACCTTACAGAATCGGGCGATAGGTATTATAAAGATGATAACATCGTACTGAATGATAATGAAATCAAAATCTTATCAAGGTCCGATGTAGTCTTTGTTCATTTCTGGGCTTCGTGTTTTTCGCAAGTAGTTGAACTGAAGGAAACTCTTGGCTTTAAGCTTGCGGTAGATTTTGATGTATATAGAGATTTTGCAGATATGGAACGATTTGCTCCGCATGTTGATTTCTTTATGATAAGCGGCTCGGAAGAACTCC
>CALESG010000153.1 GCA_937907215.1 uncultured Ruminococcus sp.
TCTGACAATAAATCTGACTGCACATCTGACGCACAGTCTTTGTGCGGTGTTACCTGTACTATTTTTTCAGTTTAAATTTAAATCTGATATTTTAATTTTAATATAAAAGATTTTAAAAAACTTGAAAACAAGTATAAATTTTCCGCACATGAAATCTGCTATTTTTTCCTTGCCAGCTTATCTAATGTGTCTTGGCTGATTTCAACCATATCGACAATTATCTATTATTATATTATAATTTTATTGATTAGTCAAGAGGATTCTTAAAATATTGTATAAAACCGCTTAAATACAACTATATTTTTAGTCGGTATGCACTATGACTTGCAGTAATAATACAAATATATATTAAGCATATATTCAACATTTAGAAAAATCGCAAATTTGCAATGAGAAAAAACAATGAAAAAATTACAAAAGTCATTGAAATAAATAACCCTTTATGTTATAATAATAAAAATACGATATAAGTAAAGGAAGAGTTTTATGGTAAATTTTGGCAACAGCTGGGATAAGGTGCTTGAAGGAGAATTCGATAAGCCTTATTATCTTCAGCTTCGAGAATTTCTAATAAGTGAATATAGATCCTGCATTGTATATCCAAATATGTACGATATTTTCAATGCGATGAAATATACGCCCTACGAAAACGTACGGGCTGTTATTATAGGTCAAGATCCTTATCACGGTGAAGGTCAAGCCCATGGTCTTTGCTTCTCTGTAAAAAAAGGCGTAGCTGTACCACCGTCTTTACAAAATATTTTCAAGGAGATAAAAGCAGATGTCGGTATTGACAATATGGGAAAACACGGTGAATTAACTTCTTGGGCAAAATCCGGTGTACTGCTTTTAAATGCAGTTCTGACAGTTAGGGCAGGGCAGGCAGGCTCACATCGTGGAAAAGGCTGGGAAACGCTTACAGACAGAATTATAGAAAAGCTGAATGAACGTCCTGAACCAATAGTTTTTCTGCTTTGGGGTGCATATGCAAAGTCTAAAAAGGCTCTTATTACAGCTCCGCAGCATTTTGTTCTTACAGCTGCACATCCAAGTCCGCTATCTGCATACAACGGCTTTTTTGGATGCAGACATTTTTCCCAAACAAATGAATTCCTAAAAAGCAAAGGTCTTACAGAAATTGACTGGAGTATAGAATAAATAATTATTGAAAGGATAATCATATATGAAAATTGCATCACTCTTCAAAAAAAAGACGGTTTTCTCATTTGAAGTATTTCCGCCTAAAAAAACAAGTCCGATAGAGTCAGTCTATAACGCACTTGATGAACTTGAAAAACTTCATCCAGATTTTATAAGCGTAACTCTTGGTGCCGGTGGAAGCGGAAACGGCGAGAATACGATCGCAATCGCAAAACGTCTGAAGGAAAAAAACAACCTGCTTCCTATGTCGCATCTCCCATGTATCCACTATACAAAAGCTCAGATAGATGAAATATTAGAATCCTTCAAAGAAAACGGCATAGAAAATATACTTGCACTGCGTGGCGATATGATACCGGACCTTGTCCCAACAACTGATTTTAAGTATGCCTGTGATTTGATAGAATATATAAATTCAAAGGGCGACTTTGATATTGCGGCAGCTTGTTATCCTGAAGGCCATACCGAATCTCCAAATATAGATATTGATATAGAAAATCTAAAGAGAAAAGTTGATGCAGGTGCCACGCATCTCATTTCCCAATTATTTTTTGATAATGATGCATTTTATAATTTTAGATGGAAAACTATGAAAGCCGGCATTGACGTTCCGATCGAGGCCGGAATAATGCCTGTTACAAGCAGAAAACAGATAGAAAGAATGGTTTCTATGTGCGGTGCAAGTATGCCAAGAAAATTCACACGAATTATACAGAAATATGAAAACAATCCTGAAGCTCTGCGTGATGCCGGAATTGCTTATGCAATCGACCAGATAATAGATCTTGTCGCAGAAGGTGTGGACGGAATCCATCTTTATACTATGAATAATCCTTATGTTGCAAAAAGAATTTCTGAGGCTGTTTCAGGAGTTATAAAAGCAGGAGATAAAAACTAAATATGTCAGATATTATACTCGAACTTGAACATATAAACAGGGAAGAGGCTTTTAGATATATGGGGTTTGGTGATGAAACACCCGATGAAAGCTTTTTAGAACGAGTTAATGCTATTGAAGAAAAACTTATAAAAACAGCAAAACCAAGATTTATATGGCGTTTGATGCAATTATCTAGTAATGAGGACGGCACATATAATGCAGGAAGCATAAAGCTGAATGGCATATCTATTGCTGAACATTTAAAAGATTGCAGTGAAGTTGTATTTATGGCTGCAACACTTTCATCACAAACAGATATGCTCATTTCCAGAGCCAACGCAATAAATATGACAGATGCGCTTATCGCAGATGCACTTGCAAGTGCAGGCATTGAACAAATATGTAATAAAGCAGAGCTTCTAATAAGTAGGGAGCTTAAAGATAAATATATGACATGGCGTTTCAGTCCAGGATATGGCGACCTGCCTATTCAATTGCAGGAAGACTTTGTATCTATGCTGGATGCTCAAAGGAAAATTGGTCTTACTGTAACCGATTCATCTATGCTGATACCAACAAAATCAGTAACAGCCATTATAGGCATATCAGACAGACCACTGCCTAAAAAACGTCAGGGCTGCATGATTTGCAATATGCATGATAAATGTCAATTCAGAAAAAAAGGAGTTCACTGCGGCAATGTTTAAAAAGCTTATAGAAGAAAAAAAATATATCCGACTCGATGGCGGCATGGGAACAATGCTGCAAAAGGACGGTATGCCTGCCGGAGCTATTCCGGAGCTTTATAATATTACAGAACCTGAACGTATCATAAAAGTTCACAAAGCTTATGTAGATGCAGGTGCAGATATTATTTATGCAAATACATTTGGTGCTAACCGTTTAAAGATGAAGAAAACAGGCAAAACTGTAGATGAGCTTATAAAAGCCGGAATAAAAAATGCTAAAAAGGCAGCTGAGAGTAAAGATACACTTGTTGCACTCGATATAGGTCCTATAGGACAGCTTTTAGAGCCGCTTGGAACGCTTACTTTTGAGGATGCATATGATATTTTCCGTGAAGAGATCATTGCAGGAAGTGAAGCTGATGTCATAGTAATTGAAACCATGACTGATTTATATGAAGCCAAAGCTGCTCTTCTTGCTGCAAAAGAAAACAGCTGCAAGCCTGTACTTGTTACAATGACATTTGAAGCAAACGGCAGAACATTCACAGGATGCAGTGCTGCTGCTATGGCTGTTACACTTGAAGGATTGGGTGCTGATGCTATTGGTGTAAACTGTTCTCTTGGCCCGAATGAACTTTATCCTGTTGCAGAAGAGATCTGCAAGTGGACTAATCTTCCTGTTATAATTAAACCAAATGCAGGTTTACCGGATCCTGTTACAGGAGAGTTCAAGGTAGATCCAAAAGAATTTGCAGAGTCTTTGACATTGTTTGCAAAGCTTGGGGTAAAAATATTCGGAGGATGCTGTGGCACTACGCCGGAACATCTAAAAGCTGCTTATGATGTTTTAGACAAAACAGATATGCCTTTATTTAAATCAAAGGAAATTCCATCAGCTGTTTGTTCTGCAACTTCTGTTGTAACTATAACTGAACCTAGAATGATAGGTGAAAGAATAAATCCAACAGGTAAAAAACGCTTTCAGCAGGCACTTCGTGAAAACGATATTTCTTATATACTTGATCAGGCACTTCAGCAAACAGAAGCTGGTGCTGATATTCTTGATGTAAATGTAGGACTTCCCGGCATTGATGAAAAGGATATGATGGTTCGTACTGTAAAGGCATTGCAGGCGGTGAGTGATACACCACTTCAGCTGGATTCTACAAACCCTGAGGTTCTGGAAGCAGCACTTAGAGTATATAACGGTAAACCTATTGTAAACTCTGTAAACGGCGAAGAAGACTCTTTGAAAACGATTCTGCCAATAGTAAAAAAATACGGAGCAGCTGTGGTAGGTCTTACTCTTGATGAAAAGGGCATTCCTCAAAAGGCTGATGACCGCTTTGCAATTGCAAAAAAAATTCTTGAAGGAGCTGAAAAAATAGGCGTTCCAAAAAGAGATGTTTATATAGACTGCCTGACTCTTACAGTTTCGGCTGAACAATCAGGTGCAGCCGAAACATTATCCGCACTTAACCGTGTAAAAACAGAACTCGGTCTGAAAACAGTATTGGGCGTGTCAAATATTTCATTTGGTCTTCCAAACCGTGAAGCTGTAAACAGAACATTTCTTACTATGGCTATGCAAATGGGACTGGATCTTCCTATTATGAATCCAAATATAATTTCTATGGCGGAAGCAGTGAGAGCTTATAAGGTTCTTAAATGCATTGATAAAAACTCTGTAAAATATATAGAGGCATATGGAACATCTTCTGATGTCAAAAAAACTCCAGCTCCGGCAGAAAATAAAAATAATAATCTGGATATAGGTTATGCCCTTGAACATGGCCTTTCAGAAGAAGCTGCAAAAATTACAGAAAAATTGCTTGAACAGAATGAACCTATGGTTATAATAAACGATATGCTTATTCCGGCTCTTGACAAGGCTGGCGTTCTCTTTGAACAAGGGAAAATATTCCTGCCTCAGCTTATTCTTACTGCAAGTGCAGCACAAGCTGCTTTTGGTGTAGTAAAAGAAAAGATCTCAAAAAATCAATCTCAACCCGTAAGCCGAGGAAAAATCGTACTTGCAACCGTAAAGGGCGATGTTCATGATATAGGCAAAAACATTGTTAAAGTCTTACTGGAAAACTATGGATATACAGTTATAGATCTTGGCAAAGATGTTCCGCCGGAAACAGTCGTTAATGCTGCGATAGAGCATAATGTTTCACTGGTTGGACTTTCGGCACTTATGACAACTACTCTCGGTGCAATGAGAGATACTATTGCACTTCTAAATGAGAAGATGCCAAAATGCAAAACAGTTGTAGGCGGTGCAGTGCTTACACCTGAATATGCAAAAGAGATCCATGCAGACTTTTATGCAAAAGATGCAAAGTGTACTGTAGATATTGCAAAAATGATAGTTGGATAGAAGAGAGGCGGTGTTTTATATGCCAAAGAAAAAAAATAATATAAATAAAACTTTAGCCATTACGCTTATTTTTAGCGGTGCAGTGCTTATATTGCTGGCGTTTATACTGATGCGTGTGGAAAATATTCTTGGCTGGATCGGCAGTTTCTTGGGCATAATGCGTCCGATCTTCATAGGAATCGCACTAACATTTATATTATATGGACCAGTCGTTAAAACCACAAAGTTTTTAGAAAAGGTTACAAAGGGAAAACGCTTTCCATGCAATGGTGTTGCGGTTCTGCTCTCATATGTTTTTTTTATTGGCATACTGATAGGACTCATATGGATAGTTGTTCCGTCATTTATAAATAGTATTGAAGAATTTGCAGGTAAGTTTTCTATCTATATGATAAATATTCAGAATTCACTTGAAAATGTCATAAGATTTATAAATGGAAACGGAAGTACAAATTTCTTAGAGAACTTTAATATTAACACAAAGGATATTATTTCTCAAATTTCAAGTGTTGTTTCAAAGCTGCCGGATCATATTCCTGATATAATGGAAAAAGTAGGCTCATGGGCAAGCGGATTTGCAGGTATTCTTACTGATATAGGTTTCGGTTTAGCATTTTCTATATATATGCTTATAGGAAGGTCAAAGCTTAAAGGACAAGCTAAACGTATAGTAAAGACATTTTTCTCACAATCAAGCTATGAGCGTATTTCACATTACAGTTCTTTGATATTCAATACTTTTTCAAATTTTGTTTCCGGACAGCTTATGGAAGCACTTATTCTTGGACTTTTATGCTTTATAGGAATGACTATATTAGGATTTCCATATGCTATAATGATAAGCGTAATAATCGGTGTTACTAATATTATCCCTATAATAGGTCCGATAATCGGAACAATTCCCGGTGTTGTAATATATCTCATGATCGACCCGTGGAAGGCAGTATGGTTTGTAGTATTTATAATCGTTCTTCAGCAGATAGACAGCAATTTAATTTATCCAAGAGTAGTTGGAAGTTCAGTGGGACTTCCTGCAATATGGATATTATTTGCAATAACAATAGGAAGCGGTTTATTTGGTATAATAGGAATGATAATCGGCGTACCTGTTATGTCGCTTATATATACTATTTTACGTGAAAAAACAGCTGCGGCTGCTGAAAAAAATGATAAGGAAAATATAGAAAAACCGCCTATGTTTCCAGCAGTAAATGAAAAAACTACAGAAATATTTTCAAAGGTAAAGTCAACTGTTCATAATGGACTTGGAAATATAATAGACAAAATAGACGACCGCATTCATAAGAAAGAAAAACATAAAGATAAGGAAATTAAAAATAATAATAATGACATTAACGATGATAGTAATAAATCAACCCCTGCTAAACCAGAAGATACAATAAAAGACGAAATCAATACTAAAAAACTTAATGAAGAAGAACTCATTGATAAAGTACTTGAAGAACTTGATAAAAGTGAAGAAACGCAAGAATAAACGGTCCGACCGCTCTATGATCTCTGCTTTCACTTTTTAAAACAAAAAATGCTGTTGCAGCTCAAATCTCTGCAACAGCATTTTTATTTTATACATTTAAATTTTATCTTTCAAGAATCTGTGTTCTGTCAGGGCCGTTACCAACCATTACAACTTTACACTCACAAACTTCTTCCAGTCTTGCAATATATTTCTTTGCGTTTTCTGGAAGCTCATCATAATTTGTAAGTCCGCTGATATCTTCTGTAAAGCCTTCAAATTCTTCATATACAGGCTTACAATCTGCAAGCTCTTCAAGAGATGCCGGGAAATCCTTTAAAATAGTGCCGTCTGGCTTTTCATAGCCAACACACATTTTAAGTACAGGTATACCAGCCAATGTATCCAGCTTGTTGATAGCAAGTCCATCAACTCTTACAGAGTGACGAACTATAACAGCATCGAACCAACCTGTTCTTCTTGGTCTGCCTGTAGTTGTACCAAATTCGCCGCCCTTATTACGGATATTGTCGCCTGTTTCATCATCAAGCTCAGTAGGGAATGGACCTTTGCCAACTCTTGTAGTATAAGCCTTGGCTACACCAATGATATTTGTTATCATTTTAGGGCCAACACCTACACCAGCACACATTCCGCTTGATACAGGATGAGATGAGGTAACATAAGGATATGTACCATAATCAATATCAAGAAGCGTAGCCTGTGCACCTTCAAGCATAATATTCTTTCCTGACTTATGAGCTTCATATGTAAGTACAGATACATCATCAACATAAGGAGCAAGACGCTTGCCGTATTCAATATATTCAGCTATAACAGCATCAAGATCAAAGGCTTCTCCGCCATAAACCTTTGTTATAATTGCATTTTTAAGTTCACCGGCAGACTTTGCCTTAACGGCGAAAAGCTCGGGATTGATAAGATCGCATATACGAAGTCCGCTGCGCTCATACTTATCCATATATGTTGGACCTATGCCTCTTTTTGTAGTACCTATATCGGAGTTTCCTCTAAAACTTTCAGAAAGTCCATCTAGTGTGATATGCCAAGGCATTACAACATGGGCACGTGGATCTATTTTAAGATTAGCTGTAGAAATTCCACGGCTCTCTAAACTGTCTAGCTCAGATATAAAGTCTTTTGGATCAAGTACAACACCGGCACCTATAAGGCATAAGGTATTTGGATATAAAATACCGGATGGTATCAGATGCAGTTTATATACTTCACCATTATTTACTACAGTATGTCCAGCATTATTGCCACCTGTTGAACGAACTACAACATCCGCACGGGACGCCATAATATCAATAATTTTACCTTTACCCTCATCGCCCCACTGAGAACCAACTATTACATTAGCAGGCATGATAGAACCTCTTTTCATTCAGTTTTTTAGCAGCATTAAACTACCATTTTACATTATAACAGGTTTACGCTTAAATTGCAAGTTTTTTTACACATTTTTATCCTGCTGATCTAAAAAAATTACTTTGCATTGCCCAGAAATGCTGCACCGATTATACCGGCATCGTTGCCAAGCTTAGCAATTACGATTTCAGCATTCTTTGGAGAATTTCTTGTGTAGTTTTCTCTTGCTACTATTTCTTTCATAGGAAGCAGGAGGGGATCGCCTTCGTTGCATACGCCGCCGCCTATGCAGAGTACATCAGGCTGGAAGATATTTATAGTATTTGTGATACCTGCTGCCAGATACTTGATATATTTATCAACAACGCCTTTAGCAGCCTTATCTCCCTTTCTCATGTAATCAAATGCTGTTCTGCCGCTGATCTTTTCCTCGTCAGCCATCATGCTGTCAGGATTTTCAGCAATAGCTTCCTTTGTCATACGAATAAGACCTGTTGCAGAAGAATATACCTCAAAGCAGCCCTTTCTTCCGCAAGTACACTGAGGTCCATCAACGGAAATAACAGTATGACCTATTTCAGCACCACCAAAGTTAGAGCCGCAATAAATCTTACCATCAATTATTATTCCGCCGCCAACTCCGGTGCCAAGTGTAATGCAAACTGCATTTTTAGCACCCTTTGCAGCACCTGCGACATATTCACCATAAGCCGCTGCATTGGCATCATTTTCAATAAATGCCGGCTTTCCAAGTCCTTCTTCAAGATACTTGACCATAGGTGTATTTACAAAACCTAAATTGTTTGAATACTCAATTATGCCGGTTTCACTGTTGGCAATACCAGGTGTACCCATACCTACCCATTCGATCTGATCCATAGTAATTCCTGCACTCTCTACAGCCTGCTTTGATACCTTGATAATATCAGCTGCTATTTCCTGTTCAGGTCTTGGCAGATTTGTCTTAACGCTTGCTTTAGATATGATCTCATAATTTTCATTTACCACACCTGCAACAATATTTGTTCCGCCAAGGTCAACACCAATGTAATACTTCATAATTCATTCCTCCATAGTTTGATTTGTTTGAGAATTTATTTTATAAAAATAAATTCTAATTTTCTATATCCTCTGCATCAATACTGAATGTAGATAAATATTCAATTTTTCCATCAATGCAGTAGTCAACGTTTATTGGCGGCAAAAATATGCTGTCGCCTTTTTTTATATTATAGACTTTTTTACCTATCTCAAGAGTACCTTTTCCTTCTAAAATAAGAAAATGACGATAAACATCAGGTGATCCGACTCTTAATGCTTTGCCGTCTACTTTTTCTAAAGTAGTACCAAAATAATCACAGGCACATAAAATCCTGCTGCTTCCAAAGGGCAGCTCTAGCTCAGCCATGTCACAGCATGATTGATGTACATCAGTCGGTACAAGATCAACGCAATTTACAGCATCATTTATATGAAGCTCTCTCAAGTTTCCATTAGCATCCCTTCTGTTATAATCATACACACGATATGTGAGATTAGAATTCTGCTGAACTTCAGCTATTAAAATGCCTTTGCCTATTGCATGAAGAGTACCGGCAGGAATATAGAAAACATCGCCTTTTTTAACAGGCACGAAATTTAATATTTCTTCAAGAGTACCATTTTCTATATGCTGCTTAAACTGCTCTCTTGTGAGTTCTTCCTTTACTCCGTATACAAGCTCTGCACCGTCTTCTGCGTCAATTATATACCACATCTCAGATTTGCCATTAGGAAATCCTTTGCTTTTTGCATACTCATCATTAGGATGTACTTGTATTGATAAAGGCTTTTGTGCATCAATAAGCTTTATAAGCGGAACACTTTCTGTATTTTTGCAAAGACTTCCCATGACATTTTCTTTGCCGTACTTTTCTATATATTCAGTTAGAGAAAGACCTTTGTCACTGCCATTGTTTATTATTGTACTTAATCCATCTGCATTGCAGGAAAGTTCCCAGCTTTCTGCAATATTTGGACTATCCGATTCTTTACCAAACAATTCATGCAATTTAGTACCGCCCCAGATATAATTTTTCAGTACAGGATTCAAAAAAATTGGCTCTGTTATCAATTTGCCTCCTCCTTTTTATAAACAGAAAAATCAGGTGAAAGGTCAAACTGTTCATAGAATTCCTTTTCGCTGCCATTATATACGTTTAAATCTACCGGAATATTATCCATAGAAAATCCTGGCAGCATTCCTTCATAGCTATATTGCCAAAATGTCCAGTTAGAAAGCGGTTCACAACTTGTATTGCTTATCCAAAGATCATAGCCCCAATATGATCCTAAAAGATATTTCATATAAAGATTAGACGAGGTATATATAATAGGCTTAACACCATAATATTCTTCCAACTTATTTATCATGGTATCAAGTATTTCATGAACCTTATCTTTAGATGGCGGATTTGCCATAATTTCTTCATTATAAAGTTCTAAATCAAGCACCGGAGGCAAACTGTTTGCTTGTTTTGGAACAAGCGAAATAAAATTGTCAGCCTGCGTTTCGCCGGAACTTTCAAAACTTACAAAGTGATATGCTCCTACATATACACCTGCTGCTCTGGCATTATCCCAATTTTCAGAAAAACGTTCGTCCTGATGATTGCTTCCCTCTGTTGCCTTTATAAATGCAAATGAAACATGATCATGAGCAGACAATTCTTCCCAGTTTATTTCACCCTGATAATATGAAATATCAATTCCTTTAACCGGATATTCCTCTTCTGTGGGAAGCTGTGGTGGAATTTCACCATTTACAGCACGATAAAAGTTCCATACTTTATAACCTATATGTGCCAGAAATCCAATAACTACAAGTACAATTATAAGGGCAATTGCTCTCTTTACATATGATGTCGTTTTGCTCTGACTTTTTTTACTCATATTTTATATTACCTCAAATATATTATTCAAATAAAACATTATTTTCCTATATACAATAATACACGAAAATTGCATTTTCGTCAACTGTTTTTTTATTTTTAACTCAATAAACTTTTCGACTAAAATTCCGTCTGAACCTATCTTCTTTTAGAACCCGTATTCATATGCAATATGTGAGGATTTTTGAGCATAATTTTTCATAGGACAAGGCAAAAAAGTGAAAGCATACTGTCGCATGGTGAGCTTTTGTTGGCGCAGGCATATGCAAAATTTGCCAAAAATACATGCGAATTATCCTATGAATACAGGTTCTTATAACTTAATTTATAATATCTAATATCAGAAAGGCACCTGCATCTATGCAAGTGCCTTTCTGAAAAATAATAAGGAGAATGTATGAAGATAAGTGGACTGCTAATTTATTGCTGCGAATCTTTATTCGCTTTCGCTACAGACTCTTCAAGTGTTACTGTAACGTCCATTTGCTGACCCTGACGAACTATAGTCAATACAATTTGCTCGCCTGCGTCATGCTCATTTTTATAATCATTAAGTTGCTCTGTTGTTTCAATAGTATTACCATCAATTGCAATTATGAAATCTTGAACCTGAAGACCAGCCTTGTCGGCTGCTCCGCCTTCTTCTACGCTGATTATGCAAGCTCCAATAGGGAAGTTATATGCCTGAGCTACTGCTTCAGATACATCTTGACAAGTGATTCCAAGCTGTGGTCTGCCTGTTACATAACCATATTCAATAAGATCATCTACTATTTCCTTGGCTTCAGTAATTGGAATCGCAAAGCCTATTCCTTCGATAGATGCATTGCTGCTTGAATATGTTGAAGACATTTTTGCAGAATTTATACCGATAACCTGACCGGCACTATTGATAAGCGGACCGCCGGAATTACCGCTGTTTATTGCTGTATCTGTTTGAATAAGACGCATTTTTTTATCGTTTATTGTAATCTCTCTGTTAAGAGCTGAAATGATACCGCAAGTTACAGTATTCTGAAGTTCAAGTCCGAGTGGATTGCCTATTGCAACAACAAGCTCTCCTACCAAACAATCATTACTGTTGCCAAATTCAGCCGGTATAAGTCCTGTTTGATTTACTTTAAGCACTGCTATATCAGATTCTATATCATATGCAACTATTTCTGCGTCATAAGTAGTTTCCTGATCAGACATCTGAATTTCAACAGAATTTGCAACACCATAGCCTGAACTGCTGTCATATATTACATGAGCATTTGTTACAATATATCCGTCTTCTGATATAACAAAACCTGTACCTGTTCCCATCGCTTCTCTGGACTGAGAATTATCATTGCCAAAACCAAAATATCCAAAGCCAAAACTATACGGTGTGTTAGGCTGAGATGTTGATACAAATGTAGACTGAACACCTACAACTGATGGAGTCATTTTTTCTACAATTTCAGGAATCGTTATAGCATCCTTACGTGAAGCAAGTTCAATAAGACTCTGATTTAATCCAGCTGACACTGATGTTCCTGTTGCAGGTTTATTATCGTCGCTGTCTTTATTATCATTTGAGTCAACATCAGGAGCAATATAACTATTATTACTTTGGCTCACATCATTTTTATTTGAATTGTTAATAAAATATCCTCCTGCAAATGATGCTCCAATTATAAAAACTGCTGCTGTAACACATGCTGTTATTTTAAGTCCCTTGTGACCTCTTTTTTTCTTATCTGCATTCTGGCTCGGCTGAACTGCATTGTTATTATTTGTATAATAATTTGCATAGTTATAGCCGTTCTCACTGCCTGTTCTGTTTGTATATCCGCCTGCCATTGGATTTGAACGATAAGGATTATTATTGTTATTATTATAAGCACTTCCTGAGTATCCTGAGCTGCCTCCGGTATAACCGGTATTTCCGATAGGTTCATCTTGATGCGGATTAGGATTTCGATAATAAGAATTCTTATAATCAGAATATGCGTTTCCTGTATTTGATGAAGCAGATGATCCAGTGGTATTTTCGTCTATATTGTTTAAATTATCTGCTCCTGTAGGAGTACCACTCTGATTTTCATTTGTTAATTCAGCCATGATCATATCTTCCTTTCAGTATAATTTATAAGCTTGCGCTTTTGTTTTTGTTTTTGTAATTATAATTATACTGTTTTATGTGATAATATTATGATAGCACATAGAAAACACCGTAAAACTGATGTTTGCATTTTTTCACTTACATACAGCACATTTACACATTTAAACCTTAATGTGAACTTCTAAAGAAATTATTATTTATTTAAGAACTGCTCAAATGTTCCGTCAAAAAGTCCAGCAGCTCTTTCTGAATAGTATTGTAAAACAAGTAAAGCGTCATCAATTCCTACACTGCTATCTTTGTTGGCATCGGCAGCAACAGCATTTACGCCAGTCACCTCAGGTGTTAATTCAGCAGCATTATAAGAATAAATGCCAAGTATGGACATAGCATCAGAAATATTAACGTTTCCATCAGCGTCAACATCACCATAGCCATTTTTCAAAACTCTTCCAAGTATGCCGTCATTTATAGGAGAACTAATACCGGCAAGAGTTTCTTCAGCGCCTGAATTTGTATAAGCCTTACGCATAAGAGTGCCGTTTTCATTGCCAGTTTCCGGGAAATTTAAAGTTTCTATAATAGTTTCCGCAATTGCAAGATGTCCTTTGCTGTTAGGGTGAACATCAACATTATTTATATGTGTATAAAAATATGAATGATCCATAAATGTATTGAATGTATCAACAATTGAAGATTCTGTAAGATTTCTTATAATATCATTTACTCCACTGTCTTCAGGATAAAGAGTATTATCTGGTCTGCCTTCAAGATAATTATGTACATTTGTGCTTAAAGTTATCATAGATCCACTGCCTGCAAGCGGAGTGTTGTCACCATCTAGATCCATTGGATTATAAACAGTCTGAATAACAACTTTGCCACTTGTCATAGATGAAAGCTTACTTGATATTTCCTGCATATTTGCATTGCAATTCTTTATAGCTTCCGGCATTACAGAATTAAGATACTTCTGCATAAGAAGTATTGTTATTTGATCTTTTTCTTTCATTGCCGCAATAAGCTCTGACATTGTGCTGTACTTAGAGGCATCTACATATTCGTTATTAAGAACCAGCTTCATAATGTCATTTCCGCCAATAGTTACAAGTACAACATCTGCATTTGCAATCTCACTCTGAACATTTGCATCAGAAAGTTTTGCCAGAAGACCTTCACTTGTCATTCCATCTTCGGCAAAGTTAACAAGCTCTGCACCATAGTAACTGCTTACAAGCTGTGGATATGAAGCTATAAGCGAACCATCCATAGAATAACCATTTGTAATACTGTCACCTATCGCTACTATCTTCATTCCATCATCTGCACTTGCAGTGATCGGAAAAGCAGCTACATTTAATACTGCTGCTGTAAGTAATGCAACAACATATTTTAATTTTTTCATTTTCATAAAAAAACACACCTTTACTTAAATTTTAAAATAAAAATAATTCTATATGCTATATTATACACATTTTCAATCTTACTGTCAAGCAAATAAAACATTCTGGAAAAATACAACTGCACTTAAAATTTTTTATCACACTTATCAATTTAATAACAATAATAAATATAAAAAGAAAAAATGTTCCACGTGGAACATTTTTCCTTTAATGTAATTTCATGCTCAATCGAACATATTTTTTAATTTGTCAAAAAAGCCTTTTTGTCTTATATGATTTTTATCATCAAGTGAATCATCAAACTTCTTCAAAAGTTCTTTCTGCTTCTTTGAAAGTTTCTTTGGAACTTCAACTGTTACTGTAACATACTGATCGCCTCTTGCATCACGATTCAGAACTTTCGTACCCTTTCCACGAAGTCTGAACTTTGTTCCGCTCTGTGTACCTTCTGCTATTTCATATGCTACATTGCCATCAATAGTAGGTACTTTTATCTCTGCTCCAAGTGCTGCCTGTGTATAGGAAATAGGTACCTCACAATAAATATCATTGCCGTCACGCTTGAAAATTTCATGTTCTCTTACAAATACTGTAAGATATGCATTTCCATTTGGACCGCCATTCAAACCTGCATCGCCCTTGCCGGAAAGACATACTACCTGACCATCATTTATACCAGCCGGTATGTTTATTTCTATTTTACTTGTCGTTCTAAATCTTCCGGCACCACTGCACTTCTTGCATGGATTTTCTATTTTCTGTCCTGTACCGTTACAAGCTGAGCAGGGAACTACTGTTTCCATTATTCCAAGAAGTGATTTTCTTCTCTCTGTTCTCTGTCCACTACCGCCACAAACTGAACAAGTTACTTTCTTGCTGCCTGCGTCAGCTCCTGTTCCGTTACACTGTGAACATTTTTCTAAATGCTGCAAATTTATAGTTTTCTTTACACCTTTGCAAGCTTCCAGAAAATCTATGGTAAGGCTTACTTTTGTATCGTCACCGCTCTTTGGAGCATTTGGATTAGCACGTGTTCTTCCTCCGCCAAAGCCACTGAATCCACCGCCAAAACCTCCAAAAATACTGTCAAATATATCATTGATATCGCCATAACCAGCATATCCGCCTGCACCGCCGCCGCCATAATTCGGGTCAACTCCGGCATGACCAAACTGATCATAACGTGACTTTTTCTCTGGATCTGAAAGTACTCCGTATGCTTCATTTACTTCCTTGAATTTTTCTTCCGCTTCTTTATCACCCGGATGAAGATCCGGATGATATTTTCTTGCCATAGTTTTGAACGCTTTTTTTATCTCATCTTCGGACGCACCCTTTTTCAGCCCCAAGACTTCATAATAATCTCTTTTTTCCTCTGTCATGCCACTTACTCCTTAACATGACAATGCGGGACGAATAATTTTTCTATCCGCCCCGATTGCCTTTACAGCTTATTTATGCGGATGTTCCGCTTATACTTCCTTGAAATCTGCGTCTACAACGCCGTCATCATTTGCACCGCCTGCATTTCCTGCACCCATGTCAGGACCTGCACCGCCCATATTGCTCATATCTGGACCACCCTGCTGCTGATACATCTTTGATGACATAGCATACAGTGCCTGCTGAAGTGCTTCAGACTTAGCCTTGATGTCAGCTGTATCATTGCCTGCAACGGCGTTTTTAAGATCTGCTACCTTAGCTTCAATGTCGCTCTTGTCAGCTGCATCGATCTTGTCGCCAAGCTCTGCAAGTGTGCTTTCACATTGACCAATAAGACTCTCTGCCTGATTCTTTGTATCAACTTCATCACGACGCTTCTTATCTTCTTCTGCATAAGCTTCAGCATCCTTTACAGCCTTATCTATATCTTCCTTAGACATATTTGTAGATGCTGTAATAGAGATATTCTGCTCCTTGCCTGTGCCAAGATCCTTTGCGGATACGTGTACAATGCCATTTGCATCAATATCAAATGTTACTTCGATCTGTGGAACGCCTCTTCTTGCAGGAGCAATACCATCCAAACGGAATGTTCCGAGCTGCTTGTTATCTCTTGCAAATTCACGCTCACCCTGAAGAACGTTAATATCAACTGCTGTCTGATTATCAGCTGCTGTTGAGAAGATCTGACTCTTCTTTGTTGGTATCGTTGTATTTCTCTCAATGATCTTTGTGCATACACCGCCCATTGTTTCAAGACCTAATGACAGTGGAGTTACATCCAGAAGCAGCAGACCATCCTTAACATCGCCGCCAAGAACGCCGCCCTGAAGAGCTGCACCAAGAGCTACGCATTCATCAGGATTGATACCCTTGAAAGGCTCCTTGCCAAGTTTCTGACGAACTGCTTCCTGAACAGCAGGGATTCTTGATGAACCACCAACCATAAGGATCTTATTCAGTTCTGAGGCTGACAAACCACTGTCAGAAAGTGCCTGCTGAACCGGGCCCATTGTAGCATCTACAAGGTCACGTGTAAGTTCATTGAACTTAGCAACTGTAAGAGTCATATTCAAATGCAGTGGTGTGCTGTTTGAATCTACTGCAATAAACGGAATGCTGATGTCTGTTGTTGTTGTAGAAGAAAGCTCGATCTTAGCCTTTTCAGCTTCAGCCTTAAGTCTTTGCATAGCCATCTTATCACCGGAAAGATCAAATCCTTCCTGTGCCTTGAATTCACTGATCATCCAATCAATAATTCTCTGGTCAAAGTCGTCGCCGCCAAGACGGTTATTGCCTGCTGTTGCCAGAACCTGCTGAACGCCGTCGCCCATTTCAATGATAGATACATCAAATGTACCGCCGCCAAGGTCATATACCATAACCTTCTGATCGCCTTCCTTATCAATACCGTAAGAAAGTGCTGCTGCTGTAGGCTCATTGATGATTCTGCGAACATTCAGACCTGCGATCTGACCTGCGTCCTTTGTAGCCTGACGCTGTGCATCTGTAAAATATGCAGGAACTGTGATTACAGCTTCTGTTACAGGCTGACCCAAATATGCTTCTGCATCAGTCTTGAGCTTCTGGAGAATCATAGCTGAGATTTCCTGTGGTGTATAATTTTTATCATCAATAGCTACTTTATAATCTTCGCCCATGTGACGCTTGATGGAAGAAATTGTTTTATCAGGATTTGCTACTGCCTGACGCTTTGCAATCTGACCTACCAGTCTTTCTCCTGTCTTGGAAAAACCTACAACTGATGGTGTAGTTCTTGCACCTTCTGCATTTGTGATAACTACAGCGTTACCACCTTCCATAACTGCTACACATGAGTTTGTTGTACCAAGGTCAATACCAATAATTTTTCCCATAATAAATTCATCCTTTCAGTTTAGAGCATATGCTCTTATATTATATATAAATATTTTTATTTTAATTATTTTAAATCAGTCAAAAACTAAATCTTTTTTTAATTTTTTATCTGTCTATGACTTAACAGCAACAACTGCCGGTCTTATAAGTCTGTCACCAAGGACATATCCTTTTTGATAAACCTCACAAACTTTATTTTCCTCAAAATCACTATCTTCAATTTGTCTTATTGCACTATGAAGATTTGGATCAAATTCTTCTCCCAAAGGAGAAATCTCTTTTATTCCCAGCTTTTCAAATGATTTTTTCAGCTGATCATACGTAAGCTCTACGCCCTTTTTATAAGTTTCATCTGAACATTCCGCTTCTATTGCTCTATCAAAAGTATCTGCTACTGTCAAAAGTTCTTTTATGCAATCTGCCTTTGCATCACCGTAGATCTTCTTTTTTTCTTCAGCTGTACGATTGCGGTAATTCTGATACTCTGCCATAAGTCTTAGATGCTGATCTTTTGCTTCTTCAAGTGCTTTTTCAGCTTTATCAACAGCTTCTTTTAAAGCGTTTAATTCTGATTCTTCTTCAGAAACATTTTCATCTGGATTTCCTTTAGACGCTTTAACTTTAGCCTTTGATTTTGATTTTTCCTTGCCTTCATCAACAGAAGCATTTTCTTTTTCTTTCATAAGCTCTTCAAGTTCTTTATCCGTCATTGCCATCGTCCTTTCCATCACCCTGTTCCGAAAGGAATCGGGTAAGCTTTTCTGTAAAATAATCTATATAAGGTATTATTTTTGCATAATCAAGTCTTACCGGACCTATAACGCCCAGTGAACCTGCGGTCTTTCCGCATTTTTGATATTTAGAAACAATCATACTTGAATTGCCTATTGCAAAATTTTGATTTTCTTCCTCACCAAACACTATCTGCAATCCGCTCATGCTGTCATCAAGCAAACCGCCAAGTTCATTCTTATGAGAAATAAAACGTACCACTTCGCCTTTATCAAGATCTCCGCAAGAAAGCAGATTCTGTTCTCCTGCAACAATAACTTCGTCTTTTTGAAGATCTCGTGACATTTCACATATGCCCTTTACAAGCGGCGAAAGTGCGACCATATATGTTCCCATAGCTGTTATAAGCTGATTCAATCTTTCTTCTGATAAATCTGATATTGAAACACCTTCAAGATTTTCTTCAAGAAATTTCTGTAGAAAATTCATATGGTCTTCTGTAAGATCAAATGCCATTCGGCAGGCTTTGTTTTTTATCTTGCCGTTTGATGTTATAAGCAAAACAACATATATCCTTTTGCCTGTAGGAATTACTTCGACCTTTGATATTACAGAATATTTCGGTGCTAGATTTGAAACAACTGTAGCACACTTTGTTATTTCCGCAAGTGCTGTAGATGCACTCTGCAAAAGCAGCTCTTCAGTACAAAGTGATTCATCGCCCAACATTGAATCAAGACGTTCCTTCTCTTCCGCATCAAGCTCTGTCTGTCCTAACACCTCTTCTATATAAAGTCTGTAACCGCTGAATGTAGGTATTCTGCCTGCTGACGTATGCGGCTGTTCCAAAAAGCCAAGCTCTTCTAAGACAGCCATATCGTTTCGCACCGTTGCCGCTGATACTTTGATTTCAGGCATCATTGATATTGTCTTTGACCCTACAGGTTCTCCTGTTTTTATATAATTGTCAACTACTGCTGTAAGTATCCGCAACTTTCGTGCATCCACTGTTTACCCTCCAATTCTGGCAGATTCACTTTTCAAGTGTTAGCACTCATACTCCTTGAGTGCTAATATAAATTTATCACAACAACACCAAATTGTCAAGCACTTTTTTGATTTTCGGCATTTTATACAACATCATGCAATATACAAAATCATTTTGTGTTGCATTTGAACCATTTAGTAATATTACAACATATTTTAGGCAATACCGTGCAAAGCTAGCATGGACATATAAAAATTCCGCTTTAAAGTAAATATGATGCCTTATAAGAATGTCTTTTTACATGCTACTTATAATTATCCATTTTTACTTAAAGCGGATTTTTACTATTAGAAATTGTCTTAATATATGCCTGATATACTTGTTTTAGGTTTAACGATTTTTATTCTTGCCGTACTATTTAAAGAACCTGCCAAAAGCAGCCATGCACAATTCTGCACATTTTTTCTTTCTGGAAATTCTAGTAAAAAATGATCATTCACTATTACATTACTAGGATCTACACCACTGCCGGCAGATATTACATAATCTATCAATGCTCCCTTCAGCGTTCCCATAACATTACCATTTACTATGTATACTACATTATTTCCATAAAGCACTGTAAGTTTAAATTCAAGATTGCTGTTAAACAACTGTGCATTCATGCTCCTTATATTACAGCCAATTATATTTAATAATGAATGTTCTGCACTAATATTACAACCCTTATTTATAATTATATTTTTCATAATAATATCGCTTCCGGAAGTAATGTCTGCATAATTTAACTCAATATCATTAAAATTAAGCTGACCACTATCGGATATAACTTCAATACTATTAAGCACTTCCGGCAGGTATATCTGAATCTCTGTCGGTGTTTGTAATATGCATTTTACAGAAAGTCTATTCTTATGAGAATGTATCCTTATATTATTATCCATCATATTTGCCGCAACTATTCTAACTGTATGATCTTCACTCCGGCGAAAATATATTTTACCGCAATGTACTTCTACTCTTACATCTGAAATATTTTCATGGATTTTACGTTCCATAATCATCCTCCTTTCATAATCTTATAATCACACATCCTTAACAATAATTTAATTATAGCTTATAATATTTAATTTGTCAATAGTTTCAACAGTTTTACGCCAATATTTTTACATTTTTCTACACGGTTAAAAAGCATAAAATATTAGCTTTACTTTGCATCTTATATGTGCATATATACAAATTTGAATATTTTATAAAATATTTTTTCAAAACTTGAAGAAAAACCTTCAAGTTTTAGTATGCACCGGACTATTATTGAAAGGAGGAAACAAATAAAACAATAAAAATCAGAACTTGTCCATATAAAAATATGGACAGACTCTAAAATCGAAAGGAGATGTTTTCAGATCAACAATAACAGAAACGCATTAAAATTCTGCTGCTGCTATGCCAAACTTGGAAATATATCAGAAGCCGCTGTTATGGCAGGATGCAGCAGAAGCAGCGCTCTTGAGTGGGGTATGGAAATACTGAAAAAGAAAAAGTACAATCAGCTTATTTCTCAATTGCGAACTATTTTTTCTTCCGAAACAAGAAATCAAGTTATGTCAGGACTTGAAAGACTTGCTTTTGGAGATACAAGAGATGCTGCTCTTCTGGTTCTAAGTGAAGAACCTGTTACTGAAGATATGCTTATGAAGCTGGACTTATTCAATGTTTCTGAATTGAAACGTGTAAAAGGCGGCGGCGTTGAGGTGAAATTTTTCGACAGGCAGAAAGCACTTGAAAAAATGATGGAATATGCTGGAAGTGCCGATCAAAGATCTGCTGCTAAAAGTCTTCTGAATGCACTTGCAGGAGATGATGACAAAAATGATATTTGAACCATTTTCAAAAAAGCAGAAAACCGCTCTAAAATGGTGGGCTGAACCTGAAACAAAATATTTTGACGCTATAATATGCGATGGTGCTGTACGAAGTGGAAAAACACTTTGTATGTCACTTGGTTTCGTGCTGTGGGCTGCCGCAAGCTTTGATGGAGCCGATTTTGCAATATGCGGAAAAACTATTACCTCTCTTAAAAGAAATGTTATTGTGCCGCTTATACGTACTGTCAAAAGTCTTGGCTTTAACTGTATTGAAAAGCCAAGTGCTAATTATGTAGATATTTCATTAGATGGAATTGGCTGTAATCGATTCTATTTCTTTGGCGGAAAAGACGAAGGCAGTGCTTCTTTGATACAGGGTATGACACTGTCCGGCGTTTTGCTTGATGAAGTCGCTCTTATGCCACGTTCATTTGTAGAACAGGCTATAGCAAGATGTTCTGTTGCAGGTTCTAAACTCTGGTTTAACTGTAACCCTGAAAATCCTGCTCATTGGTTCTATCGTGAATGGATATGTAAAAAGGATGAAAAAAATGCCCTCTATCTTCACTTTACAATGAATGACAATCCTTCATTAACTGATGATATTCGCAAAAGATATGAACGGCTTTATTCAGGTGTTTTTTATGAAAGATTCGTTCTTGGAAAATGGACAAGAACAGACGGTCTTGTTTATCCAATGTTCAACAAAAACAAGCATATTGCTGATCCTGCAGACAATTGTACTGAATACTGCATTTCCTGCGACTATGGAACTGTTAATCCCTCCTCATTTGGTTTGTGGGGTAAATGCGGCAATGTATGGTACAGACTCAAAGAATATTATTATGACGCCAGAAAAGAAGGTCTTTCACGTACTGATGAAGAGCATTACAGGGAACTTTGCAATCTGGCAGGTGAATTTCCCATTAAAACCATTATAATAGACCCATCTGCTGCAAGTATGATAGCTTGCATAGAAAGACACGGAAGATTTAAAGTTCTAAGGGCTGACAATCGTGTTCTTGTAGGAATACAGCGGACAAGTGAGGCTATTACTTCTGGAAAAATTATGATCTCTCCATCATGTCATGATATTATCAGAGAATTTTCTCTCTACTGTTGGGATGAAGGTTCATACAGTGACGCTCCTAAAAAAGAAAATGACCATGCAATGGACGATATGCGATATTTCGTAATGGCGAAAATTGCAGGTGATAAAATGAGCGGCTTCTTTGCTTATAGTGCAAGAAGAAAATAAAAAAGAAAGGACACATATTATAAAATGAGTTTATTTCGCAAAAGAAATCCGCCTGAAAAACCAAAAAATCAACAACTCTTATATTCTGCTCCAAGGCACTGTAAAAGTCATGATTTTCACTGCAATGACAACAGCTATGAAATAAGACTATATAGAAGCCTTAGACAAGCTGTTCCTATTCTAGACGCTGCTATTCAAAAGATAGTTCGTCTTACAGGAAGCTTTGAACTTAAATGCAGTGATAAAACATTTCAAAAACGCCTTGATTATTTTGCTAAAAATATTCCAGTAGGTCATACAATGAGTTCACTTCAATCATTCGCTGATGTTTATCTCGACAGTATGATAACATATGGAAACGGTCTTGGCGAAATGTGCATTGACCCTAAAACAAAAAGCCTTTCAGCTCTCATTTGTGCTGAGCCTTCAGAAATCATAGTACGTGCAGGTAAAGTTCCGGGCAGCTGTCAATTTTTCTATCCTAAAAATGAAAGCAACGATGAACTCATACCTCTGCCGCATCCTGAAAGAATACTCTTTACAGCTCTATCACCTGCTGCCGGAGAAATATATGGAACATCTCTTCTTCGTGGTTTGCCGTCATTATCAGATATACTGCTGAGAATTTATGAATGCATTGGACAAAATTATGAGCGTTCCGGAAATGTCCGCTACGCTGTAATATATAAACCCGGAAATGATCCTTCCGACCGTGCATATGCTGGTGAACGTGCCGCTGCTATTGCAAGGGAATGGAGTGATGGCATGGCTGCTGCGTCAAATGGTGAGGTGAGAGATTTTATCTGTGCAGGAGATGTTGAAATAAAAGTCATCGGTGCAGAAAATCAACTTATGTCTACAGAAGTTCCTGTAAGACAGCTGCTTGAACAAATCATTGCCAAGCTGTCTATTCCTCCATTTCTGCTGGGACTTAACTGGAGCAGTACAGAAAGAATGAGCAGCCAGCAGGCAGATATTCTTACATCAGAACTTGAATATTACAGACGGCTGCTTACACCTGTACTTACAAAAATAGGTAAAGTATTCATTGGACTTCAAGGCTCTGATGCTGAAGTAGAGGTTCTGTGGAGCAATATAAGCTTACAGGATGAAACAGAACTTGCTGATGCAAGACTGAAAAATGCTCAGGCTTTGGAAATCGAAAATAGAATTGAAGAAGGATCATCAGATAACAATCAAAACTAATAACTTGCGTTCATATGATAAGCCGCACAACTTCCTTATGAACACAAGTTCCAAAAAATAAAAAACGTTTAATTACGTTAATATCATTTATATCAAAATATTTAAAATATTAAAAAGGAGATTTTTTTATGTATAACAATGTTCGTCTTGAAAAGGGTCTTTATCATCTGTCAGATAAAAGCTTTACTGAAGCTTTGGAAGCTCTTGACCCATCAAATCAGTACGCAGATACACCACTCGCTAAGCTCGATGCGTATGAACGTCAGCTGAAGCGTTTTGATATACGCATAAGCGGTTCAGAATGTGACCGTGTAGAAAAGTTCTTTACATCAACTGAAAGTGCTGTGCTTTTACCGGAATTTATTCGCAGAGCAATTAAACAGGGAATTGACAGTTCTGCTATGTCAGATATATCAGCAGTTCATACTATTTGCAGTTCATCTCAGTATCTTGGCTGTGCTATAAATGACAATGCTTCATATGATACTACAACTTCTCAGAAAAATGCTCTTCCTATTACAGAAATAACCGAACAGACATCACCTCTTGCACTTAATAAATATGCACGTGCTATTCATATTTCTTATGAAGCTATACGCAAACAGCGACTTGATGTTCTTGCTGTTATGCTTAGAAGCGTTGGCGTAAAGCTTGGCAATGCCATTGTAAAGGCTGCTGTAAATGTACTGAAAACCAATTCCGGTTCATCTACTTCCGCATCCGGCTCTAATTTTACATACAGCGACTTGGCTAATCTTTGCGGAAAATTTAAGGATTTTAATCTTAATACAGTCCTTGCATCTCCGGCTGTACTTGCTAATATTCTTACTATGGATCAAATGCTTGAAAGCTCTTCTGAAAATCCGGGTGAAGCTATGCTTCCATTCGGTGCAAGAATTTTGAAAACAGCTCAGCTTGATGACAAGACTATTATTGGAATCGACAAGGATTTTGCTCTGGAAATGGTAACCGGCACTGATCTTATAATGGAAACAGACAAGATCATAGACAATCAGCTCTCTACTATTACTATTTCAATTCAGACAGGATTCCGTACTATTATGACAGATGCTGTACATATTTTGACCAAGGCTTAAAAAGGAGGAGCATTTTATGGATATTACCCCTGAAATGCTCACACAGCTAAACACCTTTACCCGCCGTGAACTTACGGCGGATGAGGTGTATATATTCAAAGTAAGGCTGTGTGACAATGAAATTGACCGTGATGGTGAGAGATTCTCTCTTGACGCACTGGAAGAAATGAAAGAATTATTCATTGGAAAAACTGGCATTTTTGACCACAATCCATCGGGAGAAAAGCAAAGTGCAAGAATATTTCAAACTGAAATTATAACCGAAGAAGGAAAGATAACAGAAGCCGGAGAAGCATATACATCGCTTTGTGCTTATGCATATATGGTCAAAACAGACGGAAACAGTGATCTTATACGTGAAATCGATGCAGGCATAAAAAAAGAAGTGAGCGTATCAGTCAGTGCAGGCTCTAAGACTTGCAGCATTTGCGGAAAAGATAAGAGAATTTCTCCATGTACTCATATAAAAGGCGAAGAGTACAATGGAAAAACCTGTCATACGATATTGTCGCAGATCACAGATGCATATGAATGGAGCTTTGTTGCTGTTCCGGCTCAGAGAAATGCAGGCGTAACAAAGCATTACAATGAAGATAATCTTGACAATAAATCTTTGGAAATCAGCAGACAGATCGATTTTTATAAGAATATACTTTCTGAAGTTGAAGAAAGAACAAGACGTGAGGTAATGCAGATGCAGTTTGCAAATGGAGGCATTATAGGAAAAGCATTTTCCAGAATAGCCTCTAAAATGGATTTAAGAGAACTTCTTGATTTTAAGGATGAACTGCTGTCTATGCAGAAAAATGAACCTGTTTCTCAGCTGCTCTCCATTCAGAAAAATAAGAAGAATGAAGGAGAAGAGAATATCTCGTCTTTCTTTACAAGATAAGGAGGCAGACATTATATGAACTTTGAAAAAGTAAAAGCTGCTTTTCTTAAGCTTTTCCAGAAAAAAGACGCTACGCCATATATCACTTATATAAAAGCCAGTATAAGTGAAACGGAAAATAAAATCCGTCCGGAATTCAAAGAAGAGCCTCCAGACTGCGTAATTTTATATGCAGCGGCTCTTGCGGTTCTTATGTATACAAATGCAAACTGTGCTGGTGATACTGCTGTATGCAGTGAAGAGGGAAGTGTTATTCTCAATAAAGATACAGATAATATTAGAAAATCTGCTGCTTATTTTGCAGACTATTATTTGAGTCTTTGCAGTAAATATCTTATTGATGATAAATTCGTTATGATAAGCACAAAAGGCGGTGCTTAAACTTGATAGATACTATACTTTCAAAAATAGAATCAGCATTAAAAGAAGTTTGTCCATATGAAATAAGAACGGCACACAGCTGTCTTACAAAACCAGCTTGCAAAAGATTTATTCTTATAGATCTTTGCAGCATAAATACAGATATGGTACAAGCCGAAAAAAACAAAATGATATACCCTTTGACTGCTGTCGTTTCAGTTAAAATAATTGTTCCCTTTAAATACGGTGTTTCAGAATTAAGACGTATTGCCTGCACATATATTTTGCCGGTCATGGCTGATATGAAGTTTTCTATAGCAGGTTTTACTGAAAACAGCAGCATCGATAAAATATCAGAAGGTGTACACACACTTGAAATAAAATTTAACATAAAAGGAGTCTATACAGTTTCGCAGAAGGAGGAAGCATGAATACATCAAACATATCGGAAGGAAGCTTTTTTATGCCTTCTGCATCAAATATCAAATTAGAACTGGGTGAGATAATATTCTACATAAACAGCTGGCAAATTTTGGGACAGCGTATATTTGCTGAGCAAAGCTCGGTGAATGGCAAAAACCTCATAACAAACTGTTCGCTGAGATACAGACGGATTTTACTTGAAG
>CALESG010000154.1 GCA_937907215.1 uncultured Ruminococcus sp.
TGACTTACAATAATTACAAGACTATCTTTAACAAGACTCATCTTTCTATATCTAAATTCAGAAGCAAGTTCTACTCTTACAGGCAGATTTGTAAGCTCTTCAATTACATACTGTGCTGCCATGCCTACATGATATGCTGAACCACACGCAACAATATATATCTGAGATATATTACATATAGTTTCATCGTCCAAGCCGATAGAATCAAGGTCGATCTTTCCGTTTTTAACTACAGAATGAATAGTATCAGAAATTACCTTTGGCTGTTCGTGGATTTCCTTAAGCATAAAATGCTCATAACCGCCCTTTTCGGCTGCTTCAGCGTTCCATTCAATTTTAGTAATAGGCTTTTCAATTTCTTCACGGTCTATATTATAGAATGTTGCCTTGCCCTTTTCCAGCTTTGCGATTTCCATATTGCCTATATAATAAACATTTCTTGTATATTTAAGAATAGCAGGAACATCGGAGGCAACATAAGTTTCTCCGTTTGATATGCCTATGATCATAGGGCTGTCTTTTCTTGCAGTATAAATTTCACCCGGAAGTTCTTTGAACATTACACAAAGTGCATAAGAACCTCTTATACGTATCATTGCACGTCCGATAGCACCTACAGGACCTTCTTTATACTTGTTCCAATAATAATCAATAAGTTTAACCGCAACCTCTGTATCGGTTTGTGAATAAAAAACATATCCTGCCTTTAAGAGTTTTTCTCTCAGTTCTTGATAATTTTCAATTATACCATTATGTACAGCAATGACATTTTCATCATCACTGCAATGTGGATGTGCATTAAGAGCTGACGGTTCACCATGTGTTGCCCATCTTGTATGACCGATTCCGCAGCAGCCTTTAACAGCGTTTCCGTTATCTGTCATTTCTTGTAAAACTTTGAGTTTTCCTTTTTCTTTTATTATTTCAGTAACATTTTCACCGTCACGAACAGCGATACCTGCCGAGTCATAGCCTCTGTATTCCAGCTTAGACAAACCGTCAAGTAATATTGGTGCTGCTTGACTTTCACCGGTAAACCCTACAATTCCACACATAAATTTTCTCCTTAAATTTTATATCCGTTAGGATTATTTTTCTGCCAATTCCATGTATCCTTGCACATATCTGCAAGATCCTTTTCTGTCTTCCAACCCAATACACGCAGTGCCTTGTCTGCATTAGCGTAGCTTTCAGGAAGATCTCCTGCTCTTCTTGCACCGTATACATGATTGATTTTTATATCATTTACATTTTCAAATGTTGAAACGATTTCTGTTACGCTATATGGTGTGCCGGTACCTAAATTAAAAACCTCTACTCCATCATGTTCAAGTACGTATTCTATAGCTTTAACATGACCTTTGGCAAGATCTGTAACATGAATATAGTCACGTCTGCAAGTGCCGTCCGGTGTGTTATAATCATTGCCGAAAATAGTAAGTTTTTCACGTCTGCCTACAGCAACTTGTGCCACATATGGCATTAGATTATTTGGTATTCCCTGTGGATCTTCACCTATAATTCCGGATTCATGCGCTCCTATAGGGTTAAAATAACGAAGCAGTACTACTGAAAGCTTATCATTTGCCTTTGCTGCATCTTCAAGGATCTGCTCCATCATTACTTTTGTCCAGCCATAAGGATTAGTACAAGTACCACGCTTCATTTCTTCTGTATAAGGAACAGGATTTTCTTCTCCGTATACTGTTGCACTTGATGAGAATATAATGTTATTTACATTATACTTTTCCATGCATTCAAGCAGAGCAAGGGTAGTATCAATATTGTTTCTATAATAAAGAATAGGCTTTTGAACAGATTCGCCTACGGCTTTGAGTCCTGCAAAATGAATGACCGCATCAATCTGATTTTCTTTAAAGACTTGTTCAAGCTTTGCTGCGTCTTTTATGTCAACTTCATAAGTTTTAACAGACTTGTTGGTAATTCTTTCCACACGCTTTATTGATTCCGGACAGCTGTTTGAATAATTGTCAGCAATAATAACATCATAGCCTGATTCAAGAAGTTCTACAGCGGTATGAGAACCGATATAACCTGCACCACCTGCCAGCAAAATCTTTTTCATATTATATCTCCTTTATTCATAAAGTCTTTGTGCCTATCACAATAATTAAATAATAGTATTATGGTAATAGGTAATGCTTGATTTTATAGTTGGAAGGTATACAGCAAAAAGACTATTATTATCATAAAGTCCATATAGCTACCAACTATGATAAAATGCCATTTCTATACCTGTGATTATTATTATTAATTATTAACATATATTATGTCCTCTTACTTATATCCTAATTGTATAGTATGAATTATTCTTTATGCAAATTTATATGAAAATATCTTGCCATAAACTTACATTCGTTGAGATAATTTAACGATTATTTAAGTGGAGATAATTATTACGCTTAAA
>CALESG010000155.1 GCA_937907215.1 uncultured Ruminococcus sp.
GAGCGCCACCTTGCCAAGGTGGAGGTAGCGAGTTCGAGCCTCGTAATCCGCTCCAGCGGCGCTATAGCCAAGTGGTAAGGCGTGGGTCTGCAACACCCTGATCCCCAGTTCAAATCTGGGTGGCGCCTCCAAAAAGCAGTCTTTGAAAAAAGGCTGCTTTTTCTTTTTTATTTTAATTTTTTATAAGCAATCTAATCTTTTGATAAATAAAAAATTCCGCTTTTTAAAAGCGGAATTTTTATTGTCTTTAATCAAATACACCTTCATAAACAGTTTCAAGCAGCTTTGTATTATTTTGAGTGAAATCTGTAATGAGAACGTCTTCACCGTCCCTGTAATCAGAGTAGAACGAGTCATCTGTTGGTATTTGTTGTTGTTTTATATCATAGCTCATAATCATGAAAGGTGCTTTAATTGCATATCCATAAAGACTTAGACCTTGTATATTTGTGGTTACTTCTGGAAGTGCATTAAAAAATATATTGCAAATTGCGATTGGATTTTTGCAAGCCTTTTTCATTGCACTGGATAAGATCTCTCGTTGACGGCTTGTTCTTTCAAAGTCAGCATTGCCTACATAGCGAATACGGCTGTACGAAAGTGCTTGTTTGCCGTTCAGCTTATATGTTCCGCCGCTTTCCAGCAGATCGTCATTTCTGCCATCGCCCATAAGTTCATTGACTTCACTTATTAGTATTTCATTAAGAGCGTTTGCTTCATCATCGGAGAGAGTTACTTCTACGCCGCCAACAGCGTCAATAACGGCTGCACAAGCTTCAAATGAAATAATAACATAATCATCTATTCTAATTCTGTAATTAGACTCTATTGTGTCCATAAGCAGTTCAGCTCCGCCGTATGAATATGCAGCATTGAGTTTAGCGTTTCCATATGTGTCATTTATATAGACATACACATCACGTAAAAAAGATGTCATATAGATAGTATTGTTTTTTGAATTTATAGAAAGCAGTATAATAGAATCAGAACGTCCTGTATCTGTTTCAATGTCACGTGAGTCTGTTCCTATTACAAGTATATTGTCAACCGAAGATGAATTAAGAGCATCTTCTGTGCGTTCACGACTTGCAGTGGCAGTTATATTTGTTCTGAAAATGCCTATTAGTGCGATTGCAGAATAAATTACAAATATTGCAATTATAAAAACAAGAATTGATTTAATCACACGCTGCCACAAAGGTCTGGAACGCTTTCTTGAATAATTCTGCTTGCCTTTTTGGTTGTAATAATTATTTCTGGGCGGAGCAGAATGTTGTTGAGAAGAACGCTGCGGTGGTGCGGAATATCGATTTGGTGGTGGTGAACTGCGGTAATTTTGGTTTCTTTGTGAATTTTGTGAATATGGTTGATTATTGGGTTGACGGTTATAATAACCGCCTGAATTGCGTGGAGGAGGAACTTGCTGCGGATCATATTCATATCCACGACTATATCCGCTGTTCTGAGATGAATAATTAGATTGATTGCTGCGGTTTGCTCTTTTGTACTGTTCTGCTTTGGCAGCAGATTGTCTTGATTTTTCGTTTTCTTCCTGACGTATACGTTGTCTTAGTTCTTCAGTGCTAAGCTTTTGAGTATCATATTGGTCTGAACGTTTTCTTATTGTTTCCGGTATAGGTATATATTGTGTTTCCTTGTCATCTGAGCGGTTTTGATATTTATTTTTTGGATCCATGAATGCTCCTTTCTCACTAGGATATTGAGAATATATATAATATTACTTAAGACGTACAGCAACTGCTGTTACAATAGAAGATGCTATCTGGAAGAAAAGGAACATCTGCGTTGTAACGCTTGTATACGCACTGAGTCCAATATATATAAATGCGATGGCAAATCCTATTATTGCAGCAACTGATTGAAGAATAATTCCTGTCATAGCACTGCGGCGTATTCTTCTTGCTGAAATTATCAATTTTATAGTATCAATAGTGCTTCCTGATGTAATAGCAGAGGCACTTACATTGTCTGCCGGCGAAGTGTACTTGTCAAAAGTTTCATGCAAAGCAATTGGCAAAACTTTTATATTGCTTTCAGGTATCTGGTACATTCCCGCTATACGCTGCTGGGTCAAAAAGCTGTCAACAGATTTTACTACCAATGAGATCTTTTCATCCATAAGTTTATGCAGCTGATGCTTCATACGTCCATTTGAAGAAATCCTTACTAACATCATAGCTGAGAGTATTCCACTTATAGAAAAATAAAGCACATCGCAGTTGTCTTCTACATATTCGGCTTCACGTGAAGGAGATGGTATGCCTTCTATATTATGCTGTATCATCATTTCACGATTGCCAAGAAGTATTCTGCGGTTTTTTATCCAGCCGCTAAGACCGAAGTCTTCTTCAAAAATAACATTATCAACTTGAGGAATGCTGCTGTTTTCCTGATCAAGCATTTTTTCAAATGCATATTTAAGCACACTGTTTGCCTGTCTAGTAAGACCTGATGCCATTGAGATTATATCTTCTATTTTTGCATCTCTGAAAGGCTTCATACCTTCGATTGTAACGGCACTTTCAGGAAAAAGTTCAGCTGCGTTTACCATAATGGAATTTACATCATAAAATTCATCAACACTTTGATAACCAAGCAGTGCGGAATTATTTTTTGTAAGTTTATTTGCAGCTATATTTAATGGAACATTTGCAGCAAGCATTACGCCCGAACAGCAGCCGCCACAAAGCATCATTGCAAATACTGATAAGAAAAATGCAAATACAGTTCCGCCATTCATTACTGTAAATCTTATTCCTGTAATAGCAGCTGCTATGAGAAGTGAAACTATACATATTACAGGTGCAGCCTTGTGGCAAAATCTATCACCCATATCTTCAGAATAAGTATATCGCAAGAAGTCGCTCATCTGTTTTGCTTTTTTCATGGAAATAAGTATTGGGTAATCAGGCTGAACGCCTTTTGTAAGCTTTTCAGCATCGCTGTCATCATTTACATATGTAAGAACATATTGTTCATATTTCCCTGAAATTACAGAAAAGTTTTTTACTGCTCTTCTTATTATCATTTGCTTTCCTACAGCATTCATGAGTAAAATAAAAATTGCGACCGGAACGAATATATGTGCCTCTTTGTTTTTGATAGAGTACGGCATGATCGTAGTGACAGCAGCACCAAGAGTTGATACTATAATAGGCATTGCAGCCATGCTGTCGCTGTCTGCACGGTTTAAACAAAGATATTTAAGACCGTTTGCAACTGTTGGAAAAGAAATCATAATAGCAGCCATTCCTAAAATCAGATGTAAAAGGCTGTAGCCATGAAATCCTATTCCCGTTGTGATCGCTCTATATGCACCGTCTGAACCTTCAAGTATACAGAATATCGCACTTATGATAAATAGAATAGATAAAGTCAGCGTTCTGAATGATACGGTTTTATTTAAAATATTTATATTTGCACGAATTTCAGAGTCATTATTTAAAATGTGTACTGTAGAGCTTTCATCAGACTCAGAATCATTATTTTCAAGTTCACGCATTTTCATACGTTTTTTTCTTAGTCTGTGTATAGCTGCAACACGGCGGCGGCGTTCACGCTCTTCACGTGCTTCACGGCTTACAAATTTTACTGCATTTGCATGCTGTAAATCAAAAAAGAATGGTTTGCTTTCATCATCAGTTTTAATGTTATCATCTACTGTTTTTTCTTCAGCAACAGAATCTTTTTTGTATTCATAACGATTTTCGCTGTTTTTGCGTCTTTTACGCCTTGAAAGTTTTTCTTCTTTTGCTCTTGTAGAATCTTCCATAGTGCGTATTTTAGGTGCATATTTATCTTTTTTAGATTTGTTTTCTATTATATCATTATTATTGATATTAGTTTTATCGTCTATATTTTTTTCAACTAACACTGCACCTTCATAGCCTTCAATGCGGTCATTTTTAGGTGTTGGAGTAGTTTGTGGATCGGCAGCTGCGGAATTTACAAATGAAACTTTTTCACGCATAAGTTCAAGCGTTTGGAAGGCTGCCACACGGCTGTTTTCTATATCCGGTCTGCTGCTTTTGCGGACTTCTCGTTTTATCTGATTTATTTTGGATTCTTCTGCCGCACGTCTGAATACTGTTGGACGTTCGGAAGTTTTTTGATCATTTGTCCGTGTTGATGTTTGGCTTAGCATTTTATGCATTTCAAGCTTACCGGACGGTGTTTTGCTTTTTGGCGGTGTTTGTGGATCGCTTCCGCCGTATTCATTTAAAATATCTTCTATTGTATATTTGTTATCTGCCATGTTTTTTAATAAACACTCCTTAGAGCTAAAGCAGCAATGCACTGAAAAAAGTAAAAAAGCCATCTTAGCTTTGTGCAGAGCATACTTAACAATTTGTTGTCTTTTTAAATTTTTCTATCTATTTATTTTTAGAACCTGCTCACATTGTACTTGATAGAATTATGCTGGAAAGTATGCACACTAATTTTGTTAAGACAAGTTCTGATTTATTACTTACTGCTTCTTTGACGTACAGCTTCGTATATAAAAATTCCGGCTGCTACAGATGCGTTCAGTGAATTTACGTGTCCATACATTGGAATACTAAGCATCCCATCGCATTTTTCACCTACGAGTCTGCCGATTCCAAAACCTTCCGAGCCAATGACAAAAGCTGTTCCTGATTTAAAGTCAACATCTGTATAATTACTTCCGGAAGCATCTGTTCCATATATCCAAACGCCGTTTTCCTTGAGCTTTTCCATAGTCATAACAAGATTTGAAACTCTTGCAACTCTCATATGGCTTGCTGCACCGGCTGATGTTTTGCCAACAGTCAGGTTAAGCGAAGCACTTCGTCTTTTTGGGATTATAACACCATGAACGCCGGCAGCTTCTGCTGTACGGATTATTGCACCGAGGTTGTGAGGATCTTGTATCTCGTCACATATAACGATAAGAGGTTTTTCGCCTATGCTCTCTGCATATTCCAGTATTTCATCAACAGAAACATATTTTCCACATGAACCGGAAGCTGCTGCACCCTGATGATTAGCGTTGCCGGTCATTTGATATAATTTTGATTCCGACACAATTTTAACAGGGATTCCTTTTTCTTTTGCAAGCTCTGAAATCTGTCGTAAAACGCCGTTGTTTCCGCTAAGATAGACTGTATCAGGCAAGTTATTGCTGCATAAAGATTCCAAGACAGGATTTCTTCCTGCTATAAGCTGTTCTGATTCTTGTAATGCAGCATTTTGACCACGGCTGCTGTGTCTGTTTTGATTCATGGGTGTTTTTCCTCCGTTTCATTAAAAAGAAGCCGCAGTACGGCATAAAAATGCACGTATCTGCGACTTTTATTATAACATGATTAAATAAAAAGCACAAGACCTTTTTACCCTTTTCACAAATTTTTTTTAGTGTGTAAAAAAAGTGTAAAATTCTTCATATTTCTAACGCAATACTTTGTGCGATATTTAGATTATATGACTAATAAAATAATAGCTGTAGTAACTATTCCTGCAATTAGTGCAATGCTTACAGCGGCTGCAATTTTCTTTTTTGTAGATTTATGTGATATTGGTTGTAATTCTTCCAGCAGCATTTGAGCGGCGGCATCTGTAAATTCAGGCGGAAGTTGTGTTATTCCCGGCTTTAAATAAAAAATTGCCTTTTCAAAATAATCACCGCCCGGAGATTTTACTTCAATAATTTTTTTGTGTACGCCTTTTACCATTTTTTGATCTCCTTTAAATAGATTTATGAATAGTTTTTTGATATAAATATTATGTACTGTTTTTTGGCAATGTAATCATTCAAATATGTTTTTCAACAGATACACGTTGAAAAGTCGAAAAAATCGGTTGAAAACTCTGTGGAAAAGTTGGAAAAGCACGAAATTTGAGAAGTTATTTATTGTGGAAAAATATGACTTTTTAGATTGCTGATTAGATTGATTATTATCAAATTTTTATGATTGTTTTTCTATAAAATATTGCCGTTTATGCTTTTTCCTGAATGTAAATCTTGACAGTTATATTTGAGAATGGTATAATAAAAAATGTATATCTGTATATTTAATATAAAAGCGTAAAGAATAGATTCATAATTTTTTGCAGAGTTTATATAGAGTTTATATAAGGAGAAAAGTTATGAATACAAAAAGCAATTTAAATAATTACAATGATGATTCATGTGAAAGTACAGATGAAAAAAATGAAAGTTCTGTACAGCAGCAGCTTGATGAAGCGGAAATTATTGAAGAAACCGGCGGTGTACGTTCTCAGAATGCAAAACATTTGATTCACTGTCTTAATATAATCGGTCAGGTAGAAGGTCATGATGTACTTCCGGTGCAGAATAAAACAACAAAATATGAGCATATTATGCCGGCTCTTGTTGCTATTGAACAAGATAGAAGCATTGAAGGACTGTTGATATTACTGAATACTGTAGGCGGTGATGTGGAAGCAGGTCTTGCTATTGCAGAAATGATTGCAGGAATGCGTACACCTACAGTGTCACTTGTTGTCGGCGGAGGTCATTCAATAGGTGTACCGCTTGCAGTTAGTTCAAGATATTCAATGATAGTGCCTTCTGCGTCAATGACTATACACCCGGTACGTACAAATGGTATTGTTCTCGGTGTGCCTCAGACGATGACATATTTATCTCAAATACAAGATCGCATAACCGGATTTGTTGCCAAACACAGCAACATTGATGAAGATAAATTTATTTCACTTATGCACAGTACAGAATCAATGACAACAGATCTTGGAACTATAATCACCGGAAACGAAGCTGTAGAACTTGGAATTATTGATGAAATAGGTTCTCTTAGCAATGCGCTTGAAAAACTTTATTCTATGATAGAAAATGAAGAAGTTCGTTATTCAGATAATAAAACGCAGGCTTAGAAAAGCGGAAAGGAATTTTGAAGTGGCTAAAAAAACGGCTAAAAAAAATGAATCGCAGCTTATTCCTGAAATGGATGTAAAAACTGCAAAGGCAATAGGAGACAAAGCTTTGGCAAAGCTTAGAAAAAAAGGGTTTGTAAAAAAGACAGAAAGTGAAGGCAAAAGTCCGGATAAATTCCGGGCAGCCGTTCTGTTTGTTCTAATGATATTATTTATACTTCTTGTATTTGTAGAAGGCAGTGCAGGCTGGAATTTTATTCACAGGGTAATACGTGGATTCTTTGGCGTGACAACTTTGCTTGTGCCTATACTTATTGGCATGGCTGCATGGAGAGCTGATTCAGACGATGAAGATGATGTTATTCAGGCAACTCCTAAGTGGAATATTATTATAACGATAATTATTGCCGGTGCTGTACAGGTGCTTTTTAACGGCAATGTCGGCGATATAAATTTTGTGGATTACATAAAGTATCTTTATGAAGACGGTGTGGAAAATACATTTGGAAGCGGCGGTGTAATAAGCGTAGTGCTTGCATATCCATTGCTTAAGTTTCTTGGAACAACAGGAGCACGTATAGTTATATTATTGCTCATGCTTGTACTTATGTTTTGGATTTCAAATAAAAGTCCGAGAGATCTTATTTATATGATGACTCATCCTTTCAGCAGTGTGAACAATATAGATGACGAAGAAGAGGATGATGAATTTAGTATCCCTATAGATTATGTACACGGTGATAATTTAAATGAGAAGCCGTCTTTGTTTAAAAGAATGCATAATTTTTTCTTTAAAAGTGATATAGATGATGATATTACAGATGATACTATGTCTGAATCAGAAAGACTGCACGCACATGATTACAATGAGGATTATCCTTATGAAAGTGAAAGCGATGACAATCTCTATACAGATGATAATCCTGATACTCCTTATGAAGAGTATTATGATGATATTTCAGAGTCAAAAGATTCTTATGAAGAAGATAAGCTTATTTGTGATATAATACAGGATACTCACAATCCAAATACAGCTCCGCCTGTTGGTGTAGAACAAGGAATAAGAACACCATATGGCAGACCTGAGGAAGAGGAGAAATATACAAGTTCAGCAGAGCAGATTTCTGAAACCAAGAAAAAAGCTCCGTCTGTTCCAGCTGTATATACTGTGCCAAGCATAAATCTTCTTAAAAAGGGCAATGTGCTTACAAATAATGCAAAGTCACGTGAAGAAATGTCTGAAAAAGCATCTGTTCTTGTAAATACTCTAAAAAGCTTTGGTGTTGAGGTACGTATATCAAGTATATGTCCAGGTCCGTCTGTAACAAGATATGAGATCCAGCCGGCTGCCGGAGTAAAGGTTTCCAAAATCACAAATCTTTCAAATGATATTGCAATGAATCTTGCAGCAGACAGCGTTCGTATAGAAGCACCTATTCCCGGAAAGCCTGCTATCGGCATTGAAGTCCCGAATACTGTAAAAGATACTGTATCGCTGCGTGATATTTTGGAGAGCGATGCATTTAAAAATTCAAAGAGCAAGCTTGCATTCGCAGTTGGCAAGGACATTGGAGGCAGTGCTATAGTTGGCGATGTTGCAAAAATGCCGCATATGATCATTGCAGGTGCTACAGGTTCGGGTAAGTCTGTCTGCACAAATTCTATTATAATGAGTATTCTTATGAATGCAACTCCAGACGAAGTAAAGCTTATACTTATCGACCCTAAAATTGTAGAATTCCGTGTTTACGAAGGAATACCGCACTTGCTTATACCTGTTGTAACAGATCCTAAAAAAGCTGCGGGTGCACTTAATTGGGCAGTACAGGAAATGCTTCGCCGTTATAAGCAGTTTGCAGAACTTAATGTACGTGATATATATGATTATAATCAGAAGGCAGTTCAGGATGGCAGCGATCTTGTAAAAATGCCGCAGATAGTTATTGCCATAGATGAGCTTGCAG
>CALESG010000156.1 GCA_937907215.1 uncultured Ruminococcus sp.
TTTGAGACTCGCTGCGGCGTTTTGAGTTTTGCGGAATCAGGGTATATTAAAATAAGTGATATAATAATTAGTGGCAAATAAATTCGTTTTATAATATATAGTGTACGTTTAAGGAGATTTTATGATAAAATATGGTTATAGAATTATGATGACAGAACGTTGTGAGCTTCCGGAAACTGTTTCAATGGAACCTGGCTGTACCGATGGATTTTCAGAAGCTCCGTATCTTATTGATGATATAGTTTATGACACATTAGAAGATGCTGAAGAAGTTTTAAAACAATATCGTTCTATAAAATCAGGGTATATTACCGATTCTTCATTCAATAGAATGTATAGCGCACGTGAATTTTATATAGAAAAAATTAAAGTCGGTGAATATGAAAGAAAACTTAAATCATACGGTGCAGTAAAATATGCACAGTTTGAGTCATTTGAAAAAGGCAGAGAACCAATATTCTGCACCGAACCGCCGGAAGTAATAAAATGGTGTCATAAAAAGAATTATTGCGGTCCGGTTGAAGAAAATATAGTGTATAAAAATAAAAGAAGAAAGAAAACTGAAGTTAAAACAAACTAGGTTGTGTTTACACTAACATATCGACATTGGATAATTTTTAATATAAAATACTATAACAAATATGCAATCTATAAAGAATAAAACTTGACAAAATAAGGTTTATATTATATAATATTTAATGAGTAAATGCTATGATGAGAAGTAGTAAATGTGGCTCTAATGTACAGAGAGAAAACGTTTGGTGAAAGTTTTTCATTATCCATATTGAAGTAGTCTTGGAGCACTGTAAGTGAAGTATTGATAAGTATTATCTAAATATTATTTATATGTGTAGCTTATGGCGGTAATCTCCCGTTATAGAGATGTGCTTCTAATTTAGCACATGAGTGCAGGCTTTTATAAGCTTGAATTCAGGTGGCACCACGGACAAACTGTTCGCCCTGAGCTTTTTCTTTATTGAAAAATCTCAGTTTTTTTGTACCCAATTAAGAACTTGTATTCATAAGGAAGTTGTGCGAATTTTCAAGCATAACTTCAATGAGTGCAAAGCGAAAAAGCGAAAGCATACTGACGTATGATGAGATTTTGTTGGCGCAGCAATCGGCAGAGTTTGACGAAAAAACGTGCAACTTATCCTATGAACACAAGTTCTAAATAATCACAAGGAGTTTTAAGAATGAAAAAAGAATTGGCAAAGGCTTATCAACCAAAAGAGTTTGAAGACCGTATATATGCCCTGTGGAATGAAAAGGAATGTTTTAAAGCTGTTCCGGATTCAAAGAAAAAGCCATATACAATAGTTATTCCTCCGCCCAATATAACAGGTCAGCTGCATATGGGTCATGCACTTGATGAAACACTTCAGGATATACTTATTCGTTGGAAAAGAATGTCCGGATATTGTACATTGTGGCTTCCTGGTACAGACCATGCAGCTATTGCAACAGAAGCAAAAATTGTTGCAGCCATGCGTGAAGAAGGTATTACAAAAGAAGACCTTGGCAGAGAAGGTTTTATGAAACGTGCATGGGAATGGAAAAAACAGTATGGCGGAAGAATTGTTGAACAGCTGAAAAAACTTGGTTCTTCATGTGATTGGTCAAGAGAAAGATTTACAATGGACGAAGGCTGTTCAAAGGCAGTAAAAGAAGTTTTCATTAAGTATTATGAAAAAGGTTTGATCTATAGAGGCGAAAGAATCATAAACTGGTGTCCAAAATGTAAAACATCACTTTCTGATGCTGAAGTAAATTATGAAGATCAAGCAGGTCATTTCTGGCATCTCAGATATAAAATCAAAGATTCTGATGACTACCTTGAACTGGCTACAACACGTCCGGAAACACTTCTCGGCGATACAGCTGTTGCAGTTAACCCTGATGATGAACGTTATAAGAATTTGATAGGAAAGACTGTTATCCTGCCTATAGTTCATAGAGAGATCCCGATAATTGCTGATAATTACGTTGAAATGGATTTCGGTACAGGTGTTGTTAAAATCACACCGGCTCATGACCCTAATGACTTTGAGGTAGGTCTTCGTCATAATCTGCCTGTTATAAATGTTATGACTGAAGATGCTAAAATTACAGATGATTATCCAAAATATGCAGGCATGGACAGATATGAAGCAAGAAAAGCAATCGTTGCTGATTTGGAAGCTGAAGGTGCACTTGTAAAGGTTGAGGATTATAACCACAATGTTGGTACTTGCTACAGATGCGGAACTACAGTTGAACCAAGAGTTTCTACTCAGTGGTTTGTAAAAATGAAGCCTCTTGCACAGCCGGCTATAGATGCAGTAAAAAATGGCGATACAAAGTTTGTACCTGAACGTTTTGACAAAATTTATTTCCACTGGCTGGAAAATATTCGTGACTGGTGTATTTCAAGACAAATCTGGTGGGGTCATCAAATACCTGCATTTTATTGCGATGATTGTGGCGAAATGGTTGTTACAAAAGAAAATAGTGCTGTTTGTCCTAAATGCGGTAAGCCTATGCGTCAGGATCCTGATACACTTGATACATGGTTCAGTTCTGCGTTGTGGCCGTTTTCAACACTCGGCTGGCCTGATAAAACAGAAGATTTAGACTATTTTTATCCTACAAATACCTTGGTTACAGGTTATGATATTATCTTTTTCTGGGTTATCAGAATGATGTTCAGCGGTCTTGAAAATATGGGCAAGGTTCCTTTCAATACTGTTCTTATTCATGGCTTGGTACGTGACTCACAGGGAAGAAAAATGTCAAAATCTCTTGGAAACGGTATAGATCCACTTGAAATTATAGATGAATATGGTGCAGATGCACTGAGATTCATGCTTGCTACAGGTAATTCTCCAGGAAATGATATGCGATATATTGACGATAAAGTAAAGGCTGCAAGAAACTTTGCTAATAAGCTTTGGAATGCTTCAAGATTTATCATGATGAATTTGCCTGATGATTTTAAGTTTACAGGTTTACCGTCTGATTTACGTATAGAGGATAAGTGGATTGTATCCAAGTTTAACGATCTCGCAAAAGAAGTAGTAGAAAACCTTGATAAATATGAAATCGGTATTGCAAGTGCAAAGATTTATGATTTTATTTGGGATGTATTTTGCGACTGGTACATTGAACTTACAAAGCCAAGAATCATTGCAGGCGGACAATCTATGGCTGATGCACAGGCTGTTCTCGTTTGGGTAATGCGTGGAATGCTTAAGCTTTTGCATCCATTTATGCCATATATTACAGAAGAAATCTGGCAAGTTCTTACTGATGAAGAATCCATGATAATCCTTGAGAATTATCCTGTATATGATGAAAAATATAACTATTCTGAAAGTGCTGATCAGTTTGAAAAGGTTATAGCAGCTATTAAGGCTGTAAGAAACTGCCGTACAGAAATGAATGTTCCGCCGTCGAGAAAGGCTAAGATCTTCATTGAAACAAATGAAGGAGATTTGTATAAATCATCTGCAATATTCTTTGAGAAATTAGCATCTGCATCTGAAGTTGAAGTTGGAACAACATTTGACGTTTCTGATGCGGTTATGGCTGTAACAGATACTGCTCGTCTTTTCATTCCTATGGATGAGCTTATTGATAAAGATAAAGAAATTGCACGTCTTAATAAAGAAAAAGAAAAGGTACAGAAGGACATTGACTTTTTAAGCAAAAAATTGTCTAATCAAGGATTTATTGCTAAAGCACCTAAGCAGCTTGTTGAAGCTGAACAAGCTAAACTTGATAAGGCTAATGAAAAAATGACTAAGCTTAATCAATCTATTGAAAGTATGATGGCTTGATAAGGCTTTATAATACGAATAGAATAATTATAAAATAATTATGATTTAAGTAGGTGATTATTTATGACATATCAAGAATCTATGGCATATATCAGAAGCTTTAGTAAAAGTGGTTCTCCGGTAAAAAACCTCTCAAGAATAAAAAATCTTTTAAATGAACTTGAAAATCCTCAGGACAATTTGAAGTTTGTACACATTGCCGGTACAAATGGAAAGGGTTCTACGCTTGCATTAAGTTCCGCTGCTGCTATTGAAGCAGGGTTTAAAACAGGACAGTTTACTTCTCCATATATGATTCGTTACAATGACCGTATTCGTATAAATAATGAGAATATTTCTGATGATGATGTATCTGAACTTTGCACTAAAGTTTCAAAATGTCATGTAGCCTCTGAATGTTCACAATTTGAGATAACATTTGCCATCGCACTGTTATATTTTTTAAAGGAAAAATGCGACATTGTTTTTTTAGAAACAGGTCTTGGCGGATTGCTTGATGCTACAAATGTTATCAAATCACCTCTTGTAAGTGTAATTACTTCTATTTCTCCAGATCATACAAATATTCTTGGTGAAACAATTGAAGAAATTGCAGTTCATAAAGCAGGAATAATTAAGCGCAACTGCTCAGTTATTTTGTCAGCTGATAATGAAGATACTGTTACAGATATAATTGTCAAAATTGCTAATGAAAAATGCTCTGATATTATAATCCCTAATTTATATGATTGCCATATAATTGATAAATCACTTGATAAAACAACATTTCAATATCATAGTATTGATTATACACTTAAAATGCCGGGAATGCATCAGGTTTACAATGCTCTTACAGCTATTGAAGTTGTTCGTATACTTAGTATGCATGGATACCTTATTACTGCCAAAAACGTTGTAGATGCTTTTAAAAAAGTATCTGTTCCCGCAAGAATTCAAAAAATAAGTGATGATCCGCCGGTTTTATTAGATGGCAGCCACAATCAAGGAGGTATAATTGCTCTTACAGATGTTTTGATAAGTGCTAATTATGCACCTGTTGTAATAATATGTGGTATGCTTTATACAAAGGATTACAAAACTGCGTGTCATATTATTTCACAGGTTGCAGATTATGTTATATGTGTAGATAATTTTTCTGATTCATCTGTTCCAAAAGAAAAGCTTGAAACGTATTTTTATGACTCATGTCCGGTAAAGTCGCTTCCACTTGATGAGGCACTTCCTTTTGCATATGAATTAGTTAAGAATTCTAATGGAATAATTGCAATAAGTGGTTCACTTTATCTAGCAAGTTATTTCTTGGGAGATAATAAGTCAGACGCCGTTTAATGCAATTTAAGGCAACACCGCACAAAGATTGTGCATCAGATGCACAGTCAGATTCTTCGTCAGATTGCATAAAAATTTCGCAGGCATGCTGTCGCCTGTCAAGGAATTTTTGTGTGATATGATGAAAAATATGCAAGCAGATGATGTGCAAAGCCGCTAGGCGTGCTTTGTGCGGTGTTGCCTTAAGAATATTATATAATTTAAAGCTGCCGCATCACACAGACACGGCAGCTTATATTTTAATATTAAATTTTACTTAAGTTTAATTTGAAAGAACTTTCATTCTTTCACATGAATTTCGATGGGACTCACTCCTTATTCTTATGGATTAAACATTACAAAAGCATTTTTCATTTTCATATCAATCACATCTTTTTAAATTAAATATAGTATAATATTTAGATATTAAGCCATTGGAATCACCATTTTTTATAAAAATTATATAAATTAAGAATAAACTTCAAAAACAAATTTCAATATTAAAACGTGTTTTACTTAAATCATTAAAATTGGTTTTTCAACCGGTACGAATTTATTACTTATAAATGGTACTCACTACAATTCAGTAGTCCTCACTCATTAACTCTCGTTCATCGTATACTCATCCAACTAAAATGACAAACACGCTATTCACTTTATTTGCCATTGGATTTTACCATCCTTTTTGTTATCATTCAGCATTTATTTAAAGGCATTTAGCCGAAATTTCAGAGTCGTCATCACTCTAAATTACGTTCACCTATGCTGTCTATGACATAACATTTAAACTCATACAGTTACATCTGCTAAATCAGCCAACGTCAATACGAAATAAATTACTACAATGGGGTATGCTGTTTATTTAAACAGTCCTTACGCTCCGCTCTTCGTCACCAATCGTTTACTGACCCAGACAGCATATGTACTGTGATTCTTCATTTGCCATCGGATCTCAACCTCCTTGCCGATCGTCATCATTTTACAAAAGACCAAGTCTTAAACCTTGGAAAATACATCGCTGAAAGATTTCTTTGTGATTACCTTGATATTTGTATCACTCTCTTTCCTTGATTATATAATACCATAGTTTCTGCACATTGTCAAGTGTTTTTATTAAAAATGCACTAAAAATATTGATTTATTAGATTTGTAAAGCAAACTTGCATATTCTCTTAATATTTCAAAAGTAATAAATCAAAGTAACGAAGCCAAAGCCAAACTCCACTTTGATTTATTAACTCTATTAAAAAAGCGAGCTAAAAACAGCTCGCTTTCGTTTATATTAAATTATCATCCTGCTGAATTATCTGGTGAATCTTGGGGAGGATCAGTTACTACCGGTGGAGGATCTGTTACAGGTGGATTTGTTGCAGGTGGTTCAGTCACCGGAGCCGGTGGTTCTGTTACAACAGGAGCTACGGCATAATATACAACAATTTCCTTTCGATCTTCAAGGTCATATGTAGAGTTAGCATCTACACTTAATCTTGATACAGTGTTAGCTGTGCAATCCGATCTGGTTTCAGCTTCAAGTCTATATACAACTCCAAGTTCATCAAGAGTTTTTGTATAATCTCCTACATATACATTGACATAATCAGGAAGAGTGATCTTTGACGGACCTTTGCTTACTTTGATTTTTACAGCAACGCCAGTATTAAAATATTCTCCTTCTGGTATCTCCTGCCATATTATCTGACCCGCCGGATACTCATCGCTATAGACTTCTTCAACATTAAATTTCATCCAAGAACTATATCGATTAAGTTGAGTTTCATATGTCTTTCCAATCAGGTTAGGCATTATTCCATCTCCCTCGGGAGTTGTACTGTCAGATTCTTCTTTTGATGTAGTAACAGTCACTTTAGTTGTATTAACACTTGACATTGTGTTAGCATCACCATTTCCTTTTAGAAATAGAAAATATACCATTACCAAAAGTATAACCAAGAGCAGCATTCCTATAATTAAAGGTACTTTTACACGATCTATAGCGGTAGGCTGTGGTTCATTATATGTATTTCTTTCATATATTTCATTAGAATACCCATCATATGAATAATCATCTGCATAACCTTCCGGTTGTTCATAATCATCATATTGATTCTCATCTTCATTATAGTGTTCTTTTTGTTTATATTTCTGAGAATTTTGATGTGATAGTGCAGCAGTCGATCTACTTCTGTTATTTCCTGAATTATGATGACTTTCACTAAAAAGCTGATTAACAAGTTCAGGAATTGTCTGAATTCTATCTGCACTTACAAGATTCAGACCTTTCATTATAACATCTGAAACGTAACGTGAAATATTGGTATTTAAAAGACATGGTGCAATTAAATTATCATTCTCCATACGGCTCATTGCACTTGTAGGCATACTTCCTGTAAGAACTCGATATAAAACAGCACATACGGCATAAACATCAGTCCATGTTCCCTGCCTATTACTTGCAGAATATTGCTCCGGAGCAGCGTATCCTTCAAATATTTCACAATCAAGCTCTGTACCAACAGTACGTGCAGCCGCTATTGAAAAATCCGTTAATTTAAGTTCGCATTTTTTTGTAACATATATAGTTTCAGGACTTATAGCACGATGCAGCACGCCATTGTTATGAAGAATACTGATAGTAGTAAGAAATGAAGGAAGCATACTTGAAATTTGTCCCCAACTAAGCTCGCCGGCATTTTCTTTAAGAAAATCAATAAAACGCAATCCATCAATATATTCATATACAATATAAGCTGTATTGTTTTCTGAAAACATATCAATTACTTTGTTTATTTGCACTTGTTCACGTATTTGTGCAAGTGATTTATTTAGGTCGGAAAATTCCTCCATAAGAACCTTATACTTTGGCAAACTTGTACTATCTATGCATATTTTTGAAGAATTTGCATCACGCATACAAAAGTTCAATGGCATATATTCTCGCAATAACACACGACAGTTGATAGATCGGTCAAGTGCAATATAAGTAATTCCCTCTCCGTTCATAGAAAGAGCAGTACCTACTATATATCTATTATTCAACTCAGTTCCTGGTTGAATAAATGTTTCATTTATAGGAACATTTTCATTATAACCACAGCGTTGACATATTCCGCCAACATAATCTGTATGCATCATACAGCCATAGCATAATTTATGTTCTCCCATTTCCTTCCCTCCATTCTTAATATTTTTGCAGATAATACCTCATCTTATTTATTTTATCATGCATTTTCTTTTATGTCAACTAATTTATCAAATTAAAATTATACAATAGCAAATTGTATTTTTTCTGTAATAATGCTGAAAGTTTTTTGTATTTTATAATGAAATTGATCCTTGTTCAAGCATCTTTTGTGCTGCCATAAGAATGCCTATCTTTCCGCTTGTGTATGTAACTCCGCCTTGCAGCCATGCGGCATATGGTTCACGCAGCGGACCGTCTGCTGAAAGTTCTATTGAAGCTCCCATTGTAAATGCTCCGGCTGCCATTATAACTTCACTTGTATAACCCGGCATATCCCAAGGCTCTGGTGAAACATATGCATCAATAGGAGAACCTGCTTGTATTCCTTGACAAAATGATATAAGATTCTTATCGGTCTTAAGACAGATTGCCTCTACTATATCTCCACGTTTCTCTCCAATGCGTGGAAAACATTCAAATCCAAGTTTTTCAAAAAGTGCAGCAGCAAAAGTCACCGTCTTTAAAGCATTTGCAACACATTCAGGTGCATGGAAAAATCCAAGGAACATTTCTCTATTCATGCCAAGAGTACATCCCACTTCCTTGCCAAGTCCTACACAAGTAAGTCGAAATGCACATTTTTCCACCAATTCTTTTTTACCAGCAATATAGCCGCCTGTTCTTGCTATGCCGCCGCCTGCGTTCTTTATAAGCGAACCAATTATAAGATCAGCACCATTCTGAGTTGGTTCTGTTTCTTCTACAAATTCACCATAACAATTATCAACCATTATAATTGCATCTGGATTTCCTCGGCGTACTGCCTCTTTCATTTTACGCATTTGCTCCATAGTATATGCAGGTCTTAAGGAATATCCTCTTGAACGCTGTATATATGCAATTTTCGCACCAGAAACACTCTTTTCAATACTATCATAATCAGGAGTGCCATCTTCAAGCAAATCTACCTGAGAGTACTCAACACCATAATCTTTAAGAGAACCGCCGCCAGGTTCGCCGGAGATTCCCAAAACCTCTTCTAAAGTATCATAAGGCTTTCCTGTTATGGAAACCATCTTATCGCCTGTTCTTAAAATGCCAAACAGTGCAACTGTAAGTGCATGAGTTCCTGATACAAAATTATGACGTACAAGAGCATCTTCTGCTCCAAATGCATCTGCAAATACACGATCAAGAACATCTCTTCCTATATCGCCGTAACCATAACCTGTACTTCCATAAAAGCATTGTTCATTTACACGGTTTTTCTGAAATGCTGAAAGAACCTTAGCACCATTATACGCTGCTACTTCTTCAATACGCTGAAAATCCTTTTCTGCAGCTTTTTCGGCAGATTTTGCTATATCAAGCAGTCTGTCATCTATATTAAAGAAATCCTTTATATTCATATTTATTGTAACGCTCCTTTTTCTGTTCCTTCTTTTTTAATATCTACTCTTTCAAGAACATATTCCGTTTCTACTTCTTCAAATCCTATTTGCTGATAGAAACTTCTTCTTATATCAAGTGCATATAATACGGCATCTTTGCCGAGTTCACCCAGCCATGCGGCAAGCCATTTAAGAAAATCCCTTGCATAACCACTGCCACGGTTAGCTATACGTGTAGCTACTTGTCCTATCATAACATGATTCTCTTGGTCAAAAACTATAGTAACAGTAGTGCTGTTCTTATATGTAAGAACATGGCTAACGCCATGTCTGCATCTATGTGAAGTGTCTGTAAGCCATAGAGGATAATCTATAAGATTAGGAAAACCTTCTTTTAAAATATCATAAACATCTGAAAGCTTTGGATTAAACTCTACATCAGATTCATCAAATGTTGCAGATATATTATCAGATTTCAATGCAAAAAGAGTTCTGCGAAGCTGCTGATAGTTTGACATTTTGCTAAGATCAGCGAGCATATTCTGTGGACATTCCACTCTAAACGGAAGATGCATTTTTATAAAATCAGCAATTTCTTCAATTGGAAGTACGTCGTTTGAACATATTACCAAAGTAGAATTCAACATGAACATATAGCCTTCTGCATTTTCATGATCTTCATACTTAGCAAGAAAAAACTGACAAAAATCATATTCTCCACCATATGCCTTAAAATAAGCAAGCAGCTTTTTGCCACGCCAGCTTTTTTGAAGTTCTGCTTTTTGCTCTAAAGAAAAATCATATACACGTGTTATCATATTTCAACAGCCTTTTCTATCATTGCTTTTGTAAGCTTAAGACAATTTTGTATATCATTCAAATCTGCAACCGAAGACGGTGAATGAAGATACCTACACGGAGCAGAAACAGCAATGGTACGTACTCCGCCACGGCTCATGTGTATAGCACCACTATCATTTCCACCTGCAATACGTGTTTTAGTCTGACATGGAATATCCATTCTTTTACACTCTGCAAAAGCAAGGTTATAAAGTTCTCTATCATAAATAGTGCTTCTATCCATAAATGAAACAACAGGTCCGTTTCCAAGTGAACAAACTTTAGCATCGTCATTTGCTCCTGAAATATCAGCAGCAGTTGTAGCTTCAAGAACAATAGCAATATCAGGATTTATGGAAAATGCAGCTGCTTTTGCTCCTCTAAGACCAACTTCTTCTTGAACAAGAAAAGCAAATGTTACATCATATGGAAGCTCTTCTTTTATAAGTTCAAGCATTATGGCACAGCCTATTCTATCATCAAGTGCTTTGCTGCAAACTTTGCTGTCACCCATTCTATTAAAAGACGGCAAGAAATGAACATATGTTCCAAGAGATACCAATTCTTCTGCCTGCTTTTTGTTTTCAGCACCAATATCAAGATAAAGCTCCGAAAATTTTGGAAGTTCTTTACGTTGATTGCTGTTTAATAAATGAACAGGTTTAGCACCTATTACTCCGTTTATATTATTATCGCCTACTACAACAGGTCTTCCTATTACAACAGAGGCATCTATACCGCCTACAGGAGCGATCTGCATTGTTCCATCATCATTTATATATGTTATAATAAGTCCAACTTCGTCCATATGGGCACTTATCATTAACTTTTTAGGAGATGGTTTTCTTCCCTTTTTCTCTGCAATAACACTGCCGAGCGGATCAATTTTAATGCTATCTGCATAATGCTTTATATTCTCACAAATATACTCTCTTACAGCCTTTTCATTTCCAGATGCTGCACACAAAAGACAAAGTTCTTCTAAATATTTATTCAACATGAAACACTCCTCCTAATCCATTCTGCAAGAAGTTTACCTGTATTCTGAACGTCAGTTACAGATATGATTTCAGACGGAGTATGCATATATCTAAGCGGAATAGATAAAGTACAGCTTTTAACTCCACCACGACTTACAGAAAAACGATCAGCATTTGTACCTGTTGTACCGTTCATAATTTCAGTTTGCCAAGGTATATTGTTGGATTTAGCGGTATCTATAAGACTGTTGCTTATCTCTCTTGAAAGAGTTGGAGAAATGCCGATCATAGGACCTGCATTAAGCTTACCGCACTTTATAGGGTCATCATTATGACTAATTGCAAATGAAACGTCAACTGCAATAGCTATATCAGGATTGATATTATAAACGGCAGTTTCTGCACCGCACTCTCCTACTTCTTCCTGTGAGGAAAAAAGAACTGTTAAATTATATGGTATCTCATTATCAGAAATAAGTTCAAGTGCATATATAATTGCTGCAATGCCGCATCGGTCATCTAATGAATGAGCAGCTATACATTCATTGGCAAGCTTCATAAAATGAGTATCAAAAGTTACTCTATCTCCGAGAGATATTATTTCGCTAAGTTCTGATTTACTATATCCGGTATCAATGAGCAGATCTGTAATATCTAAAACCTTTTGCTCATCTCCGCTTAAATGCGGCGGTATTGAAGCTATAACACCATTTATCGCCTTTTTGCCGTGAATAATTACATTCTGTGCAGGCATAAGACGCATATCCAGTCCGCCTACATTTCCAACTTTAATGAAGCCTTCTTCTGTAATATATATTACAATAAAGCCAACTTGGTCAAGGTGTGCATCAAGAAGTATATGTGGTGCTTTTTTATCATTAGAGTATATATTGCCTATAACATTGCCCATTATCAATATAGGCATCAGGACAATATTTTTTCAAAAGTGAAAGAGCTGTCATTCCTGCGTTATTTTCATTTCCTGATACTCCTTCAACTGATGATAAATTATCCAGTATTTCAAAAAGATCCATTATTTACTTTCAAGCTCCTTTACAAGTCCTTTGTAGTGATTTCCTCTTACTTCAAAATTAGGATAAAGGTCAAAGCTTGCACACGCAGGAGATAATGTTACAATATCACCCTTTTCAGCAATTTCTCTTGCCTTCTCTACAGCATCTTCCATAGATTCGGCATGAACGATTACAGGATAACCTTCTTTATAATCAGGACAGCTTGTAATGGCAGCTTCAATTTTAGGTGCTGTAAGACCCATAAGGATCATAACTTTTACCTTTTCACAAACTGTTTTTGCCATAGGTTCAAATGGTATTTTTTTATCATATCCGCCCATGATTACGATAAGCTTTTGATTGAAAGAATTAAGACCTGCCAGTACACGTGTAGGACTTGTTGCAATACTGTCATTATACCACTTCACACCATTAAGTTCACGTACAAATTCAATTCTATGCTCTACTCCACCGAAATTCTTTGCAACATTAACTATTGTGTCAACAGATACTTCTCCCCATACTGCACTTATAGCAGCAAGATAATTTTCTACATTATGCATACCCGGAATCCTTATATCATTCATATGCACTATAGGTGTTGCGTCACCCATATTGTTGTAGCAAAGCATACCGTCTTCTCTTAAAAATGCACCACGCTCAGGTTTTGATTTTCTAGAAAACTTTACAAGATTTCCTCTTGCTTTTGAAGAAAGATTATTGGTAAGCTCATTATCAAGATTAAGTACAGTTTTAGAAAATGCATTCTGATGAGCAATAAGATTTAACTTAGCATCAATATATTCTTCCATTGTACCGTGAACATCAAGATGGTTTGGAGCGATATTTGTAATTACTGCAACATCAGGAGATTGACGCATTGAGAGCAGCTGGAAGCTTGAAAGCTCTACTACAGCAGCATCATTCTCTTTGATCTCTTCAATAATAGGCAAAAGTGCACGTCCAATATTGCCGCCCTTGTGAACAGTTATGCCAGACGCAGAAAGAAATTCTGATATAACTGATGTAGTTGTGGTTTTTCCGTCCGAACCTGTTACTGCATATATTTTACAAGGACAAAGTTCAAAGAACACTTCCATTTCAGTTGTAACAGAAACACCGTTTGCACGTGCTTCTGTAAGCTTTTTATTATTAAAATACATACCCGGTGAACGAAATACAATATCAAAATCAATAAGAGAATCAAGATAACTCTCACCTAGTCTGAATTCTACACCGGCTGCTTTAAATTCATTATAAATATCTCCAAGCTGTTCAGGCTGCTTTTTATCAAGAAGAGTTACACTTATACCCTTCTTTAAAAATAAACGTATAATATCAGTATTCGTAACACCTACGCCAATAAATGCAATCTTTTTATGCTGCATTTCATTAAAAAAAGAATCAATCTGCTTCATAATATGCCTCCAGAATTTTTTTGCAATTGCACATAAAAAGGCACCTCTCTCTATAGAAATGTGCCTTTTCTTTGATTTTAAGAAATTATTCAGCTACAGGAATATCATCCATTGTAATCTGTACACGTGGATTTCCGTTATCATCAGCTTCTATCATAACAGCTTTAGAAATAGTTATTGGTGATGTAGGAACTGCAACCTCTCCCATACTGTTTGCAGTACGCTCAACCTTAAGGAATGAATCAACAACATCCATTCCATCTGTTACTTCGCCAAATGCAGCATAATCACCATCAAGGAATGAACAGTCACCATAACATATAAAGAACTGGCTTGACGCACTATCTGGATCCATTGAACGTGCCATTGATACAACACCCTTTTGATGTGATAAACTATTTTCTACACCATTGGAAGAAAATTCGCCCTTTATAGTTTTTGCGCTTCCGCCTGTTCCATCACCATTTGGGTCTCCGCCTTGTGCCATAAATCCATCAACTACACGGTGGAATTTAAGTCCGTCATAAAAGCCGTCATTTACAAGACCTTCAAAATTTTCACAGCTTATTGGAGCAACGTCCGGACGAAGTGTAATAATAAATGTATTTCCATCTGCTGATGCACTTTCATCATTATTCTTTTTGCTGTCGTCTTTAGAACAGCCTGCAAATGTACCCATCATCATAACAGCAGCCAGAGCTGTTGCAAAAATTTTTGTATACTTCATAGTTGTATTTCCTTTCAAAGATGTATTTCAATAAAATTATATCACAATGCAAAGGATATTGCAAGTGTTTTTATGATTTATAAAAAATTAGCCTACTGTATTGGCATCAGTTATAGATTCGATGCTTTTTTCGTTTTCAGGTGATATTTCATCAATGTTTTCTGATGAATATACAATATCTTCATCATTACTGGTAATTGTTTCTGAATTTGCTTCAGTAGAAACTGTTGTTTCAGTTGTACTCGACAGTGCAGTTTCGATGTTGGCAGTTGATGTTGACTTACTGCTTGATGCAGAACTGTCAATATCAATTAAAAACTGTATTCTTGGATTGCCGGCTGAATCAGCTTCAATAGTACCTGAATACTTTATATAAATGGGTGTATCCGGTGATGACAACTCCCCCATTCTTCCAACACTTCTTGAAACATTCAGAAAATTATCTATAACTTCCATACCTTCTGTAACATTAGCAAACGCAGCATATGAACCATCAAGATATGTCAAATCACTTAAGCATATAAAAAATTGACAAGTTGCACTATCAAAATCATCTGCACGTGCCATTGACACGGTAGAGCGAACATGAGATAAATTATTAGCAACTCCATTTTCAGAAAATTCACCCTTGATCGATTCGCTGCTTGAACCAGTTCCATCACCATTAGGGTCGCCGCCTTGAACAACAAAATCATCTACAACACGGTGAAAGGTCAAGCCATTATAAAATCCCTCATCTACAAGTTTTTGAAAATTTTCACAAGTAATGGGTGCTATATCAGGATATAATGTCATAATAAAACTGTTTTCACCAATAACTGCACCATCAAGAGGGTTTTCATTACTGCACCCACTAAACATTGATACAGCCATTACTGAAACCAAAACGCAAGTTATTCCTTTTGCTTTTTTCATAGAAGTCAACCTTTCCGTAGTTTCAATATTTTTATTATACCACATTTCCTTAAATAAATCAAGTTTTTTTCCAATTTTAGTGCAGCTAATCTTACATACACATTAAGGCAACACCACACAAAGCTCGCCACAAAACTCGCCTGACGGCTCTGTGCGGTGTTATCTTAAAAGAAATGATAAATATATTTCATAACAAGATAAGTAAATATATTTTTATCTTTAGCAAGTTCATCCGCAATCGAATTTACATATTTTACAGAAGACTCTATATCTGCTTTTGATGGTGCTTTTCCACCCATATCAGCAGCAAGAGCAAGTTTAATAATATCATTTGCTCCTTTTCCATCAATTCCTATTGAATTAAGTTTGTTTTCAGCAATTTCTGCAAAATCAAGCAGCTGTTCATTTTGAGGAGTAATAGATTGATATTTTAGTAAAATCATAAGGAATTCGTAAATGCTTATTATGCTCATAATAGTATTTGGATTATTGAATGCATCTTTTCGTTTTTTCAAAACATAATTTCGTGATAAAATAAATCCATATATAACAACAGCAACCACAGCTATCGCTATTATAATATAAAGTATAACTTTAAATAATGTTTCAAATATTCCACTTGTGCTTTTAGTTTCATTTGACGGTTTATTATTTTCAGTTGTTAAAGTTGTTGTATTATCTGGAGCGTAATCAGTTATAGTAGTAACAGTTGTAGTTATTGTTGTCGTTGCAATAATTTCAGATGTTTCGGTTTGTACATCTGTATCTATATTATTTTCTTCGCCAATAATTTCCGTTTGATCTAATTCAGCATTAGTGTCATAATATCCCGGTGTTAATTCATATGGTACCCATCCATATCCATCAATATAGTATTCGCACCAAGCGTGTGATGACGAATCTGGAATATTTATAACAATTGAACCATCGTCACTTTTATCGCCACTTGCAATCATATCAGCAGATACGATATAGCCTTCACAATATCGTGTGGGAATTCCGAAATATCTTGCAATTACTGCACCAGCTGTAGCAAAATGCATACAGTAGCCCTTATTGTTTTCCAACAAGAAATAATTTACAAAATCACGTGTGGAGGGTGTTTCTCCGGGTGACAGCGTGTATTCACTTGTATCAGAAAGATATTTACGTATTGCTGCAAGGATCTTTAATGAATCCTCGCTTTCTGCAGCTTCATAAACTTCTTGCGGCAGCGAAGCATAAACTTTATCAAGTCCTTCTGAAGAAAACGGTACAGTATAGGTATCGTGAACAAATTGTCTGTACGCATAACTTTCAGTTAATGATGCTTGAAGTGCCTGTGCTTTATATTTAGAATTTTCTATATAAGGCGAATTGAGAGATGATACATATATTGATTCCTGAGATGTATCAATATCAAGATTGCTAAAAAATTCAGCTGTTGATGGGTCATTGAAATTAAAACCATTAGTTGGAAGATAATAATGATTCATAGGCATTGATGATATATTATAAAAATTCTGCATAAGTGATATTGAATAACTATATTCATCTTTATTTTTTCCAACAGAACAGCCGGTGTCATGTAAATATGAATAATTTTTTTCATATGCCGCATAAGGAAGCAGTGTAGGTTCTGATTTTTGCAAAGACTTTATTTTTATAAAAGCATTTGTATCTTCACCATATATATTTTGATTATTCATAAAAGGCAAAATCTGGGGTACGCATTCAAATTTTGTAAACAGTACATTAAGCTCTTCGTTCTTTTGCCATTCATCTTCCGGGAGTGATTCCCATTTGTTGTCCTCATAAATAGAACCGGTGAAGTTTTTTAGATATAAGCTTTGATTTATTGGTTCACTTAATGTTATTTGAATGTTATCCTCATTGCGATATTTAATATTGCTTTTAGTACCTAGCTTACGTGTATCAGGGTCGTTTATAAGACCGAGTGATATACCAATATTATTTACACTTTTTACGAAGTCTTCCCATTTAAAGTTTTCAATGTTTTCACGCATTTCGTCCCTTTTATTTTGTATTTTTTTATCTGTTGTTAAATTGAATGCATTACAAAGCATAACTGAAGTTAAAACTGCCGCAACAGTAACCGCCAGCATTGCAATGCCGCAATTTGCCATATTGGCATTTTGCAAAATCTTTTTTCCGCTTCTGCTGTATGATGCAATTTGTATTGAAAGAACGCAAAACCATGTAACAACGAGAATCAATATTGATGGGATATTCATTTTTAAGCCTTCATAAAGACCAAATTCAATTGGAATGAATGTAAGCAAAAAATAAAATATAAAATAAGGCTTTCGTATAACCACTCGTGCTATAAGACTGCAAAGAATTATTGAAGTACAGCAAATAAACCATAACACATCAGTATCAATTGAAAGTGTGCTTTTTAATTCAAAGAATTGTGTTTCTGTATGATGAGCTACACAATAATATAAATTATAAATATATTTAAATCCTGAAATAAAAGGCGCACGTTTCCAAAAGACGAGTAATATACCTATAAAAAGAGGCACATATCCTATAAAATGCATTTTTTTTGGCATAAGACTAAAAATACTTGTACTTAAAACAGATAGGCACGTTACAGTCCAAAATAACATTTTGTTATATTCTTCAAAATGTATCATTGAAAAACATACAGAAAATGTGCATATAGAACCGACTAAAGCAATCAGTACAAGAAGTATAGGCTTAATAGAAATTGCATTATGTTTTGTTGTTATAACAATATTTTGTCTTACATGAAATTCATTCATTCTCGAATCACCTCCACTGTTGAGAGCTTTTTTAAATTCTCTGAGATAGATTCTTCTCTTATAAAAATAATATTTTTATTTTCAGAAGAATTTTGTGACAGTGATGAAGAATTAGATGTGATAATATAAAAATGATTATTATAAAATGTTTTAAAGCACCTTTCAATTTCGTTAACGTCAAAATTAGGTGTGCAGTAGTATATAGCATTAGTAGAATGTATAGCCAACAAATCAGAGGCTTGTGTAAGAAGTTCTTTTGAATCCTCAACAGGTAGATTTGAAAGTAATGTTGTAAAACAATCGTTCAGTTCTGATACTGAATGAATGTCATTCCATACAAGTTTTTGTGATTTTTCGGATAACCAATATATCACAACAGGAACTTCTTGCTTTACAAGTGCCATAGAAAGAGAATAAGCAGCTTCCAAAGCAGAATCCATTAAATCAGCAGATGGATTGCTTGAATTTGAATAATCAATCAAAATAGCTGCACGCTGTTTTATAGGCAGACTGTATTCTTTTACCCACATGGTATCAGTACGGCTGCTTAATTTCCAGTGAATACGTTTTGGCATATCACCGGGATGATATTCACGGATTCTATAAATTTCAGACGGATCATCTCCGGCATGAAGCTTTGAATAAACATTACTTTCTTCATCTGTCACACTGCATGGAACATGAATTTTATAGTTAAGTTCTGTACCGGATGGCAGTGTTAAAACAGATATAGATTGTGTTTTGCGTATGCTCTTTTTTAATAATCTTATATAATCAGTGATCTCAAATCGATTTAATTTTACTTCCGTCAATCCGCAATGAGGTATAGTAATAGTTAATTCGACTATTGTAACGTTTTTCGCCGGAACAGGAAACGTTACTGCAATAGGAATCTGTTCACCGGTTACAACGCTTGAACAAGTTAGTTTAGCAGCGGCTTTGCTTATAGGAAAAATACACTTGTTTTCTATTACAAGCTGAACAGTCTGAGGTTTGTTGCGATAATAAGAAACAACAGGAGTTTTTATTGATATATTAAGTCTGAATCTTATATACAGTAAACTTATTTTTAAGAAGATAGGAATCATAATAATGATGCATAAAAACAAAATTGAGAATTCACCTGAATATAAAACAGAAAAAAGAAGTGCAGCAATAAGAATAATTGCATATGTGAATTTCATATAAAAAGTTTGTATCATAATTTCACACCATCGGGACGTGGTACAGGTACTTTTCTTATAATATCCTGTATTACCTGCAATGCTGAACCGGAATTTCTGCTTTGTTCACGCATAACGATTCTGTGTACAAATACATCTTGACATATTGCAGCAACATCATCAGCCAGAACATAATCTCGACCTCTCATGAAAGCCATTCCACGTGCCGCATCTGTAAGTGCCAATGTTCCACGTGGGCTTACACCAAGTAAAATTGCCGGATGATGTCTTGTTTCATCTACAAGACTTGCAATATAATGATAGATCTTAGGGTTTATTGTTACTCTTGATACAGCTTCACGCATTTCTATAAGCATCTGAGCATCAACTATAGGCTGGATAGTATCGATTGGATTGCCGTTTTCTCTTGAACGCAGAATTTCTATTTCATGCTGCATATCCGGATACCCCATTTCTAAATGAAACATAAAACGATCCATCTGAGATTCAGGTAGCATTTGAGTACCTATAGAGCCGATAGGATTTTGCGTAGCGATAACGGTGTGCGGCTGTGGCAAATGATATGTCACGCCGTCAACAGTAACATTCCCTTCCTCCATAACTTCAAGCAGAGCAGATTGAGTTTTGCTTGATGTACGATTTATTTCATCGGCAAGAAAAAGCTGACAAAATAAAGCTCCGGGTTGAAATTGAAACTTTTCAGTTTTTTTGAAAAGCCGGTTAAATCTGCCGGCAAAACATCTGGTGTGAACTGCACACGTTTACAGTCAAGACGCATTGCTTTTGAAAATGCGAGTGCAAGAGTGGTTTTTCCTACACCGGGCTTGTCTTCAATCAAAATATGACCTTTAGCTAGAATCGCCAAAAGCACCTTGGCTATCATTATATCTTTGCCTATTACAGCCTTCTTTACTTCAGCTATTATGCGGTTAATATATTTGCCGTATTCGGCTACATATGAATATTGCATATAGACTCCTTTCAATAAATGGACATTGCAAAATATTTATTATAATCGTTATTTGATATTATACCATTTTTTATGCATTATTGCAATAGATATAATTTATAATTAGCTGAAAAATAAATATCGCTTCTAATATTGATTCTGAAAATATTTAAATGCGCAATAATACATAAAATTATCTTGAAATAGTTTTAAAAACATGATATAATAACTATGTATTAAAACGAAACGAGGGAGTATGTTATGTTCAAAAAAATAATATCATCTGCATTAGGAATTTCACTTATGTGTGCTGCAATTGCAGCACCGCATGCAGCACACGCTGAAATGAAATCTAATTTTATTGAAAAATATATGATTTCTGATCCAAAAGATTATGGCGGAAAAATATTTTGTAATGATAATAGCGATGCAGGATATTTATATAAATCTACTAATCCTGTAAGTTCTCCTGATGAAGTTCCTATAAATGAATCTATTATAGGTCTTGATGAAAGTATAGTAAAGATAATGATCGATCCGGGACATTGCGGATATGAAAATCGATCACCTGTATACAGTTCATATTATGAAAGCGTAATGACTTGGAAGCTTTCAAATTACCTGCAAGAAGAGTTAGAAGCTCTTGGTGCTCACGCAGACCTTACAAAAAGTTCTCTTGAGGAAGAACCGCCTCTTCAAGTACGAGGTCAAAAATCAAAAGGATATGATTTTTTTATATCGATACATAGCAATGCAGCATCATATAGTTCTATCGACAAGCCTGTTGCATTGTGCTATCAAAATCTTAGCTGGACAACTATTGATGATACAAGCAGAGAAATAGGCGGACTTTTGGCATCCAAGGTTGCAGAGGTTATGCAGACAAATCAAAAGGGAGAGATTTTTCAAAGACTTTCTGCGGAAGACCGTGATGGAAACGGTGTGTGGGACGATGAATGGTATGGTGTTTTATGCGGTTCGAGATATGTAAGCACTCCCGGTGTATTGCTTGAACATTCATTCCATACAAATTATAGAGCCACTGTATGGCTTAGTAATGATGATAATTTAAAAAAGCTGGCAAAAGAAGAAGCTGCTGTAATATTTAATTATTTTACAGAGAAAAAAGCGGAAGCAGGAATTACAGCACCAACTACCACTACAACAACTACCACAACTACTACAGAAACGACATCCGAAACAACTACAGAGGCAATAACAACACCTGAAACATCGACAAATACAACAAATACAACAGAAACAATAACTACTACTGTAAGAATAGAACCTGTTCCTGTAGAAAATGGAATATTGGGAGATGTAGATGGCAATGGTTCTATATCTATAAATGATGCGATTCTGGTGCTTGAATACTATTCAAGAAATGCAGCTGGATTAGAAGCAAAATTTATATGGTCGGCTGATGATTCAGAAAGTGAAAAAATGATTTTTAATGCTGCTGATATAAATAAAAATGGAACTATAAATATTGATGATGCTGTTTCTATATTAAGTCTATATGCGGCAAATGCTGCTGGAAAAACTGAATAAATTAAAATAAAAAGGCTGTTGCAGATTAAATCTTTGCAATAGCCTTTTTTGGTTTACTTATTATAACATTCAAGCATTATTCTTTTCTTTCTTTTCCATGATAAAGCTTAAAAATTCAAGAACTGCAAGTACAACTCCGCCAATAATAAATGGCAGGATCAGAATAGGATCGCTTATTACATGAGAAATAGAAAGCGGTTCAAGATTGGCTCCATCAACTGTATCAAGTGTTGTTGGTCCTTGTGTTATAGCGTAAAGTGAACCTATCATTAAACCAATTATAGTGTACATACTCTGATGACGATACTTTACTAAAGCACGATTAACAGCCTTTATAATTACGATTACTCCGGTTATTATTCCCAATCCTAATGCACATATATAAGGAAGAGATTCAAAACTTTCCATTTTTAATATTGATGAAATAGCTGTAGTTGTTGGAACATATATTCCAAAAGCAAGCAATATAGTTGAACCTGAAATTCCAGGAAGAACCATTGCGGAAATAGCTACCATACCTGCAACAAATGTAAATAATATTGCTCCAATATTAAATCCTTCAAATGCAATTCCGCCGCCGCCGATGGTTTTGCTCAAAATAGAAATCCCCACTACTATTGCCACTCCTATTAGCGTGAATGGAATACAACTTAGATGATGCTGCATTGTTTTTCGTTCCTCATAGATCACAACCGGAATTGCAAAAAGTGTTAGACCGAAAAACAAGGAACTTACAACATATATATGAGATTCAAATATTTTTGAAAGAATAAGCATCGCACTCAAAAATCCTATTACCCAACCTATACCAAGCTTAAGCAGGAATACAAGTGACTTTTTTCTTTCTTCTTTTGTGCCGCTTACAAGAGAATTTAATGCAAAAATAAATTTGTCATAAAATCCAAGAAGGAAAGCGATCGTTCCACCGGAAACACCCGGAACGCTGTCTGCCAGTGCCATACAAAGTCCACGAAACATATTTAATAATAGCATTTTTACATCTCCATTTTCATCGTTTTAATTATTTATTTTATAATATTTCAATTACAATAGCAGTAACATTATCTGTACCGCCTGCTTCAAGAGCCATATTTACAAGAGCTTGGGCATGATCATTTTGCTCAGGGTCTGATAATATTTCATAAAGTGTAAGATCACTACACATATCGGTAAGACCATCTGAACAAAGCAGAAATTTCATTCCCTTTTTTAATAAAATAGGCGGTTGTGCTGTGGCACTAAGTCCGTTTTTAGCTTTGTCCTCACCCAAAAAATGCATAAGTTTATTTCTATCATAACTCATTTCAGCTTGTTCAGGTGTATATACACCATTTTGAAGCATTTCTGCTGCTAATGTTTGATCTTTTGTCAATGCATATAAATCAAAGCCATCATAAAGATATATACGACTGTCGCCAATATAAAAAGGGTATGCATAATTTCCCTTGAACAGCAGCATTACAAGAGTAGTACCGCTATTGCCACAATTCCTTTGAGAAATCATATCACAAATACGGTCATTAGCATCAGTTGTATATGAAGAAACTGCCTGATTCAGCAAATTTTTTTTTGATTTTTTTATATCCTGACAATGTTCTTTTAAAGTTTCAACAGCAAGTGCCGAAGCGTCCTCACCATATGATTCACCTCCCATTCCATCGCAAACTGCAAATATATGACTCGTAAGTTTCATTTTATCAGTAGATATATAATTATCAATCTGAGGATTAGGATTTACAATGCCATCTGCAAAAAAATTATCTTCATTATTTGTTCGCACTTTGCCTTGATTTGAAACCGCATATGCCTGTATATATAGACGTTTTGAACGGAACACAGCATTTACCTCCTTTTATTATAACAATATAAATATTGTTGTATTTATATTATTTTACCAGAACATATTATTTTTGTCAACCGCTGTAAATTCTTTTTTTAAAATTTTATATTTAAAAAATATAGTAAAAATATTTGAACATCTAATAATCATAAAGTTGACAAAGTCATTTTGTTTTGTTATAATATTGTAATAATAGAAATTTTTATCTGTGAGGCATATTATGAAAAAAAGAACTTTTATTTCAATAATTGGAATGTCTACTGCTTTTGCATTGATAGCAAGCGGATGCAGCGGAAGATCAATAAATCAAACTTCAAATGATGACGAAGAAGAAATTGTCGACGTTGTTCAAACTTCTGAAATGGTTGAAATGCAAAACAAAACAACCGAAGAAACTGCGGTTACAGATCATACTGATGTTACAGAATTGTCAAAACTGACAAGCTGTACAACTCACACAACAATAGAAGAAAATCCATCAGTTATTGATGATATTATGAGCAAAATGACTCTTGATGAAAAAATTTATCAGATGTTTATTGTTACTCCAGAAGCACTTACTAATTTTAATGGAAGTGTTACTCAAGCTGGAGATCTTACTAAATCTGCAATTGAATCTACACCTGTTGGCGGTATTATTTATTTTTCTCAAAATATTGAAAGTTGGCAGCAGACATATAATATGATTCATGATTCTCAGGAATACGCTCAGAAATCCAACAATGATATTGGTATGTTTTTTGCAGTCGATGAAGAAGGCGGCATGGTAGCTCGTGTTGGTAATGGACTTAGAACATATGATAGCTATGATATGGAATATTATGGCGAAAACCTTGATTATGATACTGTTTATAGTTTAGGAAATACTATAGGTGCATCAATTTCAAATCTTGGATTCAATTTGGATTTAGCACCTGTGGCAGATGTGAACTTGAGTCCTGAAAATGAACTTGGCAGCAGAATCTTTTCTTCTGATCCTCAAGTTGTAGCTGATATGTCCGCAAATTTTGTAAGAGGTGTTGAGGGATGCGGCGTTTCTGCTACGCTTAAGCATTTTCCGGGTCTTGGTGCAGGTACTGGCAATACTCATAATGGCAGTGTTGTAATAGATAGAACTTATGATGAACTGCAATATAATGAGTTTGCAGCGTTTTCAGGCGGAATACAAGCTGGTGTTGATTTTGTAATGGTTGGTCATCAGATAACTACAGCGTCTGGAGATGACTTGCCGGGCGATTTATCTCCAACAGTTGTAAGTCAGTGGCTGAAAAATGATTTAGGTTTTAATGGATTGGTAATTACAGATTCGCAAAGTATGGGTGCTATAACAGAAAATTACACACCCGGCGATGCTGCTGTAATGTCTATAGAAGCTGGTGTAGATATAATTCTTATGCCTTATGATTTAGACAATGCTATAACCAGTGTAAAAGATGCAATAAGTTCTGGAAAAATCTCGGAAGAACGTATAAATGAGAGCGTGTATAAGATCTTGAGTAAGAAATTCAGTCTTGGTCTTATAAAAGTAGAAGTTCCAAAAGTTACAACAACTAATTAAATTAAAACAAAATAAAAAGAATATCTATAAAAATGCTTCCTATCAATTTAGATCGGAAGCATTTTGTTTTAGATTTATTATAATTATGCTGTGTGCAGATTAGTCAACTATTCATTTTAACAGCGTTGACAACTAAATAAATATATGATATAATGATAAAAATTGTGTTTTTGATTTAAGATGCTAACAAAGTAACACAATAATATGTAAAATTAAGGAGTATGTGTTTTATGAAATCAATCGTTGTAAAAAGAATTCTTACAGCTATCATGGCGGGTGCTATGTCTATGTCTTTTGTTGCCTGTGGTGAAACAGCTGAGAATGAAAGCAAAACATCAGAATCTGCTGAAAAGTTTATAGTAGGCTTTGACGCTGCTTTTCCTCCATATGGTTATCAGGACGAAAATGGTGAGTATGTAGGATTTGACCTTGATTTGGCAGCTGAAGTATGCGATAGAAATAACTGGGAACTCGTAAAGCGTCCTATTGATTGGGATTCAAAGGATATGGAACTAAGTTCCGGTACAATCAATTGTATCTGGAACGGTTTTACAATGACTGGCCGTGAAGATGAATATGCATGGACTGCACCATATGTAGACAATAGTCAGGTATTCGTTGTAAAAGCAGACAGCGGAATTTCAGTTTTTGATGACCTTGCCGGAAAAAGTGTTGCTGTTCAGACAGATTCTTCTGCTGAAACTGCTTTGAAGAGTGATGAAAATGTTGCTCTTAAGGATTCATTCAAGGAATTGGTAGTAGTAAGTGATTATAATACAGCATTTATGAATCTTGATTCCAGTTCTGTTGAAGCAATTGCTATGGATGTTGGTGTTGCTAAATATCAGATCGAATCACGTGGTGATGAATATGTAATGCTTTCTGATATATTGTCAGAAGAACAGTACGCTGTTGGATTTGCACTGGATAACACTGAACTTCGTGATAGGGTTGATAATACTCTTAATGATATGCGCAAGGACGGAACATTTGAGAAGATTGCTGAAAAATGGAAACTTACTGATTCCATTATTAAGTAATCATCGGAGGAATTGTATATGTCATTTTTTGATATTGTAGTTCAGCTTGGAGATAGTATGTTAAATTCTATCTACATCTTTTTGCTGACACTGCTTTTTTCAATTCCGATCGGACTTATAATATGTGTTATTCGTATGTACGCATGGAAGCCTTTGCAATGGCTGGTGAAACTTTATATTTCAGTAGTTCGTGGCACTCCGCTTATGCTGCAACTTCTTGTTGTTTATTTCGGTCCTTATTTTGTAATGAATATGAAGCTTACAACTGAATACAGATTCTGGGCTGTTATTATAGCATTTTCATTGAATTATGCTGCTTATTTTGCGGAAATATTCCGCAGCGGCATTCAATCAATACCTGTTGGTCAACATGAAGCTGCATATATTCTGGGTTATGGAAATATTCAAAAATTTGTTCGTATAATAATACCACAGATGTTTAAGCGTGTTCTTCCGGCAGTTACAAATGAATCAATTACACTGGTCAAAGATACATCTCTTGCATTTGCAATTTCATATATTGAACTCTTTACAGAGGCAAAAATGATAGCAGCGTCTGAAACATCTATGATGCCGTATCTTGTAGCAGCAATTTTCTACTATGTGCTTAATTTAATAGTGGCTGGAGTTATGTCGCTGCTTGAAAAGCGTATGAACTATTATAAGATATAGGAGGTACATTATGAATTATCTTGATGCAAAACATATTAAGAAAAGTTTTAAAGATGTCGATGTTCTTCATGATGTGTCATTCTCCGTAAAAGAAGGCGAAGTTCTTTCAATAATAGGTCCTTCCGGTTCAGGCAAATCTACATTGCTAAGATGTTGTACGTTTTTGGAAACTATTACCGGCGGAAGTATTTCCTATATGGAAAAAACGGCTGTAGTTACAAACGAAAGCGGAAAGCTTGTATATGCAGACAGATCTGATTTTAAAGAAATACTAAAATGTTTCGGTCTTGTTTTTCAAAACTTCAATTTGTTTCCTCATTATAATGTTTTAAAAAATATTGTTCAGCCTCAAAGAATTATTCTTAAGAGAAGTAAAAGCGAAGCTGAAAAAGTTGCCAGACAACTTTTGGAAAAAGTGGGACTTTCAGAAAAAGAACGTGCCTATCCTTGTGAATTATCCGGTGGTCAGCAGCAGCGTGTTGCAATTGTTCGTGCGCTTGCAATGTCGCCAAAGATATTGTTTTTTGACGAACCAACATCAGCTCTTGACCCAGAGCTTACAGGCGAAATTCTTGATGTAATACGTTTGCTTGCTGAAGATAATATGACAATGGTTATAGTAACACATGAAATGAATTTTGCAAAGGCTATTTCTGATAGAGTTATATTTATGGCTGATGGATATATTATTGAAGAAGGAACACCGTCTGAAGTGTTTGATAATCCTAAGAATGATCGCACACGTCAGTTCTTGGCTCATTATAATTCCGCAAATTAGTTTTAGTTTTACATAATTATTAAAAAATAAAAATGACTGCTGTAGGTTAAATTGACAGCAGTCATTTTTTAGTGGTTCTTTAATTATCCATCAGCTTGAAGCCATGTCTGTATTCTGTCGGTGTCATGCCTACTTCTTTTTTAAACAGACGCATAAAATGAGAATAATCATATCCGCATTTTTCAGCAATGATTTGAAGTGTTTCATTTGTATGAAGCAAGAGATTTTTAGCGTGTCTTAATTTACTGCTCTGAATATCACGCATACAGCTCGTATTAAAAATAGATTTATATAAACGCTGAAAATGCGACATACTCATACCAAGTTTTTCACAACATATATTAACAGACCATGCTTCTTCCGGATTTACATATATATCATGACGAAGTTTGGTAAAATCTGCGTAATATACTTGCTCTGTACGCAAGTAACCACTATTCTTTTTCTTTTCGATCTGCTTTTTAAGCTTTTGGTATATTGCTTCATTATCCGGTATTAGTTGTGCTGATATAGATTCAGAAGCTGTATAAACCTGAACTAGATATGGTTTTCCAGAGGTATGATTATAATGCTCGATTTTAGACAGTATTTTACTTTCCAGTGAATCTTCATTTGGTATAAGATTGCTTGTAGAACCTATAAGCCAAAACTCATTTCCATTGGAACGAACACATATTTCACCATTATTGCAGCAGCCCATAATTATTGCTGCAATTTGCATTATGACCTGATCTCCTTCTACTTGTCCATACGCTTCGTTTATTTGCTGAAGTCCGGATATAGAACAAATACACACATGAAGCGTTTCGTCATATAATTTTACTCTCTCTGTTATTTGATTCCAAAACTGAGATCGTGTAGCTGCACGATAGGCACCTGTTAAAGCATCTCTTGTTTCTGATAAAAAAGCTCTGTAGGTCATGCTTTTAAGGCGATTGCGTATGCACAAACATTCCAGACTGTTTCCAAGGTCTTTGCAGAAACGAGGATATGACATTGTGAAGCTGTCTGCAATTTCATAAAGAGTAAGTACAGAATATCCAAAGGTATGTTTTCCATAATGGATCGGTATAAAAAAAGATACCGATGGCTTGTCATTTTTTAAATGTTTTGGAGGTATCATTTCTTTTGATGGAAATAATTCAAATCTTTCTGATTCAAACAACGCAAACATTTTTTCTGAATGACTTTCACTTTGTGTTTTGCGAGCCAGTCCATCTGAATCTACTACATCCCAATCACTGTAAAGGCAAACATTAAAGTTCTCTTTGTCATAATATTTTTCATTAAGACATAAGTAAAACCAATTGCTTGCTGCTTTTGAAAACTCATTTAAATTATTAGTGTTTAATAATATATTAGACATATTATTATCCAGAAAACGTTGTTCTATAAGTTCGTTGTTTGCAATCATATGTGTACTGAATGTAGGAAAATTTGCATCGCAGCCACAACTTGTATTTGTGATAAGTGTACCGCCTTCTGCGTTATACAACTTACACTCTTCTCCATCACTCATAATATTATATAATCTTGCCATTGTTTTAATACCAAGCATAGAATATGATGTTCGATATGTGCATATACCGGGATTATGATATTGTGCTTCAAATGAACCGTCATATCCAGTTATACGTATATCTTTAGGAACATTTATATCATAACTTTCTAAAGCTTCACACAAACTTATTGCCATACAGTCATTCGCACAAACTACAGCATCTGCCAATGGTCTTTTGCCGTCCGCAAATTCTTTGGCAAGTTCCTTTGCAGAGTTTTTCCAGAAGTCGCCGTATACTATGTCTTCGTCAGAAACTTCAAGCCCTGATTTTTTCATTGCATCACGATAACCATATTCACGTTCCATAGAAACAGATTCACCCTTGGGACCTGTCATACATACAATTTTTTTGCAATTATGTTTTTCTATCATATGCATTACAATATTAAACATTTCAGCACGGTCATCTTGCCATATAAATTCAAATTCACCAAAATCATTTCCAATGCAAATAACGGGTTTCATGCATTTATTTGATAGTAAATCTGTAATATATTTAACTGTATCAACATTTATAAATGTAAACGGAGCAAATATGAAACCATCAAATAAATCAAAATTTATAGCTGAAAAAATATCATTTTCGCCAAAAGTGCCGTCTTCATCTTGATGTTGCTCTTCAGTAGAAAAAACAGCAGAACTAATGCCAAGAGAATAAGCTTGATTTAGAATTCCAGAAATAATTTGCTGGTTCGTATCACGATATACACGATTCATTATAATGCCGATTCTTTTATTTTTTATCATCGCACTCCCCTTCTCTTCTAATCCGCATACATTAAATAAAGTATAACATAAAAGCACACATACGGTCAAGTGATATAAAATCATAAAATCAAAAAATAAGCATATTTGAAAGAAACCTGTTAAAATAGACTTATTAAAAATAAATTGTAACAGATAAAATAATCAAATATGCTTTAGGTAACACCGCAAAAAGACTTTGCATAAGATGTGCCGTCAAATTTGCGGTGTTGCCTTTATTTTTTATTTATAAAGTCATTTGTCCAACATCCGGTAAGCCTTTGGTAAGACCGCCTGTTGCCGGAATGCTTTTAACACGATATTTCTTAACGCTTTCAGATTGAGATTTATCCAAGACAAATGCATCAATGATTTTTTGATTTGCTTTTAAATTCATTACCTGTACGCCCTGTGTATCACGAGTTGATTTTTGTGAAATAAGTTCAGTGTCAACAAGTACTGCACGTCCGCCGTCTGAACGAACAAAAATATCACATTCATCTGAAGTTTCAAGCACTGCAACAAGCGTTGATTTGTCACTGAATGCCTTTGAAAGTTTCTTTCTATTTGTTTTGGTTTCATATGAATTTATAGGTACTTTAGCTATCTTGCCGTTTTCATATACAAACAAAAGCTTTCCGCTATAATCCTTTGTAACTATCATATGTGTTACATATTCTCCCTCATCGAATTGGAGCTTAGCAGGAATATAATCGCCCATTACACTTGCTTTACTTGTATCAAAGCTTGACAACTTTGCCTTATATGCTTGTTTTAAACTTGTAAGAAAAATTATCTCTGCACGGTTCGTTGTTTCTTCATGATAACAAACCTCATCATTTTCCTTGAGCTTCTGTTCTGAATTCATTCGCAGTGATGCCGGTGTTATCTTTTTAAAATATCCGCTCTTTGTTAAAAATACGTGCATAGGATCATCTGGTATTTCCGCTTCGGTAGATATATCAGATATTTCATCTGCATGGAAGAAGAGTGTTCGGCGTGGCTGACCATATTTTTTTGCCGTTTCTTTAAGCTCTTTTGCAATAATATTTCGAATCTTTTTAGCATTATCAAGAGTATCTTCCATTTCAGAAATTTCTTCTCTTAGAGCGTCTATCTCTTTTGTACGGTTAAGAATATACTCACGATTTAAATGTCTAAGCTTAATTTCCGCTACATATTCAGCTTGTATATTATCAATTCCAAAACCTGTCATAAGATTAGGAACAACATTTATTTCTTCCTTTGTTTCACGCACTATTTTTATTGCCTTATCTATATCGATAAGAATCTTCTCAAGACCTTCCAATAAATGAAGTTTTTCACGTTTTTTATTGAGATCGAAAAATACTCTGCGTTTTACGCAATCTGTTCTGAATGCTATCCATTCATTAAGAATTTCACGAACACCCATAACTTTTGGTGTGCCGCCAATAAGAATATTGAAATTACAAGAATAGCTGTCCATTAAAGGAGTTAATTTATAAAGCTTTTGCATAACCTTTTCAGGGTCAGCTCCACGCTTTAAGTCTATGGCGATCTTTAGTCCTCCTCTATCGGTTTCATCTCGAACATATGAAATTTCCCTGAGTTTGCCATTTTTTATATTTTCAATTATCTTATCTATAACAGCCTCTATAGTTGTACTGTATGGTATTTCTGTTATTTCTATACAGCCGCCTTGTTTGTCATAATTCCACTTAGCACGAACCTTAAAACTGCCTCTGCCTGTTTCTATTACCTTACAAAGTTCTGCCTCATCTATCAGCAAGAATCCTCCTCCGGGAAAATCAGGACCTTTAAGTGTTGTTAAAATATCGTGTTTGGGATTTTTCATAAGTGCAATTGTAGTTTCACATACTTCCGAAAGATTAAATGGGCAAACTGAACTTGCCATTGATACAGCAATGCCAACATTTGCGTTTACAAGAACTGATGGAAATGTTGCAGGAAAAAGCGTTGGTTCCATCATAGTATTATCATAATTTGGAACAAAATCTACTGTTTCCTTGTCTATATCACGAAAAAGCTCCTGACATATCGGCTCAAGTTTTACTTCTGTATAACGACTTGCAGCATATGCCATATCACGTGAATATGATTTGCCAAAGTTACCTTTTGAATCAACATAAGGATGCAGAAGTGCTTCATTGCCACGTGCAAGTCTTACCATAGTTTCATAAATAGCACTGTCACCATGTGGATTAAGTCTCATGGTTTGACCTACTACATTCGCAGATTTGGTTCTTGCTCCATTTAAAAGACCCATTTTATACATTGTATATAACAGCTTTCTATGAGATGGCTTGAAACCATCTATTTCAGGCAATGCACGTGAAATGATTACACTCATGGCATATGGCATATAGTTTTTTTCAAGTGTGTCAGTTATCTTTTCTTCTTCTACAACTCCTGCACCCTCTATATAAGCATTTGGCAATGTTTCTAATATATTCTTTTTTTCAGGCTGCTTCTTTTTTCTCATAAGTTCAGATTCACCTCGGCTCTATATTAAACTTTTCTTAATTTTACAGCTGCCCAGCCTTCCTTTTCTCTTGCCTCAATAACCTCGAAACCATTAGCCTTTACTGTTTCAACTACCTCGTCTTTCCTTTCGCTAATAATTCCGGATATAATAAGAATGCCGTTATCTTTCAGAAATTTAGGAAAAATAGGCGACATTGCTTTTAAAACGTCAGCTACAATATTCGCACATATAACATCATAGCCTGTACCGATTTCTTTTACAAGAGCTTCATCCATAAGAATATTTCCGCATTTTACAGTATATTTATTCTTGTCAAGATTATTCTTTTCTGCATTTTCACTGGCTATGCGTGATGCATTTTCTTCAATATCTACTGCAAATGCTTTTTCTGCACCAAGCAGCATTCCGCCTATGAATAATATTCCGCTGCCGCAGCCAAGGTCAAGCAATTTTGTTCCATTACTGATCTCACTTTCCATAAGTTCAAGACAAAGTCTTGTAGTGTGATGCTGTCCTGTACCAAAACTGCTTGCCGGGTCAATCTCTAAAATAGATCTGCCCTGAGGACAATTTCCTTCTTCCCATGATGGCTTAATATACAATCTTTCACCAACACAAAATGGCTTGAAATATTGTTTCCAGTTATTAGCCCAATCTTCTTCCCTTATTCCAGAAAGCTCTACTTCAAGTCTGCCATAAATATTTTCAGTATCTTCAGACTTAAGTTTTGATAAAAGCTCTCTTATCATATGCAAAGTTTCTGCACCCTGAGAATCTTCAGGCAGATAGACTGTTACACAAGTTTCACAATTTGAAAGACCCATCAAATCTTCGTCTATATAATCCCATTTGCCATCTTTATTGTCAAGAAATTCATTAAAATCAGCAGCGTCCTGAATAGAAAAGCCTCGTATTCCTAAATCCATAAGATTGCTTGTAAGCATATCTATTCCTGTTGTTGCTGTAAATATGTCAACTTTCGTCCAAGTCATTATTATTTTGCTCCTTTTCTTTCAATGCCTTTTTTCTCTTTCGCACATTCTCTTCCTGAACACGTCTGCCGTCAGCTATAAGCAATTGTAATGCTGTTTCGTCTTGTGTTTCAAGAGATGTTCTGTATTCTGATAAATGAGCGATCAACAGTTCCAGATGATGCAGCAAAAGAAGTCTGTTATCCATAAAAAGTGATGACCACATCTTTTCATCCATTGTAGCAACTCTTGTCATATCTTGAAAGCTGCCGCCTGAAAATGAAACAGCATCATCCATACAGTCATCTTTTACATATGCACTTGATACAATATGTGCAAGCTGTGACGTATAAGCTATCATATCATCGTGTCTATGAGGTGTTGTCAATACTATCTTTCCAAAGCCCATTTCTTTTGCAAGAGATGATACCTTTTCAACCGCATCATTATTTGTACCATATGTTGGAGTAATAATAAAGTTTGCATTGTCAAAAAGATTTGGAATACTTGCATCGTAACCGCTTTTTTCACGTCCAGCCATAGGATGAGTACCAACATAATCTACGCCTATAATACGGCAGGCATTTGTAAATTCAAGTACCATCTGACCCTTTAGACCGCACATATCCATAAGAATAGAGCCTTTTTTGAGATATGGCAACGCTTTTTTCATACATGGCTGTGCTGCTCTCTGGTGCAGACAAACTATACATATATCATATACTCCATCTTCCATTTTGCCTATGCCGTCAATCACGCCTTCGTTCATTGCAGTATTTAATATTGCTTCATCAATATCATAACCATGAACTGTATAATCACATTTTCTCTTAAGCGTTTTACAAACAGAACCGCCTATAAGACCCATACCAACTACTAATATATTCATAATATTTTCAGCATTTCACCTTTCTGAATTTAATTTAGAAATATAAAAAACAAATGTTCCTGTCTATTGTATCACAATTTTCAAATAAGGTCAAGAAGTTTGTTGAAATACATAATAGATCATCAGATTTTATATTTATTATATTTCATGCGAATTATTATGCATTCATCAAAAACATATTAAAAATAATTCAGCCATTAAACAAACCCAACAAAATAATATCACAATTTAACAAAACACACATGATAGTTCACAAAATATGCGTGAATAAATAGTATATATATGATATAATATATAATAGCATTTATACAAAATATACAAAACAATCAATTTTTTCAGTGAAGAAGGTTGGATATATGATTGTAGATCTTTTAAACTTTTGCAGATATTATCCCGGCACAGAAGCAGAAATTCTCTTTCATTTACAAGAAAAAAGAATAAACATGCCTCATTTCTTTTGCATAACTGAAAATTCATCAGAAGACGAACTTAATAATTATCTTCAAAATCACTTTCAGCATACTGACAGGTTTTTTGTAAGGCTTTCGCTGTCTTTAAAAAACGCAGGCATTATTGAAACTACCGAAACATCTGACATTGATTTATCATTAAAAGTTATATCTAAATCAGCATTGTCTTATACCGCTGACAAGCTTTTTTCTGAAGCAAAGGCTTTTTTGAAAAAAAATTATCCTAATCAAAATATAGATGAAGTTTCATTAAATATTATAGTGCAGGAAGTGATCAATCTCCCTATTCGTGGAGATATATATACAGTTTGCAAAGATGGACCTCTAAATGAAACCTTAATACATATAAATAATGATATTGATATTGATACAAACGAGAAAATAGATACTGTTTACTGCCACAACAATACAGACGGCATATTATTTGGATATGAACCTGAAGGAACCAAAAAGGCAAAATTTATTTTAATAAAGAATTTACTTGAAATATCAGAAGAAATAAAAAAAGTAATGAAAGACACTGAGCTGGATATTAAATTTATATCCGACTCTGATGGTGAAAAAATAAATATTATTTCAATCAAATATATGAGAGAATCAAAAGATGGTTCCTCTAAAATTATTTCACTGGATACAAAAGGTATATGCAGATATTATCCCGGAATAACAGAACCGCTTACTGCCTCTATAGCCACTGCTATTGCTAAAAAGACTATAGAATATATGTTGATATACTCCGGTCTTGATAAAAAATTATCTGATGATTTTATCGATTATTCTGTATATGTAAACGGCAGAATGTATTTTGATTTAGACAAAGTACATAAATTACAAAGTTTGCTTTATTTAAATAGCGATGCAGATGAATTTATAGATTTAAATTTATTGCAGATAATTAAAAAATTAAGATATTTTCGCAGTATTTCAAAACTTAATAAAAAACACCGAATCGCTAAAAAAACAACTAAACTTTTAGGAGAAAATTTGAAACGCAGAGAAAAGCTTTGCAATGAAATGCGTTCCAAGCTTGATAATCTCTCTGATGATTTAGAAGGTGTATCTGATGATGAAATTATTCGTTCTATTGAAACTATTTTGTTTGCCTTTTCAAAATGTATAAATGCAAATCAGTTAAATACCCTTTATATAGAGTTAAATAGAAAAATGATAAAGCGAAATAAAATAACTGATAAAAAATATAAAAAGCTTACAAATATAATCGATACATCGCTTTTATTTCAAACAGAACTCCGTAAGTATCAATATAATTTCCAAAGGCTTTTAAATAAATATCATATTCATATGGGACAAAACTTGGCTAAGAAAGGCTTGATTGAAAAATCTGAGGATATTTTCATGCTTACCTCTGATGAACTTATGACTATATATAATACGCCTGCTGTAAATGTAAAATCATTGATCCAAAAACGCAGAGCTGAATTCAAGTGGTATAAAAGTATGCCCGGATTTTCAAGGCTGTTATTTGTAGACAGTATAAAGAATGCTCCTTTGGGAGAGATAAATATTATAAGCACTGTGACAGACAAAAGTTATATAAGAGGAAGTGGTATGATAGCAGGAAAAGCAGAATATAAAGCTGTTTTATGCAAAGATAATATGATACCACAAAATTGTGAATCGGATAAAATTTATATTATAAATAAATTTAATGAATTCCCAATAGATATTAAAATAGGCGGGCTTATTATTATGGAGCGTCAAATGATCGCAAATATGAATCCGGATATTATAAGCAAAATTACATTTCCGGTAATATGCGGTGCAGAACACGCAGATTCAATAATTCATGAAAATGATATTGTTTCAATCAATGGTGACACCGGTGATATATGTATAAAACACAAAATATAAAATATAAGAAAATCCGTTTTAAGACTTGTATTTAACACTTACGTTAAACTTGCTTAAAACGGATTTTTTATCAGAGATTGTGTTTATAGGTGGAGTATGCAGATTGCTGACAAGGAAAAAACACGAAGGAATACTTTCGTATTGCAAGTGTTTTTGACAAAGTTCAGCATACAAATTTGCCGAAAATACGTGTGCTGAACCTATGAACACAAGCTCTTAATTAAATGCTACTATCTTCTGTGCAATATCATATCCTTTAACAGTTAACTTGCGTCCTGCTTTGCCGGGAAGCATTGTAAGACCGCTGAGCGTGAATCCTCTAAGATAATAATAAATATTCGGATCAAATGATTTTACTTCTTCCCAAAGTTCTTTTCTCTTTTTAAGTGCTTCTTCTGTACCTATTTTTAAAAGGTAAACATTGCATATTGTCATCATGATAGATAAAAATCTAAGCTGATACATCTCAAGTTTTCTTGACAAACTGCGGCAAGCTCTCATATCTACATTCTTCAATATATATTTAGTTATGTAGATCTGTTGGTCAATACGTTTTATATGGACGCTTTCATTAACAGACTGGTCTTCTCTTCCTATAAAATAGTGATATAAATCAATATCAAGATAACATATCTTCTTTACAAGATAGAGTGGCTGTACAGAAAAGATATTATCCACATAAAACATATGTTCGGGAAGAGTGACATTCGCTTCTCTTAGTATTTCTGTTCTAAAATAAAGAGCATGCATAATTAGATACTGGGATGGCAAAAATGGTTTCATATCGCTCCATGATGAAAGCTTGCCATGCTTAAAAATATTTCTATAGCTTGTCTTGTGGCTTTTTTCAGGTTCATACATATGGTCATAAATATAATTTGCTATAACAAGATCAAGTGTGATCCCTATTTTTTCCCAATAACGCAAGCTGTTCATAAACTTTTTCAAAGCAGACTTATCAAGCCAGTCATCTGAATCTACAACTTTAAAATATTTGCCGACAGCAAGTTCAAGTCCCTTATTTACACCCGAGCCATGACCTCCGTTTTCCTTATCAACAGCACGTACTATATTAGGATATAATTTTTCATATTGATGTGCTATCATTCCGGTACGGTCAGAAGAACCGTCATTGATAATAATTATTTCTGCGTCTTCTCCTGCAATTAAAAGAGAATTTATACAACGTTCCATGTAATCTTCTGAATTATAACACGGAACAACAAATGTTATAAGTTTCATAATTTCAAAAGCTCCTTTTTATTAGCTGACATCTGCCATCTCAAGATAGTCAGCTCCATACTCTGCAATAAAGTCTTTTCTTCCTTGTAGATCATCGCCAAGGAGGAGGTCAAACATATGTGCCGTTTCTTCAACACCTGATGGTGTTACACGTATAAGTCTTCTTGTATCCGGATTCATAGTAGTAAGAGCCATCATATCAGCTTCATTTTCTCCAAGACCTTTAGAACGCTGAATTGTGCATTTTTTTCCTTTTATCTTATCAAGTATTTTTGTTTTTTCTTTTTCTGTATATGCAAAATAAGTCTTATCCTTTGTGGTTATTTCAAATAACGGAGATTCTGCAATATATACATAACCCTTTTCTATAAGAGTAGGTGTAAGTCTATAAAGCATTGTAAGAATAAGAGTGCGTATTTGAAATCCGTCAACATCAGCATCGGTACATATAACTATTTTATTCCATCTTAGTCCGTCAAGATTAAATGATGACAGTTCCTTGTTAGACTTAGTTTTTACTTCAACTCCACATCCTAGAAGTTTTATAATATCAGTTATAATATCATTTTTAAAAATACGAACATAGTCAGCCTTAAGGCAGTTTAATATCTTTCCTCGTACAGGAATAACAGCTTGAAATTCAGCATCTCTTGCCATTTTTACAGAACCAAGTGCAGAATCACCCTCTACTATATAAAGTTCTCTTTTTGATAGATCCTTGCTTCGGCAGTCAACAAATTTCTCGATTCTGTTTGTAAGATCAACATTTCCGGCAAGATTCTTTTTCATATTAAGTCTTGTCTTTTCAGCATTTTCACGGCTTCGCTTATTTATTATAACTTGTTCAGCAATTTTTAAAGCTTCATCAGGATTTTCTATAAAATATACTTCAAGCTGATGCTTTAAAAAATCCGTCATTGCTTCATATATAAATTTATTTGTTATAGCCTTTTTAGTCTGATTTTCATAAGACGTTTGAGTAGAAAAACTGGAAGATACAAGCACAAGACAATCTTCTATATCAGAAAATGTGACTTTTCCTTCATTTTTTAGATATTTATTATTCTGCTTAAGATAACTGTCGATTTGAGAAACAAACGCTTGTTTTACTGCACGTTCCGGTGAACCGCCGTGTTCAAGAAAACTTGAATTATGATAATATTCTGTCTTTTGTATTCTATTAGAAAATGTTAGTGCAACAGAAAGCTTTACCTTATAATCAGGTTTATCCTCACGGTCACGGCCTTCCCTTTCACAGCTCCATGTCTGGAAAGATGTTAAAGCTGTATCACCTGCAATTTCCTTTACATAATCCGCAATGCCGTTTTCATAAAGGAATCTCTCCTCTAAAAAACTTCCGTCTTCCTGCTGACTTTTATATATAAATAAAAGATTTGGATTTACAACAGCCTGACGTTTTAAAACATCACGAAAATATTCATCAGGAACGTTTATTTCAGTGAATACATCAAGATCAGGACGCCATCTGGTACGTGTTCCTGTTTGATGAGAACGTGCAGCTTTTTTCTTTAGTCCGCCTATATTTATACCCTTTTCAAAATGAAGATTATATTTATATCCATCACGATATATTTCAGAATCCATATATTCAGATGAAAACTGAGTAGCACAAAGGCCTAAACCATTTAATCCTAAAGAATATTCATAATTATCAGCATCTGTATTATACTTTCCGCCTGCATAAAGCTCACAATAAACAAGTTCCCAATTGTAACGCTCTTCATTCTTATTGTAATCAACCGGACAGCCACGTCCAAAGTCCTCTACTTCTATTGAATGGTCATTATACCGTGTTATAATTATCTCACTTCCAAAACCGGAACGTGCTTCATCAATAGCGTTTGATATAACTTCAAATATAGAATGTGCACAGCCATCAAGTCCATCAGAACCGAATATAACACCCGGTCGTTTTCTAACTTTGTCAGGCCCTTTGAGCATTGTTATACTTTCATTATCATACGTTGGTGTTTTCTTTGCCATAATAAAATTTATACCTCCAAAGCCTTGTTAAGACTTCTTTCATAGTAAAATAAATATTGCTGTAATATTCCAGCACCTCCAAGACTTTTTTCTTCAGGAAAATGTCCGCCAAAATGTTCGCTCTCAATTCTTTTTATCCATACATCACGTGGAAATGCATCCCGCAGTCCAAGACTAAAAAGACATATGCAATCAGAAACTTTAGGTCCTACTCCTGAAAGCTTCTGTAAAATCGACTTTGCTTCCTTATATGATTTACCTTTAAGCTGCTCATGAACATTATGCTCCATAAAATATTTGGCTGTACTTAAAATATATTTATCACGATAACCTACTCCGCATTTACGTAAATTTTCTGCTCCCAAAGAATATATCTCGTCCGGATTTGGAAATCTTCCAAATGTTTCACACAGCAAACCCAAAATTTTACGTATTCTTGGAATATTATTATTTGCACTTATTATAAAACTTATTGTAGTTTCCCACAGATCTTGTTTTAGTATGCGAACTCCCTTTGCACATTCACAGGCAGCTGTAAGATAATCAGAACCTATTTCTGCCGATGCACATTCTGCGTGATTGGCATAATCAAATGAAAGATCAAAGTAATCTTTCCAAATATCAGAAAACTCTTTTTCAGTGCAGTCAAGATAAATTTTTTTATCAGTTTCTTGAAACAATATCAGCTCTTTTTCAAACGCCGGTATAAGAAAACTTCCGTCTTCTCTCTTCTTCCAGCGAAAGCATTGACCGCTTAGATGAATCTTTTCAGCCGAAAACCAATCATTTTCAATATACATAAAATAAAAACCTCTGTTTGTTATTAGAACTTGTTATTAAAGCTTTTTAAATACAAAAAAGTATCCTACCCATGAAACTATCAAACATATAGAACATATCGCTGTTAACAGATATACAATTACAGACGGCATAAATGGAAACAGCACAAGAATTATCATCGCTATAAAAAGAACACTTGTGCTGATCTTGCCAAACATCTTGGCACCGCCCAGCTTTTTATTTTTTGTTTTAATCTTATAAATATTCATAACTCCCATATATGTTTCCTTACATATAAGTATACATACAGGAATGATAAAGATCCTATATCGTGTACAAAGACAACTTGCAACCGCAATATGTGTGAGCTTATCGGCAATTGGATCAAGTGCTATTCCAAGTTCACTTATCATATTAAATTTGCGTGCTATCTTTCCGTCAAGAAGGTCGCTGAGTGAAGATATACCAAGTGCCAATGCAGCATAAAAGTATTCCAGATTAGTTTCAGCTTTAACATATAAAATAATGAACACAGGAATCAATAAAATCCTTATATAACTTAAAATATTTGGAATATAGAAAATTTCCTTTTTGTTTATCTGCATACTATTCCTCCGTTCAATTTTTTACCATAAGATTTATTATACTATATATTTAAAGAAAATGCAAGTACTGATTTTTTATTTTTCAATATATGCAATATAAAGGCTCTCCCATTATATAATAATTACAAACAGGAGAGCTTTTGTTATTTATTATTTATAAAAAATCATTCTTCAACCTTGAGTTCTGCTTTTGTTTCCATTGCCTTTCTCTTGCGAGAGTCTGTTCTAAATCCATCAATAACAGCCGCAATTATATAAACAAAAAATATAAATACTTCAACAAGCAACAAAGGTCTTACAATATTATTCAAAAGCATAGAGATGTAACCCTTGGAAAGAACATTTGCCGGAACAAGTACAGAATAAGCATTGGCAAATGTTACAGAACCGTGATATTCCATAATAGTTGAATTAACTGCATCAACCAACTGATCTACAGTATCATTTAAAACAGCAATTTTTTCTTCAACATAATCAATATCCTTTTGACTTGCATTTCCATCTGAAAGTTTTTTTATTGATTCAAGACGTGCATTGCTTTCTGCAATCTTAATAGATAAATATGAAATATTTCCCTGAGTAGTTTGTTTTTGTCTAAACAAATCATCGTATTTGTCTGAAAAAGTTGTATATTCCTGAGAATATGACTCATCCATATCACCATGGATCACAACTGAATCCTTTTCATAATTCGCAATAGAATTTTCAATTGATTTTAAATTCTCTTGAGCAGACTTTTTCTGACGTTCTAATTCGTCAATTCGATATTCATAAAAGCTTATCATTCCTGTTTTGTCGTTTACAACACTGTTTGAAAGTATATAAGCTGTAAGAGTATCTGCATCATAATTTTTTGCAATGTTGATAGCATTGCTCAGATCCTCAAAGCTATAGCCTGTTTGTGTGGAACGAAAACTTTTATTATTTTTAAGATCGTCAATCTCATCTTGAAGTTCAATAAGTGTATCTGTATATGTGTCAACTGCTATCAGATAATCATAATCTGAATAATCAACTGCAAGTGATGAATTTCCTATCGCTTCACTATAACCATACTGTTCAAAGAAATAATCTCTGTAACATTCCAAAATAGTATTTATCACTTGTGCTGCTTCATCATCCCCAAATCTTGTTTTTGAAAAATCAAATGTAACTTTATATTTTACAGGGAAATATTCAATATCCAACATAGACTGAGCAGCTTGTAAATTACTATTTTTTTCAAATGCGTATTTATAAAGTGATATTTCATCTGCTGCCTCTGTTGGAATAATTCCATCGATGCTTATAGCATTTCTTATGGATTCAACATTAGAAAGCGGATAGTTAAGCTTGGTTAGAGCCGCTTCTATAACAGCCGGATTTTTAATTGTGTTTACATCAAGCTTCTGTCCATTTGGAGTAAGTCCTTTTTCAGCACCGCTATAATTAAATCCTATCATTGCTACCGGAGCTGAAGACAATTGGTGCGAAAAAGCTGCTATACCAGCAGACACAAGAAGAATCGCAAAAACTGCACACACAAACCATGCAAGTAAAAACCGTCTGAAAGATTTTAATATTTCAGAAATAGGAATATGTATTGTTTCATTATTATTTTGCTCTTCGTTTTTTAATGTAATACTCAAATGTCTGTTATCATGAGCGTTATCTTTTTCATTTATATGCATTTTCTAAATCTCCTAAATCGCAGACATAATTCTGCATAATATTATTGTATTCTAGTATATCATAATCGTTTTTTAAAGTCAATAGTTTTTACTCATATTTATATCTTTTAGATAGAATATTGATTTTTTTTACAGCTTTTTCTAATTTCATTTATTATAAAGCTATTTACAAAATGTTTGAACTATGATATAATAATCATTAGTTGTAGCTATATTGTAATAGTTAATTACACTATAATAATTAGGAGCGTTAAATCGATATGAAAAAAAATAATAAATTAAATAGAAAAAACAGACGTATAATGACAGACGGTTTTTGTGTAAAGGCGATTTTAAATAACCTTAAAACTCTATTTTTACCGTGGATTATAATCGCAGTTGTTTCGTTTACAGCAATAGTTGGCGCAAACATTTTATTTTCTAATAATGTCGATTCCGTTTCGGCTACTGTTTCTTTTTATTACAATGGAATCGAAAACGGATTAGATCCTAATGGATGCGAATTTGATAAAACAGAAATAACAGATAGTAAACTTGTAAGTGAAGTGCTTTCTGAAATGAATCTCTCAAGTGAGTATTTAGAACAAGTTAAAAATGGTATTTTTGTTGACAGTATTGTTTCTACTTCTGCAATAGATAAAATTGGCAGTTATCAAAGCATATATAATTCAAATGATAACAATTGGACAGAAGCACTTAAAGATTCTTCTTATCATCCTACAACTTACAATGTTTCATTTAATTATAATCAAATAGGACTGAATGGTAAAAAAGCTGCTGAATTATTAAATCTGCTTCTTGAAAAATATCAGAAGAATTTCTTTGAAAAGTATGGTTACAATGAATCTGTATGCAATTCTGTTCTATCAATTGATTTTAACAGTTATGATTATTTAATTGCACTTGATATGTATAGTTCAAATCTTAGTTCAATAGAAGGTTACATAAATAATCTTGCAGAAAATGATAAATCTCAATTTCGATCAAATGTTACAGGATATAGTTTCTCTGACCTTGCAGATTCAGTAAGGCTTATACGCTCTGTTGATATTGATACATTAACGTCTTATATTTTAAATAACGGTGTTATAAGCGACAAATCTATGATACTCAGCTATTATGATTATCGTCTTGACAACTTAAAAAGACAAAAACAGAACGCTACAGAACGTTTGAACTCCACATTAAAATCTATAAATGATTATCAGAAGGATTCTATTATTGTCTATAACAATTCATCAGAAAACGCTAAAACCATTACTGAAACTTCTGATATATATGACTCATTGATTCAAAATAAACTTCAACTTCAAGGTAATATTTCCAATTATGATACAAAAATTTCAGATTACACCGATCGTTTAGCTGCTATAAATAAATCCTCAGCAAATGCATCAGACTCTAAAAAGAAATATGTTGAATCTCAAATTGAATCTCTTACAAATAAAACTGAAAAGCTTATTGAAAACATAAAAAATACTGCAAATGATTATTTTGAAACCGAAAAGTTTTCAAACGCTGTAACAATCAATTCTCATGCTGAATATTCAACAATGAACTATATAAAATCAGCTCTAAATGAATCAATTCGAATGATAATTATTTTTGAACTTTTCTTGATCAGTATTTACTTCTTCCTGGCAGTTGCATTTTCATTTAAATCAAAGATAATGCAAAAAATTAAATAAAAATACGTAGATTTAAACTTGTATTTTTTCTTTATAAATAAGACCTTTCTTATTCATAAAAAGTCCGAATAAGAAGGGTCTTTCTGTTTTTTTAATCTATAAAAGATTATTTTGAAAACAAAGTAAAAAAATTAAGTAAGAATACTTGCAATTTATGCGATTTTATTATATACTATTATTTGAGTATATAATGTGTTGGAGGAAGGTATAATGAATAATAATAAAATTGGGTTTGATAATGACAAATATTTGAAAATGCAATCCGAACATATTAGAGAAAGAATTTCTCAGTTTGGAGATAAGCTTTATTTGGAATTTGGCGGAAAATTATTCGATGATTTTCATGCTTCACGTGTTTTGCCGGGATTTAAACCTGATAGTAAACTTCAAATGCTTATGCAGCTGAAAGATGAAGCTGAAATAGTTATTGTAATCAATTCAAATGATATTGAGAAAAATAAGATCCGTGGCGATCTTGGCATTACATATGACATTGAAGTTATTCGTCTTTTAAATGTTTTTTCACAAAAGGGTCTTTATGTGAGCAGTGTTGTTCTTACCCAATATTCAGGTCAGGCATCTGCTGTCGCTTTTCAGAGCAGACTGGAATCTAAAGGAATAAAAGTTTATCATCATTACCATATAAACGGCTATCCATCTGATCTGAAGCTTATCATGAGCGATGATGGATATGGAAAAAATGATTATATAGAAACGACACGCAAGCTTGTTGTTATTACTGCTCCGGGTCCCGGAAGCGGTAAAATGGCTACTTGCCTTTCACAGCTTTATCATGAACACAAGCGAAATATCAGTGCAGGATATGCAAAATTTGAAACATTTCCGATTTGGAATATTCCTCTTAGACATCCTGTTAATATTGCATATGAAGCTGCAACTTCTGACTTAAATGATGTTAATATGATAGATCCATTCCATCTTGAGGCTTATGGAAAAACTACTGTAAACTACAATAGAGATGTTGATATATTTCCCGTCCTGAATGCTATGTTTGAAATGATACTTGGCAGTTCACCTTATAAATCCCCTACTGATATGGGCGTAAATATGGCAGGAAATTGTATTATTGATAATGATGTCGTTTGCGAAGCATCTAAGCAGGAAATAATACGCCGTTATTATGTGGCTCAATGCGGACGAAAAGCAGGTACTGTAAAAGAAGAAGAGATATATAAACTTGAACTTCTAATGAAACAGGCTGGAGTTACAACGTCTGATAGAAAGGTAGTACAGGCTGCTCTGAAACGTGAACAAGAAACAAATGCACCTGCTGCTGCTATGGAACTTCCGGATGGAACTATTATCACCGGAAGAACGTCAAACTTACTCGGTGCTGCATCTGCACTTTTGCTTAATGCTCTTAAATATTTTGGCGGCATAGAAGAAGATGTATTGCTTATGTCACCTGATGTTATTGAACCGATACAAAATCTTAAGGTAGAACATTTGGGAAATCAAAACCCTCGACTGCATACAGATGAAACTCTGCTCGCTCTTGCTATATGTGCTACTACAAGTCCTGAGGCAAAATGTGCAACAGAACAGATTTCCAAATTGCGTGGCTGCGATGTACATTCAACTGTAATTCTTTCAGCTGTAGACGAGAGAACTTTCAAAAGACTTGGTGTTAATTTAACCTGTGAACCAAAATATCAATAATTAAAATAAAAACAATGAAAAGGCTGTTGCAGCTAAAATCTTTGCAACAGCCTAATTTTTATTTGCTGAAAAAATATTTACATATAATATAAAAACAGCGGCAGGAATTATCTTTCTTGCCACTGTTTGATTTTTATATAGAATTTATTCAACTGTTACACTCTTGGCAAGGTTTCTTGGCTTATCAACGTCATAACCTTTTGCAACTGAAACATAATAACCCAAAAGCTGCAATGGTATAACTGCTAAACTGCCTGCAAAAAGCTGGTCGATTTTTGGAATATAAACAGTAAAATCTGCTGTATCTTCCATAGCATAATTTCCATATGTTGTAAGTCCCATAAGATGTGCACCACGGCTTTTAACCTCAACCATATTGGAAACAGTCTTTTCATATAAATTCTGCTGTGTAACTACGCTAAATACTATTGTACCATCTTCAATAAGGCTGATCGGACCATGTTTCAATTCGCCTGCTGCATATGCTTCAGAATGAATATAGCTTATCTCCTTCATTTTAAGGCTGCCTTCAAGACAAATAGCATAATCTATTCCTCTGCCAATAAAGAATGCATCTTTTACTCCGGCAAGTTTGCTTGCAAACCACTGAATACGCTCTTTATCATCAAGTATCTTTTCAATTTTCTCCGGAATTGTATATATTTCATTGATAAGATAACTGTATTTTTCATCTTCAATTTCTCCTCTGGCCTTTGCAAATTGCAATGCGAGAAGATATGCAGCTATAAGCTGTGTGCTGTAAGCTTTAGTGGTTGCAACAGATATTTCAGGTCCTGCCAGTGTATAAAAGACATTATCAGCTTCTCTTGCAATAGAGGAACCTACTACATTTACTATTCCAAGAGTTTTGATTCCATGTTCTTTTGCCATTCTAAGAGCCGCCAAACTATCTGCTGTTTCACCGGACTGACTGATTATGATCACAATCGAATTTTCATCTAC
>CALESG010000157.1 GCA_937907215.1 uncultured Ruminococcus sp.
TTAAGTACCTGATATGATGGTATAACATTGTCAAATCCCATAAGTGGAATAGAATTATGAACTCGTGGATCATGTGCATCAAATGTGATTATATTTGAAACACCCATTCTTTCAAGCTCCTGAAGTGCACAAGCACAATCCAAAGATTCACGGTAGTTTCTTCTATGCTGTCTTCCACCATAAAGAATAGGCATTATAACGTTAATTCTATGAGCCTTACCGCTTGCTGCCTGAATAATTCTCTTAAGATCCTGATAATGATCATCCGGTGACATAGAATTCATTGAGCCAAACATTTCATACTTGCAGTTGTAGTTGCCCACATCAATCAAAATAAACAAATCCTTACCACGAACTGTAGACTTGATAAGTCCCTTGCCATCACCAGAAGCAAAACGTGGACATTCGCATTCAATTAAGAATGTATCAACATCATATCCGACTTTTTTTGCCCATTCGAGCAAATACTGATTGATCTTATTGCCAAGTTCTTCCGTTCCTTCCATTGCAATAAGTCCCAAGGGAGCAACACTTGTGCCTGGATTAAAAAGAATATCTGTTTCAGTTGATGATGTAACCATGAATTTTCTCCTTCCATCCGTAACATACGGACTATTCAAAATTGAAATATTCTATATTTTCTGATTATTTACTTATTTACAAAATTTATTGATATATGAATCAATATCATTTGCAATAATTTCTTTAGCAATAACAGCATCTTGAATCTCATCTACAGCTGTAGTCTTATGTTCAAGTTCTTTATACACCTTGAAAAAATGAACCATTTCTTCAAATATATGATGAGGAAGCTCATCGATATTTACATAAGAATTATAAGTCGGATCGTTGCATGGAATAGCTATGATCTTATCATCATGCTTTCCGCTGTCGATCATTCTTATAACACCTATAGGATAACAATGAACCAATGTCATTGGCTGAAGTGTTTGAGAACAAATTACCAAAACATCAAGTGGGTCGCCGTCATCTGCATAAGTTCTTGGAATAAAGCCATAATTTGCCGGATAATGAGTAGATGTATACAAAATACGATCCATCTCAAGCATACCGGTTTCTTTATTCAGCTCATATTTGATCTTGCTGTTTTTAGGTATTTCTATTACAGCCATAAATTCATCAACGGTTATACGCTTTGGATTTATATCATGCCAGATATTACTCATAAAAAACTCATCTCCCATATTAAATTTATTCTGCCGTCCCGTTTAATAATGCGGGCATTCATACATATATTAAGTATAACATCTTTTTACGTTTTGTCAAGTGCTATCCTTCTTTTTTCACAAGCGATACAAATTCCGTATAAATTCATGAGTTGTAATTGACAGAATAACAAATATGTGGTAAAATGATAATCATAATAATTATACATATTATAATATTGTCTTAAGAAAGGATTTTTTATTTATGGAATTTCTTGAAATTATCAAAGCACTTATCCTCGGAATCGTAGAGGGCATTACAGAATGGCTTCCTGTAAGCAGTACAGGACATCTTATACTTGTTGACGAATTTATACACCTTGATATGTCTGATGATTTCAAGGAAATGTTCGATGTTGTCATTCAGCTCGGTGCTATTTTAGCAGTAGTTGTAATATATTGGAAACAACTTTTTCCAATAAACATAAAAAACAATCCAAATCCTTTGTCCTCACATGGAGCAGGTGCATATTTAAGACGTGATATTCTCAGTATGTGGGGTAAAGTTATAGTTGCTTGTATTCCGGCAGCTGTTATAGGTATTCTTTTTGACGATGTATTCAACGCACTTTTTTACAATGCAACTTCAGTAGCAATCGCTTTAATAGTTGTGGGCATAGCCTTTATTTTTATAGAAAAATGGAATAAAGACCGTACATCCAAGATAAACAGCATTGATGATATGAATTATAAAATCGTGCTGATAATAGGATTATTCCAGTTGATCGCAGCTATTTTCCCTGGAACATCACGTTCCGGTGCTACTATCATCGGTGCACTTCTGCTTGGTGTATCACGAAAATCAGCTGCTGAATTTACTTTCTTCCTTGCAGTACCTGTCATGGCTGGTGCAAGTCTTTTGAAGCTTGTAAAATACGGTTTTTCATTCACCGGAATGGAACTTGCAGTCCTTGCTGTAGGTATGCTCACTGCGTTTATAGTTTCAATGTTGATAATACGTTTCCTAATGCAGTATATACGCAAACATGACTTTACTGTATTTGGCTGGTACAGAATAATTCTTGGTGCAATTGTACTTACATTAGGATTTACAGGAATTATAGGTTAAAATACATTTTAAGGAGCATTTTTATGAAAAGCTGTCTGATAGTAATAGATTTTCAAAATGATTTTATAAACGGTTCTCTCGGATTTAAAAAAGCAGAAAAGCTTATTGAGCCGATCGCAGAAAAAATAAAACTGTATCGCAGCTCAAATGATGACATAATATTCACATATGATACCCATAATAAAAATTACGCAGAAACACAAGAGGGTAAAAAACTTCCTGTGGCTCACTGTATAAAAAATACTCACGGACATATGCTCAACGCTGAAATTGAAGCTCTAAGACATCCTTCAGATAAATGCTTTGAAAAATGCACTTTCGGCTCTGATAAGCTATTTGACTATCTCAGAAAAACTCCATATAAAAACATAGAACTTTGCGGTCTTGTTTCAAATATATGCGTTATTTCAAATGCTGTTATTTGTAAAACTGCTCAGCCTGAAACACCTATTCAGGTTGATATAAACTGTACCTCAAGCTTTAATGAGGAACTTAATAAAGCAGCATTAGCTATAATGGAAAGTATTCAGATAGAACTTATAGGACAAAAGGAGAAATAAAAATGAAACGTGAAAATTTTGCCATGCTATGCGACTTTTATGAACTTACAATGGCAAATGGATATTTCAAAAAGGGTTTTCAAAATAAGATAGTCTATTTTGATTTATTCTTTAGAACTATTCCAGACGGCGGAGGATTTGCCATTGCAGCAGGTCTTGAACAAGCGATAGAATATATAAAAGATCTTCGTTTTGAAGCATATGACATCGATTTTCTGCGTAATAAAAATATATTTGATGAAGAGTTTCTACAATATCTAAGCGAATTTAAATTTACCGGCGACATATGGGCTGTACCGGAAGGAACTCCGATTTTTCCAAATGAGCCTATTATGACCATACGTGCACCTATAATAGAAGCTCAAATTATGGAAACATATCTGCTAATTGCTATAAATCACCAATCTCTTATAGCAACTAAAGCAAACAGAATTGTACGTGCAGCTGAAGGCAGAACTGTTTTGGAACTCGGCTCAAGACGTGCACAAGGAGCATCAGGTGCTGTTTTAGGTGCACGTGCAGCTTATATAGGCGGCTGCAATGGAACTGCCTGTGTGCTTACCGACCAGCTTTATGGTGTACCGTCAGCAGGCACTATGGCTCATTCATGGATACAGTCATTCGACAGTGAATATGAAGCATTTAAAACCTTTTGCGAAATATATCCAAATAATGCCGTGCTGCTTGTGGATACGTATAATACACTTAAAAGCGGACTGCCAAATGCCATACGTGCATTTAAAGATGTTCTTTTGCCAATGGGGATCACTAATTGTGCAGTACGTCTTGATTCCGGAGATATTGCCTATCTTTCAAAAGAAGCAAGAAAAATGCTTGATGATGCCGGTCTTAAAGAATGCAAAATAGTTGCATCAAATTCGCTTGATGAATTCTTGATAACAGATCTTTTAAGACAAGGTGCTAAAATAGATATTTTCGGAGTTGGCGAACGACTGATAACCTCAAAAAGCAACCCTGTTTTCGGTGGTGTATATAAACTTGTTGCAATAGAACATGAAGATGGCAGGATCGAACCTAAAATTAAAATAAGTGAAAATATTATAAAAATAACAAATCCGCACTTTAAGAAGATCTACAGATTCTATGATAATGTTACCGGCAAAGCACTCGCCGATGAACTTTGTCTTTATGACGAAAGCCTTCCAAATAATGATTCTCACACTATTTTCGATCCAAATGCAACATGGAAAAGAAAAACTCTGACTAATTTTACCGCTAAGCCTTTACAAAAGGAAATTTTTCATGGCGGTAAACTTGTATATAAAAATCCATCTATTGAAGAGATACGAAGTTATTGCCTGAATCAAATAGACTTACTTTGGGACGAGGTAAAACGCTTTGAAAATCCACATAAATACTATGTAGACTTATCTCAAAAACTTTGGGATACAAGACAAGAACTTTTAAATGAGAAAATATAAAATAAAAATATAAAATAAGAAAGACGTGATAATATGCCAGAATTTGAAAAATATATCCGACGTGTAGAACCTTATGTACCGGGTGAACAGCCAGATTTTAATGATATGATAAAACTAAATACAAATGAAAATCCTTATCCTCCTTCACCCAATGTACAAAAGGCAATTGAAGGCTGCACACTGGAATCTCTAAGACTTTATCCAGATCCAACTTCACATAAGCTTAACAAGGCTATCGCAGACCGCTATGGTTTAAATGAAAATCAAGTTTTTACAGGTGTCGGCTCTGATGATGTTCTTGCAATGTGCTTTTTGACATTCTTTGGCTCTGATAAACCTGTTCTTTTTCCTGATATAACATATGCTTTCTATCCTGTATGGGCTGATATGCTTAGAATACCATATGAACTTATACCGCTGAATGAAGACTTTGAAATAGTTCCGGAAGATTATTACCGTGAAAACGGCGGTATTATATTCCCAAATCCAAATGCACCTACCGGTGCTTTCCTGCCTCTTGAATCTATCAAAAATATTATAGAACACAACCCTGATTCTATTGTTATAGTAGATGAAGCGTATATAGATTTTGGCGGACAATCAGCTGTACCGCTTATAGAAAAGTATGATAACTTAATTGTAATACAGACCTTTTCAAAATCTCGTGCATTGGCAGGAATGCGTATTGGATATGCTATGAGCAATGAAAAACTCATAAAGGCTATGAATGATGTAAAATATTCTTTCAATTCATATACAATGAACCGTCAGGTAATTGAAGCTGGTGCTGCGTCAATTAAAGATGAAGAATACTTTCAAAGCAATATTAAAAAAATTATTGACACAAGAGAACGTGCTAAAAAAGAATTTGCCGAACTTGGATTTAAATTCAAGGATTCAATGAGTAATTTTCTTTTTGTAACGCACCCGAAATGGAATGCAAAAAAACTTTTTGAAGCACTTAAAGAAAAACATATTTTTGTCAGATATTTAAAAGGAGAGCGTACAGATAATTATCTTCGTATCTCCATTGGTACTGACGAAGAAATGGACAAATTATTTGACTTTCTTAAAAGTTATGAGGAGGTGATAGATTAAGAACCTGCCTTCATACAATCAGTGTGCGGATTTTCGAGCATAATTTTGCCGAAAAGAAGTATGCTGCATTTTGCGCAAACAGGTTCTAAATAATGATCATACGCCATAAATCCATAGACATAAAATAAGGAGTGTTAAAAAAATGAAAAAACTCACACCGATGCTGGCGGCAATCATGGTTTTTGCTGCCTCCCTTTCGGCACCATTAAGCGGCAATGCCAATGCTGCTGAAGGTTACAACATGAATATTAAAGTAGATGTTGGCGGAAATACAAAATCTATCAGCCCATACATATATGGCGTTAATCAGTACACTACTCAGGATACAATTAAAAATGTTACTACCCATTCTATACGTCAGGGTGGTAACAGAATGACTGCTTATAACTGGGAAACAAATGCATCCAATGCCGGTTCAGACTGGCAGCATAGTTCTGATACCAATCTCTCCTCATCAGAAGATCCTGCTGACTGCGTTCAAGGTCTTTCCAAAGCAGCCGCAAAAAATAATATTGACTACAAGCTTACAACACTACAGCTTGCAGGATATGTTTCTGCTGATAAAAATGGTCCTGTTTCTGAAGCAGAGGCTGCTCCGTCCGACCGCTGGAATAAAGTTATACTGACAAAAGGCAGCGCTTTTGCAGATACTCCGGACCTCACAGACGGTGTGGTTTATATGGATGAGTATGTAAATTATATCATAAACAAACTTGGAGATTCCACATCTCCAACAGGTATTCAAGGTTACAGCCTTGATAATGAACCTGCTTTGTGGCATCACACTCATAGCCGTATGCATCCTAATCCGGTAACTATCGAGGAACTTGGTGATAAATCCATAGAAATGGCTAAAGCTATAAAGAAACTGGACCCAAATGCTGAAGTTTTTGGACCTGCACTCTATGGCTATACTGCCTATGACCATCTCGCTGATGATGACAGCAGCAATGAATGGGAAACCATAAAAGCTCAAAATGGATACCATTGGTATCTTGACTGCTATCTGGATCAGATGAAGCAGGCATCTGATGAAGCTGGTACAAGACTTCTTGACGTTCTGGATATACATTATTATTCTGAATCAGTAAAATCAGGAAAGCCTGAAGATATACTTCAATCAGTACGTACTCTCTATGAAAAAGGATTTAAAGAAGACAGCTGGATCGGTCAGTGGTGTCAGGAAAATGTTCCGATTCTTCCTACAATTCAAAATTCTATTGACAAATATTATCCCGGAACAAAACTTGCTATTAGCGAATACAACTTTGAAGGCAACAATCTAAGCGGTGCAATTGCTCAGGCTGAAGCCCTTGGCTGTTTTGCAGATGCAAACGTTTATTATGCAACCATCTGGGGTGGTAATCCTTATCAGCTTTCAGCTATAAATCTTTACACAAACTACGATGGAAAGGGCGGAAGCTTTGGCAACAATCTCGTTCCTACTACTACTGATGACGTATCTTTGGCAAGCTCTTATGCTGCAATAAACGACACTGACAAGAGTGAAGTTACTGTTATGCTTACAAATAAAGATATGGAAAAGAGCCAAAACGCTGTTATCTCACTTGATAATTCTGACAAAACATATGAAGCTGCTGCTGTTTATGCTATTTATGGAGATTCATCAGAAATCAGACTGCTTGATGTAGTAGAAAACGTAAATGATAATAAAGTAGAAGTTACTCTTCCTTCACTTGCTACTGCAATGGTAGTTGTATCTGACGATGCATCTGATTTCAAGGATCTTAAACCATATGATCCTGACAGTGTAACGAAAAAGGTCGTAACTATAGATAATCCATCAGCCAATATAAATGCAAATGGTTTTGTTGAAATACCAATAGAAGATCCAGAGCATCTTAAAGCAATAAATCTGACAGCAAATGTAACATCAAGTGCCGGTTCGGGCTGGGCAACAGCTGGATGTGCTGTTTCAATAAATGCTAAAGATAAAAACGGAACTGACTTCTGGACTTCAAAGAGCTATACTCTTGGATTGGGATCAGGTAAAACGTCAACTATTGAATTTGATGGAACATTTAAGAAAGATGATGAAGATGTAGAAGCCGTTATTGCTGATGGAAAAGTTGAACTTCAGCAGTGGTGGGAAGCTTCTGAAAAACAAGAAGCTGGAATCAGCGATACTATTTCTGTAGAATATATAAAGGCAGAAGTTGTATATGAATATAAAAAGGAAACTCCTTCCTTCATTCGTGGCGATGTAAATTCAGACGGAACATTTAGCATTGCAGATATAATCATGATGCAAAAATGGCTTATCGGTTCAGGAGATATAAAAAATATCAAAGCCGGCGATCTGCACGAAGATGGTAAAATAAATATATTTGACCTTAGCATTATGAAACAGGAACTTATTGAAAAATAAATTTAAAAGTAAAATTTGATATATTGATTATATAAATGAAATGCCGCTCGGTTGTACCCGTGCGGCATTTCTAATGTTATGTAAAAATAGTAGAGAAATAAACTTATTTCTTAGCCTGCTCTTTCAAAAGGTCACGAATTTCAGTAAGCAGCAGTTCTTCTTTTGAAGGCTTTGGAGGAGCTGGTTTATCTTCCTTCTTACGGCGAAAACTGTTGATAACCTTAACAACAATAAATACACATATCGCTGTCAACAAGAAATTGATAACAGCCTGTATAAACATTCCAATAGCAATATTTGCATCACCAACTGTTACGCTTATACCGGCAAAGTTGATTCCTCCGATTACCAGTCCGATAAGAGGAGTAAAGATGTTTTCTACAAGAGATGTAACAATTGCAGTAAATGCAGATCCTACGATCAAACCTACTGCCATATCAAGTACATTGCCCTTGGAAATAAACTCCTTGAACTCGGACACTATTCCCTTTGTCTTCTCCTTCACACTCTTTTTCTGGTCTTTAATTTCGTCATCCATGTTTTTTCTTCCTTTCAAATAAATTTTTATGTACTGTAGTTCTGATTCGCATGGCGGCAAATCAGAATTACAGATTTAACCTACAGCCGGTACTGTTGTTGTTTCAGAAGATCCATAGTCCTCGTCATCATTTTTAACTACATCGCCGTATTCATCTGTGATTATACCAACAGTATCATCTTTAGAATTTGTAACCACATTACCATACTCATCTGTAGTTATACCGGTAATATCCTCAGCTGGTGTTGTGTAGGAAACAAGTTCCCTCTTTTCCTTTAAATCAATTGTAACAATAAATCCATCAGAATTATTGCCGGAAATCGTATATGGCTTATCTGATATAAGAGGAACATATGTTACAGACTTTTCAGTTTCGGCAGGAACATAGTAAACTGCATAAGCCTCTCCATCACTATCAACTATTTCAAACGGTGAATCAGCATTATAGTTCTTAATTTCATCCATATATTCTTCATAGCAGATTCCCTTCTGCATGATGTAGTAAGCGTGCGGCTTGCCAACATAACGATAATGCCATGACTCATACTGTATCTTTGTGATTTCAGTCTTATCAGAAGGATACCTGAGAATATAGCCATAATCAGCACAATGGTCATCTATCCATTCATAATCGCCAGTTCCGTCATAATCGCCGGAAGTACCGTCATCAAAAAACAATGAAAAATCAAGCGCATAGCCAGATTCATGTTCACTATGTCCCGGCAAAGCAACAAGTGTAGATGTATCAAGACCTGTTCTCTCAAGGTCTTCATCATAAAGTGCCTGCTGCTGTTCCAAAGTTCTGAATCCTGCAACAATAAGAATATCATTATGACCGGTCTCTTCATAAAATGCATTAAGCATATTATTAAGCGGTTCTACAGCTTCACTTTGCAAACCTATTTCCATGCCGCTTACACTATATGATTCATTCTTTTCATCATAAAGTGTTACAATATCTGCATCACTGCCGTTTTTAAATGGATAATCCTCATTTACAAGAATCATACAACCCTTAAAGACGTCATCATTATTCACAGTTATGATCTCATAGTTATTTGCACTAGGTTTTTCCGTAGATTCTACTGCATCTTCACCGCTGACATCTGTTGTCTTTACATCACCAATAGGTTCTTCTCCTGTTAAATGATTAACTGAAACCATATCATTAACCAAAGGATAACCAACGGCTGCCGCAAAGCAGCCAAAAACTACTATTGCAGCAAACACATCTATTACTTTACGTACCCTGCGTTTCTTTTTCTTTTTCTTTATTGCCTTACGAATCTCATCTTTTTTGACCTGCTGTTTTTTATTAGCAGATTCACTACTCTTTTTACCCAAACCGAACATCTCCTTTCCGGATCAGCACTATTCATCTAATATCTAATAATATTATTATACCACACACTTTATAAAATGAAAAGAGCTTTTTGACGATTTTCAAACTTTTTTAATGAAATCTAATGAAAAAAGTATATTTAAAGCACTAACTAAGCGATCACCTTTTATAATAAACCTATAACAAGCTTCACTTACATTACTTACATTACTTTTATCATAAGTTACAATACTTTCGCCACATAGGACGAAAAAATGAAAAAGGTAACGATTTTTAATTAAACTGCACATATTAAGATTGACAATTTATAATGTATATGGTATAATTTTCAAGGCTTTTAGGCAGAATATTGTTATAAATCAAGACATATCGGAAAGCGATACGCAGCGTTTTCCGGTATGCCTTGAAACAAATTTTATTTGAAAAGGAGAGGCATATGAAATTTGAATTTTTAGAAGCCGCTGGTACGCATATTTTCAATATGAAAGCTATGGCTATTGTGCTGTTTTTCATATTCGCTATAATCGTTATCGGCTATCTCATAGGTAAAATTACAATCAAGGGTGTATCTCTTGGTACTGCTGCGATATTCCTTGTAGCACTGTTCGCAGGTCACTTCAATGGTATTATGACTGCTGAAGGCGGAATGTGGGCAGATAGTGCTGGAACTATTGCAGATTATCTTAAACTTGTACAAAATCTTGGTCTTGTACTGTTCGTTTCATCAGTTGGCTTGATCGCAGGTCCAAGTTTCTTCAAAAATCTTAAGAAGAACGCCACATCTTATGTACTGCTCGGTGCTATTATAATTCTTACAGGTGCTGGCTGCTGTGCACTTATCACAATTTTTGTTCCGGATATGAATTCTGCTATGGCAACTGGACTTCTTTCTGGTTCTCTTACAAGTACACCTGCATTTGCTGCGGCTCAGGGTGCTCTTGAAAGCGTTATTTCCGAAGAACAATTCAAACAGATCTCTGTAGGTCATGGTGTTGCATATCCATTCGGTGTAATCGGTGTTGTTCTGTTCGTTCAAATCATACCACGAATCCTGAAAGCCAATATGGATGATGAACGTGCTAAACTTACAATCGCAAATGATAATGATGCTAAATCTAAAAAGCAGGTAAAGCTTTTTGAAATGGACAAGTTTGGTTTAGGTGCATTTGCACTTGTTATTATGGTTGGTCTGCTGCTTGGTTCAATCAATATTCCTCTTGGTCACGGCAACTCATTCAACCTTGGTACAACAGGCGGTCCTTTGATAATGGGTCTGATATTCGGTCACTTTGGCAGAATCGGCAAGCTTAGCCTGAAGGTTAATGAACATATGCTGAGCATATTCCAGGAACTCGGTCTTGTACTCTTCCTGATTGGTGCAGGTGTTGACGGTGGTGCTGGATTTGTTGATACACTGGCTGAATACGGTCCGTTGCTCTTTGTATGGGGTGCTATTATGACATTGATCCCAATGCTCATTGGCTTCTTCTTTGCAAAATATGTTCTTAAGCTCAGCTTATTCAACAACCTAGGTTCTATCTGTGGTGGTATGACAAGTACACCAGCTCTTGGTTCATTGATCGCTATGACAGGTACTTCAAACGTTGCATCTGCATATGCAGCAACTTATCCTATCGCTTTGATACTTGTTGTTTTCTTAACACAATTCCTGACATATCTTTAATCAATATTAAATTAAAAAGCATATAAATATTCTGTCTATATTAAAAAAACGGCGTTTGTATTTACAGCGTCGTTTTTTTGTTTTTTGTTGAAGTGCATAAATAATATATACTTTTTTTGTCATAATAACAAAAATATCAAAGACTGCTTGACAATTTAAATAATATTTGGTAAAATAAATATGCTTTTATCGCTTTAGGCATTTAAAGCTTTAAATTATTAAAACATGAAAGGAGCAATTGTAATGGTAGGTATTACAATTGCGATGCTTGCAGTTTACATAGTAGTAATGCTTGGCATCGGAATTTACACATCAAGAAAAACAAAATCCGTAAGTGATTTCGTACTTGGCGGACGTGGAGTAGGCTCTTGGCTGACAGCTTTTGCCTATGGCACATCATATTTTTCAGCAGTAGTATTTATAGGATATGCTGGACAATTTGGCTGGAGCTATGGTATTTCTGCCGCATGGATAGGCGTTGGCAATGCTATACTCGGAAGTGCATTAGCATGGATCGTACTTGGCAAACGAACACGTATGATGACAAAACATCTTAATGCTAAAACAATGCCTGAATATTTTGAAAAAAGATTTGATTCAAAGGGACTTAAGATCGCAGCTGCTTTGATCGTATTTATATTTTTAATTCCTTACACAGCTTCTGTATATAATGGACTCTCACGTTTATTTACAATGGCTCTGGGTCTTGAATCAGAATTTTCATATAAAATGATAATCGTAGCCATGGCTTTTATTACTGCTATATATGTAATACTCGGAGGATATACCGCAACTGCACTTAATGACTTTGTACAGGGAATTGTAATGCTTATAGGTATTATAGCTGTAGTTGCATGTGTAATCAACGGACAAGGCGGTTTGAGCGAAGCTGTATCAAGAATGGCCGATATTGAAACTCCAATAGTTGCAAAGGGTGAATTCGCAAGCTTATTTGGACCAGATCCAATAAATCTTATTGGCGTAATAATACTTACATCGCTTGGTACATGGGGACTTCCTCAGATGGTACATAAATTCTATGCTATCAAAGACAATGACGCTATTAAAAAGGGTACTATTATTTCTACAATATTTGCCCTTGTAGTAGCCGGCGGTTCTTACCTTATGGGCGGATTTGACCGTTTGTATAATACTGTACCAGAAGGCGAAGCTCCTGTATTCGATTCTATGGTTCCTACAATGCTTGAAAAAGCTCTGCCTGACCTGCTTATTGGTCTTGTAGTAGTACTCGTTCTTTCTGCATCAATGTCCACACTGTCATCTTTGGTTCTTACATCAAGCTCCACTCTTACAATCGACTTTGTAAAGCCGAAGCTTAAGAAAGAAAATGAAAAAAGCGAAATACTCATAATGCGTATATTCATTGCAATATTCTTGCTTATCTCTGTTGTAATTGCATTTAATAAAAATGCATCTATCACAACTCTTATGTCATATTCATGGGGTGCATTAGCAGGTGCTTTCCTTGGTCCATTTATGATCGGACTTTTCAGCAAAAAAACAACAAAGGCTGCCGTATGGACAAGCTTTATAATAGGAATAGGACTTACAGTACTTCATATGTTCTTCCTCGGATTTGGTTTGTTCCCGGAACTGAAAGCAACTGTTGCCGGTCTTTGTCCGCTCAATCTTGCTTCACCTATAAACCTCGGTGCTATAGTAATGATCCTGTCAATTATAATTGTACCGGTAGTTAGTGCATTTACAAAAAAACCAGATGCAAAATATGTAGAAAACATTTTCCAGTGCTATACTAAAGAAGATTAAAATTTATTAAAATATACAGCAAACAAGCTGCTGCAAGTTTAAACCTTGCAGCAGCTATTTTTTATCTCTATTCTTTTTTCATAAGATCAGCTATCGTTATGCCATCAAAATATTCATTTGCAATCTTTTGAAATCCCTGCCACATATTTAACGTCCTGCATTCTTTAGCTTTATCACATATATCTGCATCATTTGCTAAACAAGCTACAGGTGAAAGATTACCCTCTGTAAGCCTTAGAACCTCGCCTACTGTATACTCATCAGGATGCCTTACAAGCTTATAGCCGCCGCCTTTTCCATGTACACCTACAATAAGATCATTCTTAGTTAAAGCCGGAAGTATTCTTTCTAAATACTTCAAAGATATATCTTGACGTAACGCAACGTCTTTCATAGGAATATATTTGCCATCATCATTTTCAGCTAGATCTATCATGACTCTAAGTGCATATCTTCCTCTTGTGGAAATCATCATATTTTCTTTCACCTGCCTTTATATCAATTTGAAACTCTATCTTTTATCGAACCTGCGGGATTTAAATATTCAGGCTTTGCATAAATTTTTGCTTTAAGTTCAAGTGACTTTTAAATATTTTAAAGTTCAAGCAAATGTGTTTTAACAATGATCAGTTTTGCTGATGTATATATTTTTTCCTTAATATCTTAATATTATTTACTTTATAGCGTCAAAACCACGCTGTAAGTCTGCAATAATATCATCAATATTTTCTGTTCCTATAGACAAACGAATCGTATTCGGCTTAATATTTTGTTCTTCAAGTTCCGCTTCATTAAGCTGACTGTGCGTTGTTGTAGCCGGATGAATAACAAGGCTCTTTAAGTCTGCCACATTTGCAAGAAGTGAAAAAATCTCTAAATTATCTATAAACTTATGTGCCTCTTTAACTCCGCCCTTTATTTCAAAAGTAAATATAGAACCGCCGCCATTTGGAAAGTATCTCTCATAAAGTTCATGGTCAGGATTATCAGGCAGTGACGGATGATTTACCCTGTCTACCAAAGGATGATTATTAAGAAATTCTACAACTTTTTTTGCATTTTCAATGTGTCTTTCAATTCTCAGTGACAATGTTTCCACGCCCTGTAAAAGCAAAAACGCTGAAAACGGTGATATAGTTGCTCCCATATCACGCAGAAGTATTGCTCTTATATATGTTACAAATGCTGATGCACCCGCCGCCTTTGTAAATGATACGCCGTGATAGCTGGGATTAGGTGCGGAAATTGCAGGGTATTTACCAGATGCTTCCCAATCAAATTTGCCAGAATCAACGATTATACCACCAAGAGTAGTTCCATGTCCGCCTATAAACTTAGTAGCTGAATGAACTACTATATCTGCACCATGTTCAATTGGTCTTATAAGATACGGAGTACCAAATGTATTGTCAACTACCAATGGAATACCGTGCTTATGAGCCAGCTCAGCAAGTGCATCAATATCCGGAATATCACTATTCGGATTACCTAAAGTTTCAATATATATAGCTCTTGTGTTCTCCTTTATAGCGTTTTCTACATCCTCAAGATTGTGGATATTAACAAAGCTTGCTGTAACGCCAAAATTTGGCAGCGTATGCTCCAAAAGATTATAACTGCCGCCATAAATTGTCTTTTGTGCGACTATATGACCACCATTTTGAGCAAGTGCTTCTATAGTATATGTAATAGCAGCCGCACCGGATGCTACAGCTAATGCTGCTGTACCGCCCTCAAGAGCTGCTATACGCTTTTCAAAAACATCTTGCGTTGAGTTTGTAAGTCTTCCATAAATATTTCCTGCATCAGAAAGATTAAATCTCGCCGCTGCATGTTCGCAATTATGAAAAACATAAGATGTAGTTTGATAAATCGGTACTGCACGAGAATCGGTTGCTGGATCTGGATCTTCCTGTCCAACATGAAGCTGTAATGTTTCAAATTTAAAATTAGCCATAATATACTTTCCTTTCAAATTTTAATCTTATCTTAATTAAATTTTAAGCAAAAATTTTATTTAACATTAAAACAGCCTTGCATTCGTCCGAATCTAAAATTTCGCCTTACAAGTTTATCAAAATATAATTTCATAAAGTAATCATCATCTTTCATTGATATTTACATACTTATCAAGTAGTTTAATATGATTATAGCACGTTACTCCTACTTTGTCAATAGGTAAATATAATTTTTTTCAATTTTTATAAAAAAATGCCGCTGTACGTGCAAATACAGCGGCAAATAAAAAGCAATTATATGGTGTGTGTTGATTTATTCGAAGCTTACGGCTTCATTTTCATTAAAACTTAAAACTTTAATTACGCTTCAGGAAGTGAAGGAATAAAGTCTACGAGGTATCTCATAAGTGACATGAGGTCATCGCTGTTGATCTCATTGATATTAACGCTGCCATCGTCCTTACAAGTTGCATTTCTCATAGCCTGTGGGTTAAGTGTGATCTGACCAAGCAGGTACTTGTTCAGGCAAATAATATCCTGTACGCCTACTCTGCCATCAAGGTTTGTATCACCAATAAGGTCATTCCATACTATGTCACCGCTAGTAGTTGTTGCTGTTGTAGTTGTTGTAGTTGTTGTACCACTACCTGATGTTGTTGTTCCAGTGCCAGATGTAGTTGTTGTAGTTGTAGTAGTTGTAGTAGTTGTAGTAATTGTTGTTGTAGTTGTTGTTTCAGTTGGAATGATAATGTTGATCACACCGGAAACAT
>CALESG010000158.1 GCA_937907215.1 uncultured Ruminococcus sp.
CTTGTGAAATCTGAATTGTTAGTACAAAATCCTGATACAAGACCAACATTATTTTTAAGCGCAGTAACAACTTCTGCTATCTTGGTTTCAAGTTTTGCAAATGCATTATTTATCTCGTCCATGTCGTTACGAAGTGTATTAAAGCATCCTGCCAAACCATCACCAGTATCATAAACAGAATTTACAAAATTTGCTGACTGTTCACCGAGCCAACCGGCACCGCCTTCATAACCTGAGCCACAAACACGATCTGTTTCTGATTTTAAATCAGTTTCTGTCTGATTGATCTGTTCTTGGAATTCGGAAATTTTAGACTTGAAATCAGCAATTGCTGTGCTTACTGTGTTATCCTGAAATGCCTGCATTGCTGTTGCAGTATCATTTAAATCATTTGATTCTGTATCAAACTTACTTTTAAGCGCCTGCATCTCAGAATACACACACATAAACTTATCTGCCATCATAATCACCTCCTTCTATATTTTAATATATCTATGGAAACAAGACTGACGTCCTGCATTGCATAGCCTACTCTTGATGTATAACAGTTTTTAACCTATACACAATAGTGGGATCATTAGCATCAACGTAAAAGGCATCTCCCTTGCTAACATCTCTATTAAGACGTTCATTTTTCTCTGTCAATGATATCTTAATAAATCCATCAAACATTTTACTTGCTGAAACAGATCCAAATAACATACATCCAGCACCAGAAGTCTTTGCTTTATAAAGTTTTGGTGCTTTCATTGGAGATATATCATCATTAGTTGCATTAGAAGCTATCCAGGTAAACTTATATGCTAAATAATCAAATAAGCTTTCATCAAAATTATTAAGCATCTCTTTCCCGGAATCCTCACATATCATCATAAGAAGCGGCTTATCATCAAGAACTGACATATCTCCATGATGCTCCAGAACAAGTTGTTTTCTACACTCAAGCTCTGTTTTCCAATCTTGACATATATTTTTCATACGCTCTGAACTAAGTTCATAACCGGTTATGCAATTATATTTTTTAGAAAGAGGCTCATATTTCTTTATAGTAGCTTTATCAAAAATAACAATTTCTACAGGCGCAGACTTTAAATTTGCTTCTAAACAAGAAACCATGTATCTTATAAAGTTACCTTTGCCAGACTTAGGTGTTCCGGAAATAATCATATTCAAGCCTGATAAATTAATCTTCGTTGGCATTAGGCTATCGTAGTTGAATCCCAAAATAATTTGATACGGTGAAAAATATGAAGGATACTGTTTTTTAACATCTTTCTCCATAAGAAATTCTGGAATCTCAGGAATTAACAATGCCTTTTGATCTGGATATATCAAATTAACCTCATCAACAAAAGCTTTAATATTTTCAACTCTCTGAAATTCCTTTTCGCCTTCAAAACTTTGATACAACTGGCATTCAAGATTTTTCTTGTCCACTTCCACTATACAGCGTCCAGGAATAGTATCAACAGATAATTTAAATGCACCAAATAAATTGCCATATTCATCCGAATTATTATGATGCAGTCCAATACGGCAAGCAAAAGATGAGATATATTTATATTCCATGCCCTTAGTACTGCCATTTGCAATAACAACACTTATTCCGACTGACAATCCATCTCTTAGTATAGAAAGTAAAACTGTATTATCATTCAGATTAAGCTCTTTTAATGATGCAAAATTATCTATTATCAAAATAATAAGTGGCAAATCAGACTTACCAGATTCTTTATATGCAGTAAATGAACTTACTCCAGCTCCCTTTAATTTTTGCTTTCTTGAAACGATTTCTGTAGTCAATAATTTAAACAGATTCTTAAGTTTTTCATCCTCATTTGGAACTACAACACCGCCAACATGAGCAAGATTCTGAAAATTTGTCAATATCATAGACGAATAATCTATAATATAAAAGTTCACTTCATTCGGAGTATAATTATCAGAAAGTGTACGAATAAGCAATTGAAGTACATTTGTTTTACCTGTCTGTAATGCTCCAATAACAAGCATATGCTGTGTTGAAATATCTACAATATAACTTTCCTGTCTTTGCTGTTCTGGGTCATCAAACAATCCCAGATCGGCATAGATTCCCGAATCCGATTTTTTTTGAATAGTTTTATATTCAATAAGCTTAGGAAGAGGAGGCTGACAAATATCAGGAAGCTTTTTCAATTTATTCGCTTTAAAAGATTCTTCGATCCAAATTGTTATTGCTTCTTTTTGAGAAATAATCTTCTCACCATTTGCAGGTTTCTTATGTTTTCTTGTAAATATAGGTGTTCTTCTTCCTGCAAAATCAACCGAAGATATCGTAAACTCTTTTTGATTTGCACTCGCTTCTATACCAGATGGAGCACCGCTATATGCAGACTGAAAAAGTTCAAATACTTCATTATTGCCGACCATCAGATAAGCACGTCCAGCTTCTCTAATCTCAGCAGCAAGAGGTGTTTTAATTACCTCCTGGCTATCCGCCGGTGTCTGAACCTTAAGACAAAGACGAAATTTAGAGTTACTATCAATTTGTGGATCTACTTGTCCTTGTGGCTTTTGAGTAGCGAGTATCAAGTGCACACCAAGAGAACGTCCAACACGTGCCGCACTATTAAGTTCTGCCATGAAGTCTCCATGCTGTGCTTTCAGTTCTGCAAACTCATCTACAATAATAATTAAATGCGGCAAAGGTGTTTTAACCTTTTTGGATTTCCAAGCATGAATATATTTATTGATATGATCCACATCAGCTTCAGCAAAAAGTTTCTTTCTGCGTTCAATCTCCGCTTTTATTGATATCAAAGATCGATTTATCTCCTTACCGTCAATATCTGTTATAACGCCAAGTGTATGTGGTAGTGATTTAAACTGGTTACCCATTCCACCGCCTTTAAAGTCAATTATCAAAAATGCAACTTCATATGGGCTATACAATGTTGCCATTGAAAGAATATACGTCATCAAAATTTCGCTCTTACCAGAACCGGTTGTTCCTGCAACAAGTCCATGCGGTCCATGAGCTTTTTCATTATCATGAATATCAAGGTAAACTACTTCGTTGCCTGAACGTACACCAATTGGAGCAGCCATTGATTTAGTTACATCCGACATAGACCATCTTGAATTTAAATCCAAATCTTCGGCAGATAAAATTCCAAGCAGCTGATATAGCGTAATATTCTTGGTCAAAGCACCTTCAAGACTCACTTCTTCACAATATACAGGAGCAAGTTTATAAGACATAGAATATAAATCGCTATCTGGAATTTTAACATACATAAAATCAATGATTTCTGTATTTTCATTTTTTATGATTCGACCTTTGCTATCACTATCAATCAAAACAAGCTGAGAACAACCAAGCGGAATATAATCGGGATAATTTTCAAAAAAGATGAAAGTAGCACCGTAATCAGCAGCTTTTTCTATGTATTTTGAAACGGGATGTTCCTTGATGCCAAAATCATTCATTACAAAAACCACAATATGCGGCATATATTCTTTTTCTTTTGATGTACTTCTATGATTTAATTCAGCATAAAGATGCTCAAATATGGCAGATTTGCTTTGACTATCACACACAATATTTCTGAACTTATCATTGTTTATATGCTTAAACCCCTTAATCCAACTATACTTTTCAATGTTGTTCTCATCGATAATAAGAAAAGTCATCACATCATCATAATGCTGTCTTATGCATAAATCAAAGTACATAATTTTCATCATTTCATACAATAACTTATCATTGCCTACAACACCAACAACATTAGCATCTTTTAATTGAACTAAAATAGGAGCATTTGATAATTTCTCATATTTCTCTGATATTTGCACCGGAAGATCAACAAGGTCATCATCATCAGCTTCATATTTTTCTTGTGGCTTATAGTCGATTTTTCTCGCTGCATCAATTGTTCCAGTGCCTATTCTTAATTCTAGGAAATCTTCATCTGAAAGTATTCTGTCAAACAAGTTACCTGAAAAGTTTTGTGCAAATGTAGAAGTCTCATCATAACGATAATAAATTCTATTGAGAAGTTGCAATTCTTCTTTTCTAAAGCCCTCAATTTCTGCTCTCTTTTTATCAATGTATTTCCTATAGCCAATTTCTCTGTCAACGATCTGTTGCTTATATTCCTTTTTATCATTGATAATTGTAAATATAGAAACTATCGCACCCATGGAAACCGAACCGACGCTAAACAATAAAAATGAAAGATTCGTTCCTCCCATTACACCTCTAAGTAAAACTGTTAATGCAATCATTCCAATTGCTGGCATAAGCTTTAATAAAAGATTACGCTTTGGTTTTG
>CALESG010000159.1 GCA_937907215.1 uncultured Ruminococcus sp.
GTGGTATTACTTGAACCGTATTGCCCAGATATTCTCCTCTTCTTTCTTTGTTTAATACGTTCCAATAAACCTTGCCTGTTGTTAGATTAGAATATTTGTTTAAGTCTTCGTCAATGAATCTTTCATAATGTCCAAGATCAAGATCCGTTTCGGCTCCATCTTCTGTTACATAAACTTCACCATGCTGATATGGACTCATTGTGCCCGGATCAACGTTTATATATGGATCTAACTTTTGTGCAGCTACTTTTAATCCTCTATTTTTTAGAAGTCTTCCAAGTGATGCTGCTGTTATTCCTTTTCCAAGTCCCGAAACGACGCCGCCTGTTACAAATATATATTTGGTCATTGACCATTGCCTCCCTTTAATATAATACATCACATAATAGAGAATTAATATATATAAAAAGAAACTTTTTCTTTAAAAATACATCTTTTATAATTTATCATTCCCGCTCGACAAATACTAAGAATCTGTCCACATAGAAAGTTACGCACGTCTTTTCGGCGAATTTTGCCGATGTCTGCACAAATAAAAGCTCACCATACGTCAGTATGCTTTCGCTTTTTCGTCTTGCCCTATGCGAAATTACGCTCGAAAATCCGAACATAATTTCTATGTGGACAGGTTATAATTTTCAGTTTGCTACATACATTTGTTTAAATGGATTGCTGTTGTCAGGAGTTACAACTGTAAAAACAGAATTCATTATTTCTTCTGCGTCTGTACCGAAATATTCACAAAATTCATCTATATACTCTTTTATTTCCATCATATCTTTAGAAGTAGCTTCTCTTGCAGTTACCTGCTTTGGAAACTCTATATCATCACATTTTCCACGAAGAAACATTTTTCCACCGTGCATACCTGTACACGGAAAATTACCTACAATACGTTGACCGTCTGAATTAAGTCCAAGTATTACAATTATACCGCCAGCTTGATATTCACCAAGAAAACTTCCTGTATTACCGCCGATTACTATAACAGGAACTTTTTCCTTATATTGTTTCATATGTATTCCAGCACGATAACCAGCATTGCCCTTTACAAATATTTTTCCGCCACGCATTGCATAACCAGCAGCATCGCCAATATTTCCGTAAATTACAATTTTGCCTTCATTCATTGTATCGCCAACCGCATCTTGTGCATTTGCATTTACTTTAATAGATGCTCCATTAAGATAAGCACCAAGAGCATTTCCCGGCACACCATTGATAGTAATATTTTTATCCGACATGCCGGCAGCAATAAATCTCTGACCACAGCATCCGTTAATTGTGCATTCTTCATCAGATTCACGAAGTTTGTCATTTAAGCCCTTATAATCTAAATAATCAAGATTTGTTACGTCTATCAACATTATTACACTGCACCTCCAAACTTACTTACACGGCTTTCATGTGAAAACGCAGCAAATGTAGCGTCTTTTTTCAATAAATCAAAATCTATTGAATCAAGCGGAGTCTTTTCACGAATCAGTGATGTATAAATTCCAGCCTTCGCCACATTGCCAATCATTATATATCCTGTTAATAATCCATTGCGGATAAAGAGCCTTTTAAGTGAATTCTCACTCTTTTCTTCATACATCTCTCCACCGTCTTTTTCACCAAAATAGCTGCCTGCTGTCATAACATGAAGTCCAAAGAAACCAATTGAATTCATAGGAATCGCATTGTCAAATACAGTATTTCCACCAGCCATATTAGTACCGGCACATTTTCCCTGCATATAGGCATTAGGAAGAATTGCAAGTACTCTTTTGCTGCCAAAAGAAATATCATTTCCTTCAGTGCAATCACCAGCTGCGTATACATTTTTGATAGTAGTTTTCATTTTATCATCAATTATAATGCCACGATTTACAGAACCGCCGGCATCTTTTACAAGTGATGTATTTGCACGTACACCAACTGCTAATACAAGAACATCAAAATCTACTGCTTTTCCGCTTTTCATAAAAGCCTTATTTTTCTCAAAGCGTTCGGCACTGTCACCAAGCATGAATGAAATGCCGTTTTTCTCAAGATTCTCTTGCATTATAGCGGCACATTCATTGTCAAGAATACTTGAAAGAATTCTGTCAGCAAGGTCGCATACTGTTATTGCTGCTACCCTATTCTTTAATCCCTCAGCACATTTTAGTCCAATAAGACCAGCTCCAATTATAAGAACCTTTGAATTTTTATTTACAGACGCTTCAAGTGCTAAAGTATCATCTATTGTCATAAATGAAAATTTATTTTCTACATTTTCCAGCCCGCTAAACGGCGGAACAAACGGAGAAGAACCAGTTGCTACGCATAATTCATCATATTGAATAGTCTTGTTATCATCAAGCACGATTTCATTATAATCTTTATTTATATTAACAGCTTTTTGACCATATTACATTGCAATTCATTTTGTCATAATAGTCTTGGCTTCTATAATTCATTTTAGCAAGCTTTGTTTTGCCTTCCAAATAATATGATATAAGAGGTCGGCAGTAGGCATGATAATTTTCTTCAGATATAACAGTGATTTTACCTTCTTTATCAATGCTGCGAATACCATCAATACAGCCAGTAGCTGCAATACTGTTTCCAATAATTACATACTGTTTCATTCTATTTACCTCTCTTCGTAAACAATTGCATTGTTAGGACAGCCTTTCACACAAGCCGGTTCACCACAAGAATTTTCAAGGCAAAGTTCGCATTTCTGAACAACGCCATTTTCGCCCTCAGCAACTGCTCCATAAGGACATACCAAAATACAAGTAAGACATCCCACACATTTATCATGGTCAATACATATAACACCATCTTTAATAGATAAAGCTCCTGATATACAGCTCTTAACACAAATAGGATCTTGACAGTGACGGCATGAAACAGCAAAATTTATGCTGTTGTCACCATCAACGTGAATTCTGGGGAAAATCTTTTTACCCTTTAGTGCCTTGACCATATTTACTTCTCCCGAATTTGCAAAAGCACAATTATATTCACACAGATGACAACCAAGGCACCATTTTTCATTGGCATATACTCGTTTCATTTTAATTTACCTCCTATTCGCCGGCATGAGAAATACCAAGTATCTGAAGTTCTTTTTCATTCAGTCCGATTCCACGAAGCATAAGTCTATTTCCACGAAGTGCTTCAATAGAGTTTATACCCATGCCACCCATAAGCTCTTTGATTTCATGACGCCAAGCAGTCATAAGATTTACAAGACGTTTGCTGCCAATATCTGGATTAAGACGTTTTACAAGTTCCGGACGCTGAGTAGCAATACCCCAGTTGCATTTACCACTTTGACAAGTACGACAGAGATGACATCCAAGAGCAAGGACTGCTGCAGTAGCAACATAACAAGCATCCGCACCAAGTGCAATAGCCTTTACAACATCTGATGCACTTCTAATGCTGCCTCCAACAACAAGTGAAACATTATTTCTAATGCCTTCATCACGTAAACGCTGATCAACAGATGCAAGGGCAAGCTCAATTGGAATGCCTACATTATCACGAATTCTTGTAGGTGCTGCTCCAGTACCTCCACGGAAACCATCGATTGCAATTATATCAGCACCGCTTCGTGCAATACCGCTTGCTATCGCAGCGATGTTATGAACTGCAGCAACTTTTACTATAACTGGTTTTTTATATTCAGTAGCCTCTTTAAGAGAGAATACAAGCTGTCTTAAATCTTCAATAGAATAAATATCATGATGTGGAGCAGGTGATATAGCGTCAGAACCTTCAGGAATCATACGTGTTCTTGAAACATCCCCTACAATTTTAGCACCAGGCAAATGTCCGCCAATACCAGGCTTTGCACCTTGACCCATTTTTATTTCAACAGCAGCACCTGCTTCAAGATAATCTTTATAAACACCGAAACGGCCAGATGCGACTTGAACTATTGTATTTTCACCATAACAATAAAAGTCTTCATGCAGTCCACCTTCACCAGTATTATAGAATATGTCAAGTTCTTTTGCTGCTCTTGCAAGTGATTCATGTGCATTATAGCTGATAGAACCATAACTCATAGCTGAAAACATTACAGGCATTGAAAGTTCAAGTTGTGGTGTTATATCACATTTCAGTTTTCCGTTTTCATCACGACATATCTTTTCAGGCTTTTTTCCAAGGAAGACCTTTGTTTCCATAGGCTCTCTCAGTGGGTCAATAGGAGGCTTGGTTACCTGTGATGCATTTATTAGAATTTTATCCCAATATACCGGCAGCGGATTAGGATTGCCCATTGATGACAGCAATACACCGCCGCTATTTGCCTGCTTATATATTTCTTTAATAGTAGCATCTTTCCAGTTAGCATTTTCACGTAATGTACAGTTGCTCTTTACAATTTTAATTGCTCTTGTAGGACAAAGCGATACACAACGTTGACAGTTTACACATTTTGTTTCATCGCTAAGCATAATACCGTTTTCAGGATCATATGAATGAACTTCATTTGCACATTGACGCTCACAAACTCTGCACGCTATGCAACGATTATCATTTCTTACTACTTCAAATTCAGGATATAAAAATTCTACGCTCATTAGAATTTGCCCTCCTTTACTCTTACAATTACAGGTTCTCCGCCTGCTGGAGCATAAATATTTTCAGCATTCGGCTCCATAACACGTATAGCTGCTTCTTCACTTGCAATGAATACCTTGTCATCTTTTTCACCAACAACCATCGAACGAAGTTTAAGGCGATCATTAAGTGCCATAAGACCGCCGTCAAATCCAAGTACAATAGAAAATGGACCTGTTACCAGCAAGCTTGAAAATACAGTACGAAGATATGTAAGCTTTTCTCTTTCATCTTTTGGCTTTGATTCAATAGTACTCCAGAATGGAGAAGCAATAACATTAGCAGCTTCTTCAAGTGAAAGACCTTGTTTACGCAAAAGATGATCCATAATATATGTAATAACTTCTGTATCAGTTTGAAGATTACATTTATAGCCAAACATTTCTATAAATCTTCTATTAGCATCATAGGAAGAAATCTCACCATTATGTACTATAGAATAATCAAGCAATGTAAATGGATGAGCACCACCCCACCAACCGGGCGTATTTGTAGGATAACGTCCGTGTGCAGTCCATGAGTATCCTTCGTACTCATCTAATTTATAAAATACACCTACATCTTCTGGAAAGCCAACAGCTTTGAAAGTACCCATGTTTTTACCGCTTGAAAAGACATAGGCTCCTGCCATCTCGGTATTTATTTTCATAACGGTTCGTGCAACGAATTCTTTCTCATCAAGCTGTAATGAAGATAGCACCGATTTAAGAGGAGAAACAAAATATCTCCATATAATAGGTTCATCTGTAATAGCAGGCATTTTTCTTGTAGGAATAACTTCAGATTTTACAATTTCAAATCTTTCTTTAAGAAACACTTCACAGTTTTTGCGGGTAGCACGTTCATTAAAGAAGAAATGCAGGGCATAAAAATCTTTGTATTCTGGATATATTCCGTAACCTGCAAATCCGCCGCCCAGACCGTTTGAGCGATCGTGCATAGGTTTCATAGCATTGGTAATCATATCACCGGACATCCTGTTTCCATCTTTGGAAATAACAGCCGCAATGGCACAGCCGGATGGAATTCTTACCTGACCTTCTAATTTCATATAGGTTACCTTCCTTTCGGAGAATATAAAAAGAAAGGCGTTCAAATCAATGCAGAAAACCTGCATCAATATGAACGCCTTTGCTCATTGTTAAACATTATACTACGTTTTATTTTGTTTGTCAAGACTAAAATTAAAATTTTCCTTTTTTTTCAAAAAAATAAAAAAAGGGGTTGACAAATGAATTTAGGTGATGTATAATAAGCAACAGGTAAGGACAAAGACGTCTTTGAGGATAGGTAAGTAATCCTTGAAGTATCTTTGTCTTTTCTTTTTTTGTAGGCTAAACATAAGCTAATATTTAAAACTATAAATTATATGATTATATAATTTAAGCATTTTAAATGTTCTGAAAATCTGTTTGGTATAATAATATGGTATATAAAGGCAAGGGCGTCTTTTATTTGTGTAGGTATTTTTACACAATGGACGTCCTTGTCTTTTTATTTAGAAAAAGGAGAGGTTATTTATGAGAACAGTATCTGAGTATTTTGGAAGTCTGGTATTTGATGACAGAATAATGAAAGCTAATTTATCTGCCAAGGTTTATCAGTCGCTCAAAAAAACAATTGATGAAGGTGCTAAATTGGATCCTAGTGTGGCAAATGCAGTTGCAACAGCAATGAAGGACTGGGCAATCGCAAATGGTGCTACCCACTACACTCATTGGTTTCAGCCATTGACAGGCATCACTGCTGAAAAACATGACAGCTTTATTACACCATCACCTGACGGTGGCGTTATCATGGAATTTTCAGGCAAAGAACTTATTAAAGGTGAACCAGATGCTTCATCATTCCCGTCAGGCGGACTTAGAGCAAGGGGTTATACAGCATGGGATCCTACTTCATATGCTTTTATTAAAGGAAAGACATTGTGCATTCCAACAGCGTTTTGTTCCTATGGCGGTGAAGCACTTGATAAAAAAACAACCCTTCTGCGTTCTATGGAAGCACTGAATAAGCAAGCGATGAGAATCCTTCGTTTGTTTGGCAATGACAATGTAAAATGTGTTCGCACATCTGTAGGTCCTGAGCAAGAATATTTCCTTGTAGATAAGGATATGTACGAAAAACGCCGTGACCTTATGTTTACAGGACGTACACTTTTCGGTGCAAAACCTCCTAAGGGTCAGGAAATGGACGATCATTACTTTGGTGTTATCAAGCCAAGAGTTGAAGCTTATATGCAGGAACTTAATGAAGAGCTGTGGAAACTTGGAATCCTTGCTAAAACTGAACATAATGAAGTTGCTCCGGCACAGCATGAGCTTGCTCCTATTTATACTACTACTAATATTGCAACTGATCATAACCAGATCACAATGGAAATCATGCAAAAGGTTGCTTCAAAGCATGGTCTTGTATGTCTGCTCCATGAAAAGCCATTTGCCGGTGTAAACGGAAGCGGAAAACATAACAACTGGTCAATTTCCACAGATACAGGCATAAATCTTCTCTCACCTGGTGAAACGCCTTATGAAAATGCACAATTTTTGCTGTTCTTATGTGCTGTTATTAAAGCTGTTGATGATTATCAGGATTTACTTCGTATTTCTGTTGCTACAGCAGGAAATGATCATAGACTTGGAGCTAACGAAGCACCACCGGCTGTTGTTTCTATTTTCCTTGGCGATGAATTAAATGCGGTTTTGGAGGCTATTGAAACAGATACTCCTTATATGGGCATTGAAAAGACTAAGATGAAGCTCGGCGTTGATGTTTTACCGGAATTTAATCGTGATACAACAGACCGTAACCGTACATCACCATTTGCATTTACAGGAAATAAGTTTGAATTTCGTATGCTTGGATCTTCAAACAGCATAGCTTGTGCAAACATTATGCTCAACAGTGCAGTTGCTGAAAGCCTTAAGATTTATGCTGACAGACTTGAAAAAGCAGATGATTTTGAAACTTCTTTGCATGAGATGATTCGTAAGACTATTAAAGATCATAAACGTATTATTTTCAATGGCAACGGTTATGACGATTCATGGATCAAGGAAGCAACAGAAGAAAGAGGTCTTCTTAATTATCGTACAACACCTGATTGTATGCCACACCTGCTTGATAAGAAAAATGTTGATATGCTTACTTCACAAAAGGTGTTTACAGAAGCTGAGCTTAAATCAAGATGTGATATTATGCTGGATAATTATTGCAAGCAGGTTAAGATCGAGGCTGGCACAATGGTTCAAATGGCAAGAAGAGAAATAGCACCTGCTATTGAAGCATATGCAGCAGAACTTTCAAAAACAATCGGTTATAAAAAAGCAGTAGATGAAAATATTCCATGCAGCTATGAAAAGAATCTTGTAAAAAAACTTTCCACTTTGCTTGATGATATTGCTGTTAAGGCTGATGAACTTGAGCAAGCTGTATCAGTACTTGATTCCGTAGAAGATATTGTTGATGAATCTTATGCAATTCGTGATAATGTACTTGTTAAAATGGATGAACTGCGTATTCCTTGTGATGAAGCTGAAACAATTACAGCTAAGAAGTATTGGCCATTCCCTACATATGGTGATTTGCTTTTTGGTGTAAGATAAAATAATTAAATATAGTAACTTTAATGATAATTTTAAGGAGTTGACTGAAATGAACGAAGCTATCAGGGATTTAGTTTCAGAAGCTACAACGGCTGAAGTATTTGGCGTTTGGTTTCTGATTGGTGCTGCACTTGTATTTTGGATGCAGGCTGGTTTTGCAATGGTCGAGGCAGGTTTTACAAGAGCAAAAAATACAGGCAATATTATAATGAAAAACCTTATGGACTTCTGCATTGGTACAGTAATGTTCATACTTATAGGTTTTGGCTTGCTTTTGGGTGAGGACTTTTTTGGATTTATCGGAAAGCCCGGATTTGATCTTTTTACATCATATGATAATTTCAATTTCTCAAGTTTTGTATTTAACCTTGTATTCTGTGCAACAACTTCTACAATTGTTTCTGGTGCAATGGCAGAAAGAACAAAGTTTTTATCATACTGCGTATATTCCGGTATAATTTCTGCTTTGATATATCCTATTGAAGCTCACTGGATCTGGGGCGGCGGCTGGCTGGCTGATCTTGGTTTCCATGACTTTGCCGGTTCATGTGCAATTCATATGGTTGGAGGTATCTCCGCACTTATCGGTGCTAAAATACTTGGTGCTAGAATAGGTAAATTTAATAAAGATTCAAATGGTAAAGTAACAAAAGTTAATGCCTTCCCTGGTCACAATATCGCACTTGGTTCTCTTGGAGTATTTATTCTTTGGCTTGGTTGGTATGGATTTAACGGTGCAGCAGCTACTTCATTAGAACAGCTTGGATCTATTTTCCTTACAACAACAATTGCACCATCTGTTGCAACACTTTCATGTATGATTTTCACATGGATCAAATATGGCAAACCTGATGTTTCAATGTGCTTGAATGCGTCTCTTGCAGGTCTTGTCGGCGTTACTGCTGGATGTGATGTTGTTGATGCTTTTGGTGCGATCGTAATTGGCGTGGTTTCCGGTTTGTTGGTAGTATTTGGTGTATGGCTTCTTGATCACAAACTTCATATTGATGATCCGGTTGGCGCAGTTGCAGTTCATTGCCTAAACGGTATATGGGGTACATTTGCAGTTGGCTTGCTGGCTACAGACAAAGCTCCTGAATATGCTGTAGCTAATGCTTCAGGAGAAAAACTCACTGGTCTTTTCTATGGCGGTGGATTTGAGCTTTTGGGATTACAGTGTCTTGGTATTATATCAGTAGCAGCTTGGACAGCTGTAACAATTACAATTACATTTCTTGTAATTAAAGCAATATTCGGATTGCGAGCATCACGTGAAGAAGAAACTATTGGTCTTGACATTACAGAGCATGGACTTCCATCAGCATATGCAGGATTTTCGATGTTACCTGAATATATTGACGAAGATGTACCTGTTATTGCAATCGTATGCAAAGAATCTCGTCTTGAAGCTCTCAAGAACGCAATGGTCGGAATCGGCATTACTGGTATGACAGTATCTCACGTTCTTGGATGCGGTGTTCAAAAAGGTAAACTTGAATATTATAGAGGTGTTCAAGTAGAGGCTAACTTATTGCCTAAGGTTCAGATTGAAATCGTTGTAAGTGCAGTTCCTGTAAACAAGGTAATAGAAGTAGCAAAAAAAGTTCTTTATACTGGTCACATTGGTGATGGTAAAATATTTGTGTATGATGTTGAGAACGTTATAAAAGTTCGTACAGGCGAAGAAGGCCACAATGCACTTCAAGATGTAGAATAATAAATAAAAAAACAAGTCACTTTGCCGACAGAATTCCCTGTCGGCTAAAGTGTTAAATGGAGGATTTAATTATGTGTTCAATTATGGGTTACTGCAGAGTAGATGCAGATTTAAAAAAATTCAAAAAATGTTTTGATGAAACTATATCAAGAGGTCCTGATGACAGCCGTATTATAGATACAGGAAACGGTTTACTTGGATTTCATCGACTTGCAATTATGGGACTAACACCATCGGGTATGCAGCCATTTGAACTTGATGGCAGTTATGTAGTATGCAACGGTGAAATTTATGGCTTTGAAAAATTAAAAGCAGAACTTGCAGATGAATTTACTTTTAAAAGTGATTCAGACTGCGAAATTTTATTGCCTTTATATAAAAAGTATGGCACAGATATGTTTGCTATGCTTGATGCTGAATTTGCGTGTATAATTTATGACAAAAATAAAAACGAATATATAGCAGCTAGAGATCCTATAGGCATTAGACCGCTTTATTATGGTTACGATGAAAAAAATAATATAATATTTGCAAGCGAAGCTAAGAACCTTGTTGGCTTAACTAATAAGATTATGCCTTTTCCACCGGGAAATTATTATAAAAACGGTAAATTTATATGCTATTGTGATATTGCAAAATCAAATGGAATCTGCTATAATAATATAGATACCGTATGTAAGAACATTCACGATAAACTTGTGGTCGGTGTTGAAAAGCGTCTTGTTGCTGATGCGAAAGTAGGATTTTTGCTTTCAGGTGGTCTTGACTCATCTCTTGTCTGTGCTATTGCTGCTAAAAAAAGTTCTGCTCCAATAAGAACATTTGCAATTGGTATGAGTGAAGATGCTATTGACCTTAAGTATGCAAAACAAGTTGCTGACTATATAGGAAGCGATCACAAGGAAGTAATTATAACAAAAGACGATGTTCTTTCATCATTGGAAGATGTTATCCATTTGCTTGGTACATTTGATATTACTACAATTCGTGCCAGCATAGGAATGTATCTCATATGTAAAGCTATACATGAACAAACAGATATTCGAGTATTGCTTACAGGAGAAATTTCTGATGAATTGTTCGGCTATAAGTACACTGATTTCGCTCCAAATGCTGATGCTTTTCAAAAAGAATCCGAAAAGCGTATAAGAGAGCTGCATATGTATGATGTACTTCGTGCTGACCGATGCATTTCTGTAAACTCTCTTGAAGCAAGAGTTCCGTTTGGCGACCTTGATTTTGTAAAATATGTAATGAATATTGACCCCGAAATCAAGATGAACAAATATGGCAAAGGCAAATATCTGCTCAGAAAAGCTTTTGAAGGCGACTATTTGCCTGATGAAATACTCTGGCGTGAAAAAGCTGCCTTTTCAGATGCAGTTGGACATTCTATGGTTAATTATCTTAAAGAATATGCGGAAGCATATTATACTGATGAAGAATATGAAACACTTAGAAAAAAATATACTCATGCACAGCCATTTACAAAAGAATCATTGCTGTATCGTGAGATTTTTGAAAAGTTTTATCCGTCTGAAAGTGAAATGATTGTGGATTTCTGGATGCCTAATAAGGAATGGGAAGGCTGCAATGTAAACGATCCATCTGCAAGGGTCCTTTCCAACTATGGCGACAGCGGCAAATAATTTTTAAAACAAACGGAGAGGTTAACTTATGAAAAGAAAAGATCAGGGAAGCACATTAGAAAAAGTACTTGTACTTGATTTTGGCGGACAGTATAATCAATTGATCGCAAGAAGAGTACGAGAGCAAAATGTTTATGCAGAAATTAAGCCTTATAATAAGATCACTGTAGAAGAAATAAAAAATATTGGCTATAAAGGAATTATATTTACAGGTGGACCGAACAGTGTATATGATGAGGCTTCACCACATTACGACCCTGAAATTTTAAATGCTGGAATACCTGTTTTAGGAATTTGCTATGGTGCACAGCTTATTGCATATATGGCTGACGGAGAAATATGCAGTGCAGAAAACAGCAGTGAATACGGAAAAACTTCATTTAAGACAAATGAAAGTCTGCTTTTTAATGATATGCCAAAGGAAAGCATATGCTGGATGAGCCACACTGACTTTATAAAAACTCCACCAGAAGGCTTTAATGTTATTGCATATACAGACAAATGTCCTTGTGCTGCTATGAGCAATGATGAGAAAAAAATCTATGCAGTACAGTTCCATCCGGAAGTTACACATACTGAATATGGTAAACAAGTACTTAAGAATTTCTTGTTTAATATATGTGGCTGTCATGGTGACTGGAAGATGGAAAACTTTGTAGAGGATACTATTAAAAAGTATAGTGAAGAACTTGCTGGCAAAAAGGTTCTTTTAGCCCTTTCAGGCGGAGTAGATTCTTCTGTTGCTGCTGTACTGCTGCATAAAGCTATCGGTACAAATCTTACCTGCGTATTTGTAGATCACGGTCTTTTGAGAAAAGATGAAGGTGATTTTGTAGAAAAAACATTCCGCGGACAGTTTGGCATGAATCTTATACGTGTAAATGCAGAAGACAGATTTCTTAGCAAGCTTAAAGGTGTAACCGATCCTGAACGTAAACGTAAAATAATTGGGGAAGAATTCATTCGTGTATTTGAAGAAGAAGCTAAAAAGCTTGGAAAGATAAACGTTCTTGTACAAGGAACGATTTACCCTGATGTTATTGAAAGCGGCAAGGGTGATTCTGCTGTAATCAAGAGTCATCACAATGTTGGCGGACTTCCAAGTGTTATTTCATTTGATGAAATAGTTGAGCCTTTGAGGGATCTCTTTAAAGATGAAGTTCGTGCAGCTGGAACTCAGCTTGGAATTCCATATGAATTGGTATGGCGTCAACCATTCCCAGGACCGGGACTTGCAGTTCGTGTTATTGGCGAAATTACTAAGGAAAAATTGGAAATATTGCGTGATGCAGATGCTATTTTCAGAGAGGAAATTGCAAATGCT
>CALESG010000160.1 GCA_937907215.1 uncultured Ruminococcus sp.
CGTACCTCTAAACTGATCGCTTTTTCTCTTGCTACTTAAGTGTACGCATATGCCCAAACCCCCGGAGTTTATCGCTTTCGTTTCCAAGGAAGGCGATGAGACAAAAAAAGACGACACCTAAATGGTATCGCCTTCCTTGCAAATTCAATACGCCGCTCAGGTCGCTCTCCAGCGTTGCCTTATCCTGCGTATTGACAAAGCATATTTATTATACCATTTTCCTTACTATTTGTCTATAGTTTTGATTTCAAACATTATTTTTTGTCCAACTTTAAGGGTACGCTTCAAATGTAAATCATTCCAAGCTGATAAGACAGATATGGTCAATGGGAATCAGGGACAAGAAACTGATATGCGTTATTAAGCAGATGCTGAAAGCACCAATTGTAATGCCGGACGGCACGATAATAAAACCTGATAAGGGAACACCGCAGGGCGGTATTCTATCTCCGCTCCTTGCTAACATTGTGCTAAATGAGCTGGACTGGTGGATAAGCAGTCAATGGGAAACCATGCCGACGCATACGCAGTACAAGCCGCATATTTCAAAAAACGGTACTATCAGCTGTGCAAACAAATTACGTGTTCTACAGGAAAGCAAACTGAAAGAAATGTATATCGTTCGCTATGCAGATGATTTTAAGATTTTCTGCCGCAAGCGAAACAATGCAGACAAAATATTTGCAGCAGTAAAGAAATGGTTGAAAGAGCGGCTTAAACTCGACATTAGCGAAGAAAAATCAAGGGTTGTAAATCTGAAAAAGAAAAGTTCCGAATTTCTCGGATTTGAGCTGAAAGCAGTCCGCAAAGCGAAGAAATATACAGTGCAATCGCATATGTCAGAAAAATCCAAAAAGCGGGTTACTGAAACGCTCCATAAAAAGATTGTAGAAATAGAACACAGCAAAAATGCCAAGGAACTCGGAATCCTTGTCAGACAGTACAATACTGTCGTCTTTGGCATTCATAACTACTACCGTATTGCAACTCATATTTCATGTGATTGCAGTGCGATTTATAACACGATTCGCAAAACTATCTACAATCGGTTAAGTGGTCAGTTAAAATCAAATGGTGTCATACAATCTGCATTCATACAAAAGAACTATGGGAAAAGCAAGATGATTTGTTTTCTCGGAGATGCACCCTTAATTCCATTTTCTTATGTGCAGACCAAGACACCAAGATACAAAAAGGTTAAGATATGCAAATACACTCCAGAGGGCAGGAGCGAAATTCATAAATGCCTGAAATTCGATGAAAGTGTTATAGCGGTTCTGCATATGCTTGCAAAATCCCACATGAATGGCAGAAGTGTAGAATACATGGACAATCGAGTTTCACTGTATGCTGCCCAATATGGAAAATGTGCCGTCACAGGCAAGGTACTATGGATTGATGAGATTCACTGTCACCATAAAAAGCCTGCATCACAAGGCGGTACAGATGAATACAAAAATCTGATAATTGTGCATATTGATGTACACAGATTGATTCATGCAACGAAGCCAGAAACAATAACTGCATATCTAAACAAACTGCACCTTACAAAACCTCAACTTGAAAAATTAAACAAATTAAGAACTATGGCAGGAAATCCTGCTATCTAAAGTTTCTGAATGCTTTGAAATATTTGCTAATATGACGAAACAATAACCTTGATGGAACGCCGTATGCGGTGAAAGTCGCATGTACGGTGTGGAGTGGGGGAAAATCCGGAGATTACATCAAAGGATTACCTATCACTATCCGATAATACCGTGTACTACGTCATCAACAACAATGCCGGATATACAGGCGATTTGGAAATCGCACTTATCACTACGGATTTTGCAACAGAAATTCTCGGTGAGATTCAGGATACAAAGGGCGTGCTTGTGGAACGTAACAACGCTGAAACGGCACAGTTTGCACTTTTGTTTGAATTTAACGGCGACAAAAATCACATTCGTCATGTCCTTTATTGCTGCAGTGCAAGTCGTCCGAAAACGGAAAGCTCTACTACTGAGGAAAGCACGGAGGTCAAGACGGAAACACTGTCCCTCAAGGCTTCCGCACTTCCTGACGGTCTGGTAAAATCCAAGACCTGCGAGAATACGGATGAAACTACCTATAACAACTGGTATAAATCCGTCTACATTCCGACGTTTGCAGCGGCAAAAACGACTGCCGCTAAAACTTCATAAGGAGGCACAGATATGGCTATCAAGAAAAATATTGCGATTGACGGTATCGAAGTACCATTTAAGGCGAGTGCTGCTGTGCCTCGCCTTTATCGTCTGAAGTTCGGGCGTGATATTTACAAGGATTTTGCAGCGTTACAGAAAAACGTCAAGGACAGCGATGAGGGCGAATCTACGCTGGATATTGAGAGTCTTGAGGTATTCGAAAATGTGGCATATATCATGGCAAAACACGCTGATCCTGAGAATGTTCCGGATAATCCCGATGATTTTCTGGAGCAGTTCAACACGTTCAGCATCTACGAGATTCTTCCTCAGCTGATTGAATTATGGGGACTGAATACGGCTACACAGGTGGAATCTAAAAAAAACATCGCCAGACTGACCGCCAGATGACTACGCCGTTATTCCTTCTCCGCTGTGTTCAGCTTGGACTGTCCCTTGGTGAGTTGGATATGCTCACCATTGGGATGGTCAATGATATGTTTAGTGAACGTGAAAATGATGATTTTGACGGTTGGCATGAGGTGGCTGGACAGGCGGATTTTGATTCTTTCTGATTGACTTTTTCTATCTGCTGTGCTATAATTGAAATACACCAAAGCATTGTATTCCTTATTTCTTTGCAGGAGGATAATATGATTTTTACACATGATATTATGGCGTTATATAAGGAGAATAAATCTTCAAACGGAATAGTTCTTCCAACAAGTCGTGACATTTATTTTTGTTCAAAACAGAAAGAACTAATTTGTCAGTATTCGCAGGCACGTTTCTTTTTAAATCAAACCGAAGCTGATGAAATCAGGCATTTCACAAATTCAGAAAATGAAATACCGACATATACTGGTTGCTTTTATGAGACTGCTCTTATATATTATAATATTGTTGTAGATTTAGCATGGGTATTATGTTATACGGCGTTAGAATACTCGATTAATCAAGGAAGTACCCAAACAAAATTTGGTGCTTTTGACAGCATTAAAGATGCATATGATAAATTGAGAAACGCAGAAAACCTCGTTATTGCACCAACTGATCCAACATCTCCTTTATATTATTTGAAAAAAGTTAGTCCTGCTTTTTCTGATGCACTTGATTTATTGACAGATTTCTGGAAGGAATATGTAGAATGTGATATTCGCCAAGATTATAATTTTATTAAACATAAGGGCAAACCAATCTACAAAGAAGTATCACAGGAATTAAACGGAAAACTCATTTCTATTAAAATGAATTCAACTACAGTTGCAACCGATTCAAGAGAAATCAGTAAGACTATGTCTTTATCTGAAGCAATTCCCGCACTAAAAAAATTTGATGAAGAAAAGCTGTATCCATATATAAAGGAATTAATCGATATGCTATTTTCAATAGTAAATCCTTCGCCTTTGGCACAATGATATTATATTGATAAGCACTTGCTCCGGCAGGTGCTTTTTCATGCCCTCACGAAGGAGGTGAACATCATGGCAAACAGAATCAAGGGCATCACAGTCGAAATCGGCGGTGATACTACCAAACTTTCCAAAGCTCTCGAAGGCGTCAACAAGAACATCAAAAACACCCAGACACAGCTGAAAGACGTAGAAAAGCTGCTGAAACTTGACCCGACCAATACGGAACTTCTATCGCAGAAACAGAAACTTCTTGCAGACACCATCGGCTCAACCAAAACCAAACTGGAAACCCTGAAAACCGCCGCAGAACAGGCAAATACTGCTCTTGCGAACGGTGACATCACGCAGGAGCAATATGATGCCCTTCAGCGTGAGATCATCGAAACGGAAAATGAGTTGCAGCGATTACAGACGGAAGCATCTAAAACCAATACGGCACTTGCCAAAATCGGCGAGGCGGGACAGGTGCTTGAAAATGTCGGCAACAAGATTTCTGGTGCAGGTGAAAAACTCTTGCCCGGCACCGCCGGTATAACTGCTCTTGGGACTGCCGCCGTGAAAACAGCCTCCGACTTTGACACTGCAATGTCAAAGGTCGCTGCGGTATCCGGTGCGACCGGAGATGACTTGCAGGCTCTCCGTGACAAGGCTCGTGAGATGGGCAGCAAGACCAAATTTTCTGCAAGTGAAGCCGCCGAAGCGATGAACTACATGGCAATGGCGGGCTGGAAAACCACCGATATGCTGGATGGTATTGACGGCATCATGAATCTTGCCGCTGCATCCGGTGAAGACCTCGCAACCACCTCCGATATTGTCACTGACGCTTTGACCGCTTTCGGCTTGACTTCTGCCGACAGCGGTCATTTTGCTGACGTTCTGGCGGCAGCAAGTTCCAATGCCAATAGCAATGTGTCGATGCTTGGCGAATCGTTCAAGTACTGTGCGCCAATTGCCGGTGCATTGGGTTTTTCCTGCGAAGATACCGCCGAGGCACTGGGATTGATGGCGAATGCCGGTATCAAATCCACCCAGTCCGGCACGTCCATGCGTTCCATCATGACCGCACTTTCCGGCGATGTGAAATTCTGCTCCGATGCTTTCGGGGAAATGGAAATTGCAACGAACAATTCTGACGGTTCGATGCGTGAATTGTCCGATATATTGGCGGATTGCCGAGTCGCTTTTGATCAGATGTCGGAGTCTGAAAAAGCAAGTGCGGCACAATCACTGGTTGGCAAAAATGCCATGTCAGGCTTCCTTGCACTGATGAATGCAGCACCTGCTGATATTGAAAAATTATCGGGAGCGATTTCCAATTGTGACGGAACATCGCTGTCTATGGCAGAAACCATGCAGGATAACCTCGGCGGTCAGCTGACGATTCTGAAATCTCAGCTTGAGGAGCTTGCCATTTCTTTCGGAGAAATCCTGATGCCTGCAATCAGAGCCATTGTAAGTAAAGTTCAGGCACTCGTTGACAAGCTCAACGCAATTGATCCTGCCACAAAAGAAACTATCATTAAAATTGCTCTGATTGCGGCGGCATTAGGACCTCTGCTGATCGTTGTGGGCAAAACGATTTCTACGGTCGGAACTTTAATGCAGTTCATTTCTAACGTTCCTACGATGATCGCAGGTGCAAAAACTTCCTTTGCCACGCTCAGTGGTGCGATTGGCGGTATTTCTGCACCTGTTGTCACTGTCGTTGCGGCGATTGCGGCACTGGTGGCAGCGTTTGTGCATTTGTGGAAAACAAATGAGGACTTTCGAGACAACATTCTCGCAACATGGGAGAAAATCAAGGCTACTTTTGAAAATCTCACTTCCGGCATCGTTGATAGACTGAACGACCTTGGCTTTAATTTTGAGGATTTCGGCGATTTGATGAGTTCAATATGGCAGGGACTATGCGATATTCTTGCACCTTGGTTCGAGGGCGTTTTCACCTATATTGCGGAAACTTTTGATGTGATCGTTGATGTGATTCTCGGCATTCTGGATATTTTCATCGGACTTTTCACTGGTGACTGGGAGCAGATGTGGAATGGTGTTAAGGGCATTTTTGTCGGCATATGGGACTTTATCAAGAATTGCTTTACGAATATTGTGAACACATTGAAAGGTATTGCCGATGTATTCCTTGGGTGGTTTGGTACTTCATGGGATGAGGTATGGACGGCAATCAAGGATTTCTTCATTGGGATCTGGAATAATATCTGTGCTGCGTTTACATCAGTAAGGGACTTTTTTGTTAACACATGGAATGCGATTTCAACATTCTTCACAGGCATCATAACCACGATTTACAATACGGCTGTTACGATATTCACTTCAGTTTATAACTTCTTTGCGGGAATTCTGACAAGTATACACGATTTCTTCTCTACCATTTTCAATGCTATATGGACGGTTATCTCAACGGTATGCACAACAATTTACAATATGATTTCAAGTATATGGAATGCGATATATGAGTTTATCTCTCCGCTGCTTGAATCGGTGAAGTATCTGTTTGAAACTATCTTTCAGGCTATATGGATTATTATCAGCAGCGCAATGGACTGGATTTCTGAAAAGATACAGACTATTTGGAATGCGATCGTCGAGTTCATAACACCTTTGCTTGAGGGTATAGAGTCATTCTTTGAAACTATCTGGAATGCAATCAAGACGGCGATTTCCACGGCTCTGAGTGCGATATCAAATACCATATCAAGTGTATGGAATGCAATTTCAGGTTTTATTTCGGGTGTAATGAATACAATCAAATCTGTATTTTCATCAATCTGGAATGCCATCAGTAATGCAATTTCAAGCGTTGTAAATGGAATCAAAAGCACCATATCTTCCGTTTGGAACAACATTTCTTCTACGATTTCATCTGTAATGAACACCATTAAATCAACCATAACAAGCATATGGGATAATGTGAAATCTGCCGTTTCAAATACAATCAGCGGTATTTACGATACAATAAAGGGTGGATTTGATAAGGCTGTAAACTTTGTAAAAGGACTGGCGAGTGATGCTTTCAGCTGGGGTTCGGATATTATCAGCGGTATTGTTGACGGCATAAGAAGTTGCATCAACTGGATTTCCGATGCCTGCACAGATGTTGCCGATACAATCAGAAGCTATCTGCACTTCTCTGTACCGGATGTAGGTCCGCTGACTGAATATAAAAGCTGGATGCCTGACTTTATGCAGGGACTTGCTGACGGTATCATAAAAAGCAAAAAAGTTGTCGCAAAAGCTGTATCCAGTGTTGCTGACACAATGCAAGTAACGCTGGGTTCTGATCTCAATTACAAACTTGATGGCATGACAGGTGCTATTATGAATGGCTCTGCTGAAAGTTCTGTTGTAAATAACTATTACAATAATGACAACAGCCGCACAGTAAATCAGACCAATCATAGCCCAAAATCACTGTCACGGCTGGAAATTTACAGGCAGACGAGAAATGCGGTGAAAATGTAAAATGTTATTTGTTGTATTTTGTGTATCCTGACTTTAATATTTCAATCCAATTTAAAAGAGTATCTTCTTGAAGTACAATTTCAGCTTTTAAGTACTCATTATAGTTTGAGAAAAAATAAACTTTAATTCCTTGAAATGTTTCAATTCCAAAACTTCCATGTGCAAAAGCATTTCGAATAGCTGAGAATAATGACTGCATCACAGTTTTTTCGTCGTGTTTAAGAAAAACGCAGTATTCATCAACGGGTTTCACGGTATTAACTTCATCAAATCTATTTTTCAATTCATCTTTCTTGCAAGGATGATAATGCAATTTTAAACTTGGAGTGGCGTTCTTTAACATTTCAGATTTTAATTTTGCGAATTGATTTTTCCCTTTCCATCCTAATTCATGGAATGTTTTAGCTCTTACACTTGTTCCGGGAGTAGGACATTCAAATAAATAAAAGCCTAAAATTGTCTGAAATTTTTTTGTAGTTACAGGATAACTTTTATCAAATTTTTTATAGTATTTAGTCTTTTTAGCCATCATACTTACCACACATACACATATTCTCATCAACAAAATCAAATGAAATGCATTTTTTATATTATATCACATTTTGTCGGAAAAGTCAATCACGAAGGAAGTGATGATTCATGTTCTATTCCCTTATTCTTGAAAACGAAACAGGTCAGCAAATTGATCTCTCGCAGACAGCAAACTGCTTACTATTCTCAAAAATAGAAGGACTAAATCCTCCGCCTGGAACGATCAGCACATCCACCTACGCAGGCATGGACGGAAGCTACTTAAACAACGCATTTATCGAGAAAAGAAATGTGGTCATTCCTTTTGAAATGCGTGGTTTTGGTATTGAAAAAAGACGGCACGAACTGTATAAAGTGGTCAAGCCCTCACGCTACATCAAGATATATTACTCTACAAAAAACATCTCTGTATATGCCGAAGGTATCGTTGAAACCTGCGAAATGGAGAATTTTGAAATGCTGACCAAAGGACAGATTTCCATTGTCTGCCCTGATATTTACTGGTATTCAACCGAAACTCAGATTGCTGAATACTCAAGAATAACAGGAGCATTTCACTTCGTTTTTCCCGATAATGATGAGCCTTTTCCGATTGGCAGATATAACACGCAGAATATTATGACCATAGTAAATGACGGTGATGAGGTTGGATTTACTCTTGAAATCAGCGGAGGACCTGCAAAGAATCCGACTATCTACAACGCTGTAACAGATGAATATATGCAGATTTTGGGTGAACTCAAAGATGGTGATATTATTACCATAACCACGAAAACAGGCAATAAGACGGTAACTTTGGAACGTGAGGGTGTTGTTACAAATATCATAAACAGGCTTGTCAGCGGTTCTACATGGCTGACATTAAGACCGGGAGAAAACAAATTCTATGTCCGTGCATCTGATGGACTTTCAAAACTGAAAGTCAGATTGATACACCGCAATGCGTACTTGGGAGTGTGATTTATGCAGATTGAAATATATAACATGATTCCTGTGGAAGATAAACTATCCATAACTCTTGAAGCAATATGCGACAGCTTTTCTTCACTCTTGTGGGACGTTGAATATTATTCCTGCGGTGCTTTTGAGGTATATATTGCAGCGTCACCGAGAAATGTTGAGATATTTCAGACAGGAAGAATTGTCGGGCGTGATGATGATAAGGAACACTTCGGATTGATTGAATCCGTTGAAATACAAACAGATGCAGAGGACGGCGACTATCTCATTGTGAGAGGTCGCTTTTTAATGTGTCTGCTTGAACGCAGAATAATCTATCCGACTGTGAATTTCACAAAAGAAACAGCCTATGCAGATATAATAAAAACCGTTGTGCAGTTTAATGCTGTTGTATCCGGTATGAGAAAAATTCCCGGTCTTTCCGTTGGAACTGCAACAGGTTCATGCTGGGAACATAAAACAAAACTGCAAATCAGCTATGATAATCTTATGGAATGGATTTATAAAATTTGTGAGAAAATCGGTGGCACTGCAAATATTCGTCTTTTAAAAACATCTGATGAACAATATGAAATGGTACTTGAACTTTCACAAGGCTCTGACAGAAGTATCATGCAGTCGGATAATCCGCATATTGTGTTCTCTGACGGATATAACAATCTGCTTTCATTTTCGTATGCTACTGATATTTCCAAACAGAAGAATTTTGCATACATATTGGGCAAAGGCGAAGGAGAAAAAAGAAAACGTACAACATATTTCAATGGTTCAGAGCCAGCACACCTTGACCGCTATGAAGTGTATGTTGACGCAAAGGATATGTCAGATGAAGAACAGATTGACGGCGAAACAAAGCCGATACCGAAAGCAGAATATATTGAACTGCTGAAAGAAAAAGGTAAACAAAGCATGGTTCTTCCGCTGACTGAATCAGAATCACAAATTGCAGTACAGCCTACGCAGTTTCAATATAACAAGGACTATTTTGTCGGCGATTATGTTACAGTAGAACACCGCAGATTTGGTCTGCGACAGAATAAAATACAGCTTATCGGTATGATTGAGAGTTTCGACCGGAACGGCAGAAATCTTACGCCGACATTCAAGGAGGTATAGCTTATGGCATTTTCATATGGATTTTTCAATGCAAAGAATCTTGACAGAACATATACTGCCAAGAATTTCTGCGATTATCTTGGCAGTATCATCTGCAACGGCATTCAGGACAACTATGGTCAGTGTTTCAAGCTGATTGCAAACAAGTTAAAGTTAACTATTGGCAGTGGCAAGGCATGGATTAACGGACACTATTTCCTTTCCGATACTCCATATACCTTTGATTTATCAAGCTATGTGAATGAATCCCTGGGCAGATATTTGTCAGTTGGTATATGCTGCAACACCGGTGAAAACTATCGTAAGATAGAATTTGAGATTCTTGCCGGTACTCCTGCAACATCACCGTCAATTCCAAGGTTCAAGGATACAGAAACCAAAACATATCTTACGCTTTGTGTAGTCAGAATTGATGCAGGTGCGACAGAAATCAAAGTGACAGATTACCGGGAAAATGCAAGCTACTGTGGATATGTCCGCTGTATTCTCGGTAAATGCAAGGTTACAGATATGATGTCACAGCTTGCTGAAATCACAGAGCAGATGAAGAATTACAATAAAACCATTCTCCAGCTGACAAATCAGGTAACTGAACTGACAGCAAAGGTTGATGAAATTACGGGAGATGTAGTTTCTGTCGGCAAGTGCGGTGATAACATCAATTATGTTCTCTATTCTGACGGCAAGCTGATTCTCAAGGGCACAGGAGCAATGTTTGACTATGCAAGTTCGATTGAAACAAGCGGAAACAAATCTCCATTCTATGATAACGACGGAATTAAATCCGTGGTTATTTCAGAAGGCATTACATCTATTGGAGAGTTTGCTTTTAGTTTCTGCAATAATCTGAAAATGGCGACGCTTCCGACTACACTTAAAACGATCAAAAGAAATGGTTTTATGCCGCACATTGATGAATATATTGTTCACCAAAATCTCTATGGACTTACAGAAATTACGATTCCGCCTAAAGTGACCGAAATTGCAAAATATGCCTTTTCGGGAACAGCAATAAAATCAGTTACAATTCCCGCATCTGTTACAACAGTTGGAGAAGGAGCGTTTGGTGAATGTCAGAACCTTGAAACCGTTCGTTACAGCGGTAAAATCATTGGTGACAGAATGTTCGTGCGTTGTTTAAAACTGAAGAACTTCACAATAACCAAAAGCACAACCGAAATTATCGGCGGCTGTTTCAATTACTGTGAAAATCTCACGCTTATTACTTATGAGGGTACTATTTCTGAGTGGAATTCCATTACAAAGCATGCAAACTGGGACGGTCATACAGTTGGAACAACTGAAACTCCGCTAACAAAAATTCAATGCCTTGATGGGTATATGCAGTACGATACAGAAACAAGAGAATGGGTGGAGGTGAAGAATTAATGTGGAAATTTCTCGTAAAACAGCAGAAAATCGAAGTTTTGGAACGTGAGATTCTTGCCGATCATCAGATTGCTTTCGTGAATCTGAAATTCGTTTTTGACGGCGATTGGAAGAAGTTTCACAAGGTAGTGCAGTTTTCGCAGTGTGACGAAACGTACAGCATCGTTCTTGGATTTGACGGCACTACCTGTCATTTACCTGCGGAACTTCATGTAGGTGCTGTGAAGATGAGCGTTTTCGGATATGATGCGGAAAGTGACACGACTGTCAGAGCGACAACAATTCCCGTCACGCTGAATATCCGTGAATCAGGATTTGTGGGTGATGATGATATTCCGATTCCTCCCACGCCTGATCTGTACACGCAGTTGTTGCAGAAAATTGCCGATATTCAGGCAGGTGTGGATGGTAAAGACGGTCTTTCAGCTTATGAGCTTGCCAAAGAAAACGGATTTGTTGGGACGGTTTCCGAATGGTTGGAAAGTCTCAAAGGTGCTGACGGTCAACCGGGTAATGACGGTGTTGACGGTAAAAATGGCATCGATGGCAAAGACGGAAGAGATGGAATCAATGGTGTGGACGGAATTACTCCGGATATGTCGGAATATTCAACGACTTCCGCTGTTGAATTGATGATTCAGAAAATCACAAATCCGCTGTCACTAAAATCCCACGAGCATGCAAATCAGTCTGTTTTAGATGAAATCACGGCAAGCTATACACTGGAAGAACAGCAGAAATTGGCGAATTTTCAGCCGTCCGACTATGCAACAAAGCAAGCTCTCGCGGATGAGGCACTTGCCATTCGTGAAGCAATGATTCCGCTGACAAGAGAGCTTCATTCTCATGAAAATATGGTTGTGCTTGATTCGTTGACAGCTGAACAATTGGCTCTGTTAGGCGGTTTGCAACAGTTTGAGGACAGCACCGAATACGATATTCAGACGATCAGGGAATCCGTTGAACCTGTCATTTCGCAAGTGCATTGGCATCATAATTTAACGACGTTAAATAGCATTACCGCTGAGAAAATTACCAAGTGGGATAATTATGGCACGCAGATAAACGGACTTAGCACAAGAATCACGGTTTATTCTGATTTAGTGGAAAACAGTGTAGCACGAATTGGAACGGCTGAACAAAATATTGAGAGCTTGCAAAAGCAAATTGATGCTCTGAAAAACGGCAGTGAACCTGTTATTCTTTTCCGTTCCGGACAGAATGCAATGGGCGTGTATGCACCGGAAATCGGCGTTATCCTGAACAACGGCTATCATCTGATGACCGATTTTGTTGAGGAACATCCGCATTTTTGCAGTGCTGAAAATGATTATACCATAAGTTA
>CALESG010000161.1 GCA_937907215.1 uncultured Ruminococcus sp.
AGGAAGTCTGCCCACTTTCAAAAGAGTAAGAGCCTTTTTACATTCAGCACCGCCATCGCACTTATAAACATTTACAGTTTCGTCAACGCCTTGTTCTTTCATACATTCCAGAACTGCATCTGTAACACCGCCGTTATTTCCAAATCGTTTGCCAAATATACTTCCATCCTGTTGTTCATTTTCAGCCGGCTTTAAGGTCAAGCCTTTTGCTCTTATAATAGCACGTATTTCACCGAACGTAAGTGCATAATCAACATTTCCTTCAATTTTATGGCTGTTGATCTCGCTTTTTTTAGCAATGCAAGGACCTATAAATACAGTCTTTACATCAGGCTCAAGTGCTTTTAGCATTCTGGAAACGCCGCACATAGGAGATACGGTTTCAGACATAGCATCTTTAAGAGTAGGGAAGTGCTTTTCGATCATATTTACAAACGCCGGACAGCAGGAAGTGGTTTTCTTTATGCCGTTTTTATATGCTTCGCTCCATTCTTTGGCCTCTGAATATGCAGTCATATCACCGCCGAGAGCGACTTCTATCAAATCATCGAATCCGGCTTCTTTAAGAACATTTCTCCAGCTTGCAACTGTAATGTCAGGTCCAAATTGACCTTCCCATGATGGAGCTATCATTGCAACTACACGTTTACCGTCTACAAGATCACGGCAGACCTGAACCAGATTAGCCTTTGAACTCAATGCTCCAAAAGGACAGCTATGTATACATTGACCACATTCGATGCATTTAGTTTCATCGATTTGACAAACTCCATATTCGTCCATAGTAATTGCACCTACAGGGCAGCTTTTTTTACATGGTCTTATAAGATCGGCAATAGCATTATAAGGGCAAGCTTGAGCACATTTTCCGCATTCCTTACATTTACCCGGGTCAATATGTGCACGGTTTCTTCCTATATCAATTGCATTAAATTTGCAAACCTGCTGACAAGCGTGTCCCATACATTTCTGGCAGTTATCTGTTACAACATAACGTGAAATAGGGCATTCTTCACAGGCAGCACGTACAACTTGAACTACCAAATCATTTACAGCACCGTCTGCATTTTTTCCTTCTGCAAGGCGAATTCTTTGCCTTACGATCTCACGTTCTTTATATACACAGCAGCGATATTTTGCACGAGGTCCCGGCATAAGCTTGTATGGAAGCTCGTCCTTTTCTTCTTCAAACTTGCCGTCAAATACAAGCTTAGCAACCTCACTTAATACTTCATGTTTAATTTTAATAATTGTACCGTCATTTGTAACCATATATATCCTCCTGAACGGGAATTTTTATATATATATTATACCACAATCATTAGAAAGTGTAAATAGATTTTTCAAACTTTTTTATTTTTGTATAAACGATGAGCTTCGTTCTAATATTGCATTTACTGCTGCAATGAGTATACCATAGTTTGTAAAAGGTACTCCCTTGGATTTGGCAAATTTTCTTCTGTATTCTATTTCAAGACTTTTCAGCATACATCCGCCGCAATGTACTATAAGAGAGTATTTTTTTATATTGTCAGGAAATGCTTCTCCTGATGTAAATTCAAACAGGAATTTCTTTCCTGTAAAATCTTCTATCCATTTGGGGAGTTTATCTCTTGCAATATCTCCGCACTGTCTGTGATGAGTACAGCCTTCAGATATAAGAATACGATCTCCGTCTTTAAGTGATTTTAAAGTTTCAATGTCCTCTATTGCCTGTGAAAGTGATCCTTTATACCTTGCCATTAAAATAGAAAATGATGTAAGCGGCACACCAACAGGAACAATATCCTTGACATATGAAAATGCCTGGCTGTCTGTTATTACAATATCCGGCTTACGATTCAGCATTTTTAGAGCAGTGGAAAGCTCGGACGGCTGAACAGTTATAGTTATCGCAAATGAATCCAGCAGAGAACGCAAAGTCTGTACCTGCGGCAAGATAAGTCTTCCTTTTGGTGCTGAATCATCAATTGGAGTTACAAGAATAACTATGCTTTCACGTTTTGCCAGTCCGTCTGTAATGCTTTTGTATATTGATGTATTTTTCTCAATACTTTTCAAATACACACTGCATATAAGTTTTTTTAATTCATTTATATTCTTTCCGGTTTTAGCACTTACATTTATTTTGTTGAATTCATATTTATTCTTTGATTTAAGATCTTGAGGGCTTAACAAATCCACTTTATTATATGCTATCACATATGGTATACTGCGTTTATTGAATTCATCTATCATATTTTTGTCACCGTCGCCTATGCCGGATATTATATCTACAACAAGTACAGCAATGTCAGTCCTTCTCAGTATTTCATATGTTTTGCGAAGTCTTAAATCACCGGCAGAAGATTCATCGTCAAATCCGGCGGTGTCATAAAACATTACAGCACCCAGAGGCAGTAGTTCCATAGATTTATGTACAGGGTCGGTAGTGGTTCCTTTTATATCTGATACAATTGATGCCTCTTGAGCAGTTACAGCATTTATAAGGCTTGATTTTCCCGAATTCACTGAACCGAAAAGGCATATATTTATTCTTTCAGATGATGGAGTATTATTCATATATCTTATCTCCTAAAATCTGAAATCTCTGCTGCCGGATTTTATTTTCTCAATGTTTTCTCCTGCGATTTTACGAACCTTTTCAGAAGGAATATTCATAAGCTCTTTTTCTATAAGCTTTATGCCTTCATTTTTTGTTTCAGATGACGCATAATCTTCTAAATATTCCATTAAGGTCATGAGTGCATTAGGATGACAGCAGTTGCTTATCTGACCGCTTTTGCAAAGTGACATAAATCGGTCGCCGGTTCGTCCTTCTCTATAACACGCAGTGCAAAAGCTTGGGATATATCCAAGTTGAATGAGCCATTGAACAACTTCATCAAGGCTTCTTCTGTCCATTATATCAAATTGTTCCGAGCCGTCGTCTTCGTATTTTTCAGTTTGATAACCGCCAACTGTAGTTCTTGAACCTCCGCTTATCTGTGAAATACCAAGTTTAAGCACACGTTCTCTCACTGATTGACTTTCTCTTGTAGAAATAATCATACCTGTATATGGTACTGCAATTCTTATGATTGCACATATTTTTGCAAATATATCATCACTTATTCCATTGCAGAACGAATCAGGATCGATGCCTTCAGCTTGTCTTATTCTGGGCATACTTATAGTATGCGGTCCAACACCATGAACAGCTTCAAGGTGTTCGGCGTGCATTAAAAGTCCTGCAAATTCATAGGAATATCTTTCCAGTCCAAATAACACTCCAAGACCAACGTCATCAATACCGCCTTCCATGGCTCTGTCCATAGCTTCTGTATGATATGCATAATTTGACTTAGGACCTGTTGGATGAAGTTTTTCATAGCTTTCTTTATGATATGTTTCCTGAAAAAGTATATATGTACCTATTCCAGCCTCATGAAGTTTTCTATAATTTTCTACAGTAGTGGCAGCGATATTGACATTTACACGTCTTATATCACCGTTTTTATGATGGACACTGTAAATAGTTTTTATTGATTCAAGAATATATTCTATAGGATTATTGACAGGGTCTTCTCCGGCTTCAATAGCAATTCGCTTATGACCAATATTTTCTAAGGCAATTACTTCACGGCGTATTTCATCTTGAGTTAATTTTCTTCTTACAATACCATTGTTGTTTTTATGATAAGGACAATATACGCAGCCGTTAATACAGTAATTTGAGAGATAAAGCGGTGCAAACATTACAATTCTTTTGCCGTAATAATACTCTTTTATTTTTTGAGCCAGTGAGAATATTTCGTCTTTAATATCCGTATCTTCGCAAGCAAGCAGGACAGATGCTTCACGATGTGACAGACCTTTTTGGAGCTTTGCCTTGTCAAGAATTTTTCTTATAAGTGAAATGTTTTCTTTGTTTTCCTCTGCAAATTTAAGTGTATCCAGAATCTCTTCATGGGATATAAACTCTTCTGCTTTGAGTGATTTTACATCATACAATTTAAATTACCTCTTTTTTATTTTATAATATATCAATATATTCTCCGTTTAAAGCTTTGTTCATGCTTCTTACTGCACAGAATTTTCCGCACATAGAACAGCTGTCTTCATGTTCAGGTGCTCTGCTGTCACGTATAGCCTTTGCAGTTTCCGGATCTATAGAACATTCCCATTGTTTTTCCCAATCGAAATTTTTTCTGGCATCTGCCATAGCATTATCAATATCCATGGCGTGCGGAATTTTCTTTGCTATATCAGCAGCATGAGCTGCTATTTTAGAGGCAATGATTCCTTGCTTAACATCATCGACATTTGGAAGTGCAAGATGTTCAGCCGGTGTAACATAACAAAGGAATGCAGCTCCTGCACTTGCAGCTACAGCACCGCCTATAGCTGATGTTATATGATCATAACCCGGAGCAATATCTGTTACAAGAGGTCCAAGAACATAAAATGGAGCACCCATGCAAATTGTTTGCTGAAGTTTCATATTAGCCGCTATTTGGTCAAGAGGCATATGTCCAGGACCTTCAACCATTACTTGAACGTCTTTTTCCCATGCACGTTTTGTAAGTTCACCAAGTCTTACAAGTTCCTCTATCTGACAAACATCACTTGCATCAGCAAGACAGCCCGGACGACAAGCATCGCCAAGCGATATGGTTACATCATATTCACGGCATATATCCAAAATTTCATCAAAGTATTCATAAAACGGATTTTCTTCTCCAGTCATACTCATCCATGCAAATACAAGTGAACCGCCACGTGAAACAATATTCATCTTTCTCTTATGTTTCTTTATTTGATCAATTGTTTTACGTGTAATACCGCAATGAAGTGTTACAAAATCCACTCCGTCTTGTGCATGAAGTCTGACTACATCGATGAAATCTTTAGCGGTAAGTGTTGCAAGATCTCTTTGATAGTGAATAACACTGTCATATACAGGTACAGTTCCTATCATGGCAGGACATTCGCTTATAAGTTTTTTTCTAAACGGCTGGGTGTTGCCGTGAGAGGATAGATCCATTATTGCCTCTGCTCCCATATCTACCGCAGCCATTACTTTTTTCATTTCTACATCATAATCTTTGCAGTCTTTTGATACGCCGAGATTTACGTTTATTTTAGTACGCAGCATAGAACCAACACCGTTTGGTTCAAGGCATGTGTGAAGTTTATTTGCACAAATCGCTACTTGTCCTTTTGCAACGAGTTCTCTTATCTCCTCTTCTGTGCGGTATTCCTTTAGAGCTACAGCCTTCATTTCGGGTGTGATTATCATTTTTTTGGCAGCTTCCATTTGAGTTTTATAATTTCTCATATTATTTTAATTCCTTTCCGCAAAATAGCCTGTTAAATAAAATGCATGGTTCAAAGGACCTTTTCCATGTCCAATATTCAGCATTGACCCAATTGCCTGTGATATATATTTTTTAGCCATGAATACAGAATCTTCCAAATTATATCCTTTGGCAAGATTAGCTGCGATCGCACTTGACAGTGTGCAGCCTGTTCCGTGTGTGTTTTCATTATCTATACGATCTTCTATAAACCATTTTGTTTTTCCATTGGAATAAAGCAGGTCATTGGCATTATCGCAGTTATGACCGCCTTTTAGCAAAACAGCTGTATTAAACTTATCTGCCATAAAAGCAGCAGCTTTTTCCATATCGTATTTATTTTTTATAGCAACGCCTGATAATATTTCTGCTTCTGGTATATTGGGTGTAATTACATCAGACAGCGGCAAAAGTTTTTCTTTCATAATATCTACAGCTTCTGGTTTTAAAAGAGGTTTTCCGCTTGTTGAAACCATAACAGTATCTGTTACTATGTTTTTTGCATTATAATATACAAGCCTTTCGGCGATAACTTCTATAAGGCAAGGTGAAGATACCATACCTATTTTTACAGCATCCGGAGGAATATCCTCAAATACTGCATCTATTTCTTTTTTCAAAAATTCAGGCGATGATTCTAAAATATCATATACACCGATAGTATTTTGTGCTGTAAGTGCAGTTACAGCTGTCATTGCATAAACACCGTTCATAGTAAGTGTTTTTATATCTGCCTGAATTCCTGCTCCGCCTGAAGAATCACTTCCTGCAATAGAGAGAACAGTTTTCATCAGTTTTCTCCTTTCAGCTCAAGGAATGCTTTTTTTAATTCCATAGAAGCTTTTTTAGGATCGGATGATTTCATTATGGCAGAAACTGCACATATTCCGTCAATATCTATTCCTTTCAGAATATTTATATTATATTTATTCAGTCCGCCTATTGCGTTTACTTTAATTGGAACAGCCTTTGTAATAGCTGATAATGTTTCTACAGATGTAATAATAGTTTTTACCTTTGTAGTAGTTGGATAAATCGCACCAACTCCAAGATAATCAGCTCCTTGATCATATGCTTCAATTGCCTGCGGTACAGTTTTTGTAGTAGCACCAATTATTTTATCATTACCCAAAAGAGTCCTTGCAGTTTTTACTGGCATATCAGACTGTCCTACATGAACGCCTTCGGCATCGATCGCCAGAGCAACATCAACACGATCATCTATTATAAGCGGTACATTATATTTTTTTGTAATTGCATGAACCTTCTCTGCAATATCTATATATTCCCTTGTAGTCTTGTCCTTTTCTCTAAGTTGAATAATAGTCACTCCGCCTTTTAAAGCAGCTTCGATTTTGCAAAGAAAGTTTGCTTCGTCAATGCCTGTGCTGTCTGTTATAAAGTACATTGTAGTATCAATATTTTTCATTTCAGTATTCCTTATTTATAGATAAAGATAATCATTCAATACTGGCTGCAAGCCTTCGTTTGATATATCTTCATACATTTTATCCAAATTACGATTGTCATCTATTTCAAATTGTTCATCACCGTGAGTTTCACCGCTATCTTTTCCGCTGTACTTATATTCGTGGTCACCTATACCTGTTGACACACCGGCTGAAATTTTAGTTGCCGCAATTTTTACAATTCCGTTTCTAAACTCAGCACTTTCACGTGATGAAACAGTAATGCCGGCAAAAGGCAAAAATATTCTGTATGCACATATTATCTGGCAAAGCTGTTTTTCATGGACATCAAGCGGATTTATCTTATCATTATTTATTATGGGTCTTAGTCGTGGGCAGGATAGCGACATTTCAGCATGAGGATATTTTTTCTGCAAGTAGTATACATGAAGAGCGGTTGCAAGAGCGTCACTTCTAAAGTCAGAAAGTCCAAGCAATGCTGAAAATGCAACACCTCTCATACCGCCAATCAATGCTCTTTCCTGAGCGTCAAAACGATATGGATATACACGTTTATGACCAAGCAGATGAAGTGTTTCATATTTATCTTTATCGTATGTTTCCTGAAATACAGTTACATAATCTGCACCGCATTCGTGTAAATAACGGTATTCGTCAGTATTTACAGGATATATTTCAAGTCCGACCATACGGAAATATTTTCTTGCAAGACGGCAGGCATCGCCGATATATTCTAAATTGCTTTTAGAACGGCTTTCACCTGTCAGAATAAGTATTTCTTCCATTCCGCTGTTGGCAATAACCTGCATTTCACGTTCTATTTGTTCATGTGAAAGTTTCATGCGATTTATATGATTATAGCAGTTGAATCCGCAGTACACACAGTAATTTTCGCAGTAATTTGCTATATATAAAGGTGTAAAAAGGTAAACTGTATTTCCAAAATGACGGCTTGTTATTAAACGTGCCTTTTGAGCAAGCTCTTCAAGAAAAGGTTCGGCAGCAGGGGAGAGAAGTGCTTTGAAATCATCAATAGAACATCTTTCATGGTCAAGTGCTGCACGTACATCTTTGGCAGTATATTTTGAATAGTCATATGACTCCATATGACTCATTACCTTATCTCTTATATCAGATTTGATTTCTTCCATACCCGTCATATATTCCATATGATTTGTTCTTGATGATGGGTCGGTTTCCAGAAGATGTTTTTTATTAAGTGCAGCCTCAGACAGATGCTCTGAATCTATAAAGAATTTATTTTCCATAGAAATATATCTCCTTAAACTTAATCATGCAGGAAACCTGTTAAAGGGTCAGATGATGAGCCGCCACGTGTGATAACTCTTCCAAGACCTGAAAGATATGCATATCTTCCGGCTTCGATTGCAAGTCGGAATGCAGATGCCATCATAGTAAGGTCACCGGCAGTAGCAAGAGCAGTATTTGCCATAATAGCGGCAGCACCCATTTCCATTGCTCTGCAAGCTTCTGATGGTTTGCCGATTCCGGCATCAACAATTATAGGCAGTTCTATTTCATCAATAAGGATCTGTAAAAAATCCTTGGTGGCAAGTCCTTTATTTGAACCGATAGGAGATGCCAGAGGCATTACAGCTGCGGCACCGGCATTTACAAGGTCACGAGCTGCATACAGATCGGGATACATATAAGGCATAACTATAAATCCTTCGTTTGCAAGTATCTCTGTTGCTTTTATAGTTTCGTTATTATCCGGAAGAAGATATTTAGAATCACGCATTATTTCTATTTTAACAAAGTCACCGCATCCAAGTTCTCTTGCAAGTCTTGCGATTCTAACAGCTTCCTCAGCATTTCTTGCACCGCTTGTGTTGGGAAGAAGTGTTATTCCTTTTGGAATGTAATCAAGAATGTTTTCACTGTCTTTTGTATTAGCACGTCTTACGGCAAGTGTAATTATTTCTGCACCGGCGTCTTTTACCGCAGCTTCAATAAGTTTAAGAGAATATTTTCCCGAACCTAAAATAAATCTTGAATTGAATTCATGTCCGCCTATTACGAGTTTATCGTTATTCATATATAAAGATCCTTCTTTCTTTATTGTTATTCATCATATTCTCCTGAAAGTATCCTTAGAACCATATGAGCTTCATGAGCTGCACAGAGCATAACACGGGATGAAAACAAACATCCTTCGGTTTCTACATCGCTTACATTATCGCCGGATATATAAAACTTTTTTGTTATTTTTTTTGTTGTTATGCTGTTTGCACTTCCTATGCCTGCCATTCCTGAAGCTGCTACAATGTACTTGTCAGGCATTTTTTCAAGTACAGTGTTTACAAGTTCTGCTTTGCTTTCAGCCTTGTCAAATGCTTCACATATTATATCAGCATCATTTAAATATTCATATGCATTTTCAGCCGTTAAGAATACATCATGCAATCTTATATCTATATATGGTGCGATTTCTTTTAAATTAAAATATAGAGCCATTGTTTTTTTAATGCCTATTTGAGATGCTTTATATTGTTGTCTGTTCAGATTTGAAATATCTACGCAGTCAAAATCAATGAGTATAAGTTTGCCAACGCCGGCTCTTGCAAGCGATACTGCAATATTCGAACCAAGACCGCCAAGACCGCATATTGCTACAGCAGCTGATGAAAACTTTTCTTGCCGTTCTATACCATGGCGTTCTGCAATTGCATTTTTCATTTCATTTTCAGTAGGGATATTCATATTATCAGCCTCCTCCTACAAAACTTACTACTTCCAGAATATCACCATCTTTAAGAATAGTTTCTGCATACATAGCTTTAGGTACTATATCGCCGCAAATTTCAACAGCAATGCGTTTAAGATTATAACCGTTTTCGATTAGATATTCTGAAAGCTTTTTTCCGGCTATATCTTCAGGTTTTCCATTTACCTTTACCATAAAAACTCCTTTCTCATTTTAAGAAAATAACAAAAAGCCGTCCTACAAGAAACTACAGGACGGCATAAGTATAATACAAATAAACAAAGCGTCCCTACGTCGGCATTATCCGAATCAGGTTATCGGTCGAAGGTACACCTTCCTCTCAGCCTGTATCACAAGCTCCCGTTTTTACTATAGGCAACACCGTACAGTCTTTGTGCAGTGTTGCCTATATTTCAATTATACAATATTATTAAAAAAAATGCAAGTAGGGAATAAGAAAAAATTATAGTACATAAGCATAAGAGCTTGTGTTCATAGGTTCAGCACACGTCTTTTAGGAAAATTTTGATGACTGTTACGTTGAAAATCTTTGCCGGGCAACAGCCCGCCTGCATATTTTCGCCTTACATTCACCAAAATTATGCTCGAAAATCCGCATACTTCACCTATGAACACAAGCTCTAAAATTTTATTTTATAAGAAATTCATTATTTTTCCCATTTAGAACAAAGTTCTGAAAGCTGATCTGCCATTTTTGCCAGCTCTTTATTTGAGAGTGAGCGACTGCTTTTTACTAATGCCGATATTCTGTCAAGAGCAACGTTAAGCCGATCATATGCAGCACTTGGTTTATGTCCGTTAGTTTTAGGGATAAATATAGGTTCAGCAGCCGTATACTTTTCTGTTATAAGGTCAAATTCCGCACCGCTATAAGGTGCAACGGCATCGTATCCATATTCTGCCTTTAAAAGCTCTGTAAAGCTTTCCGCAGATGAGCTTTCTCCATGTATAATGAAAACCTTCTTAGGTTTTTCTTTAATGCTTTCTACCCATCTGATAAGACCGTTTTTGTCTGCATGACCACTCATTCCCGGCAAAGAAATTATATCAGCTTCGATTTTTACATATTCACCAAAAAGCGTTACATGATCAGCACCTTCTATAATCTTTCTGCCAAGAGAACCCTCAGCCTGATAACCTACAAATAATACAGTGTTTGCAGGATTCCAAAGATTATGTTTTAGATGATGCTTGATTCTTCCGGCATCGCACATTCCGCTTGCTGAAATGATTATTTTAGGTCTGTTGTCGAAATTTATTGAACGAGAAGCATCTGTTGTAACAGCAGTTATAAGACCTCGTACACCAATGGGGTTTTCGCTGCGATTAACATATTCCATAGCTTCTTCATCGAAGCAGCTTTCTTTATTTTTTATAAATATTTCAGTTGCTTCAATCGCAAGAGGACTGTCTACATATATTGGCACATTTTGAAATTCTTCAAGCATTCCGTTATCTTTCATTTGTTTAAAATAGTAGAGCATCTCCTGAGTTCTTCCAACTGCAAATGCCGGTATAACCACATTGCCGCCTCTTCTAAAAGTATCAAGAAGAATTTTTGAAAGCGGCTGTATCATATCTTTTTGCTTTTCGTGAATTCTGTTGCCATATGTTGATTCCATAATAACGTAATCAGCGGATTCAGCATATTGAGGATCTTTGATAAGAGGTTGATTATTGTTGCCAATATCTCCTGAAAACAAGAGTTTTTTTGTTACGCCATTTTCAGTAAGCCACAGTTCGATACTTGATGAACCAAGAAGATGACCGGCATCTATAAATCGTGCATCTATGCCGTCACTTATATTAAAGCGTTCATTGTAATTATGAGGTGCAAAACATTCTATAGCTCCCATAGCTTCATTCATAGTGTATAAAGGAACATATGCTTCTTTTCCGCTGCGTTTTGCCTTTCGATTACGCCATTCGGCTTCAAATTCTTGTATATGAGCGCTATCCTTAAGCATGATCTGGCAGAGTGAATATGTTGCTTTTGTTGTATGAATTTTTCCCGAAAATCCGCCTGCATACAAAAGCGGGAGCAATCCCGAGTGATCAATATGTGCATGAGTCAAAAGTACAAAATCTATTTCAGAAGGAGTGCATGGGATTTTTTGATTTTCATAAATATTTTTTCCTTGTTCCATACCGAAATCTATAAGGAACTTTTTACCTGCTGCTTCAATATATGTGCAGCTTCCGGTCACCTCATGAGCAGCACCTATAAATGTTATTTTCATATGCACTTATTCCTTTCATTGATTCATTGATTAGAGCGTATTTTCACCTTACACTCGTCAAAATTATGCTTGAAAATCCGCACAACTTCCTTATGAACACAAGTTCTTAATAAGATGTAACAGGAAGAGCCTTTATCTGCAATGCTACAAATTTCATTAAAGCTGTAGAATCTGATCCATTTACTTTTCCGTCAATAAAACAATCTGCCTGTGCAAACTGCTTATCATTGAATTCAAGCATATTGGCAAGATATTTATTAAGGTAAATAAGGTCTACCATTGATCTATTGTTATCAAGATTTAAATCACCATAACATAAATCCGGATTTTCAGTTGAAGTAGAAGTTTTTGTGGTAGTTGTGGTTGATGTTGTTTCAGTATTAGAAGTTGTTTTTGCAGTAGTCATTATAGTAGTGGTTGTTGTATTAGCAGTAGTCGTTGTTGTGGCAGTAGTTGTAGTTGTCGTGTCAGATGTAGGATTATCAGGTTTCTTTCCGTTTGGTTCAATACCGCCAACGTGTACACCATCTGAATATACACAAATATAATCTGTTCTTGTTTCTTTGCCGTCATTATAAGTGCTGTCGCATTTTGTTATTCCCTGATAGCTCCAATCGTTTGTAGGATCCCACTTGTCACCCCAATAAAATCCAACTGTAAACTGATATTTTTTATTGGAATTTGCGATTTTATATCCGTCCCATTTTACTTCTACATAATATATATTTGGATCAAATGATGCATCATACTGATAAGGTCCGGAGATTACACCATCTGCCGGAGAAGCTTCCATTTCTGCCTGATCATAGAGTTCCTTGCCTTCTACCAAGCTAATATTAGATTTATTTTCCATTTCATCAATGTTGAAGTAATAGCGCATGGAGAGGTCTGTTTTAGGTTTAGTAGAGTTTGTACGCATTTGAATTGCAAGTTTAGTTACACCAGCACCAGAACCCTGAGGATCGTCAACTGCATAAGCATCTACCCAAAAATCATTGCCTCCATCGTCATCTCCGCCGCCTTGTACAGCAGGAGGGAAATCAGGAGTGACCTTCATATCAGGAGTGCCATAGAAATTATAAAGACCCGCACAGGCACCAACGAATGCGGCATTATAGTCAATGGTTACCTCGTTATAAATATAATCTTTAGTTTCATCAATATGTTGATCATTTGCATCAGGACCTCCTACAAGAGCACCGTACAAAACATAACGATGCTTGCCGGTATCTTCACATTTTGTAAGACCCGAAGCTGCACGATGATGCGGATATTTAGCAGCATTTTCGCTATATCCTACTATATATGCTCTTCCGAGCGGATTATCACCCATAAGATATTCCATTTGTGATTTAGCCCAATCACTGTATTTTCCCGGTTTTCCACCGCCATTATATTTATCATAAACAAGAGCCATAAGCTGAGCAGCAGTATTATAACGTGCGCTTCCCCAAGTGCTAAGATAAAAATATCCGCTGGGTGAAAGAGTACCTATTTTGCCGTTCATGTATACATCACAAGCTTCTGCAACGGAATCCCAGCAGTTCATTTCTTCATAAGGGCTTTTGCCGGCATAAGCTTTGTAATCTTCAATGAATTTCGGATATTGTTCATTGGTTATTTCGCCGAGTACACATTGAACTCCACCCCAAACGTCATTCCAACAGTGTACATAGCAAGGTGCAGCATAATAATCATAATATGGGAAAATTTCTTGAAGATAGCTGTAATCTTCAGTGATTTTATAAAGCCATGCAGCTGCCCAACAATAGTCATCTTCCCATTTAGAAGAATTATAATAAGCTTTTGGACCGTCACTGTTGTCACTCAGCTGTTTAGGATTTGTTTTAGCAAAATCAAAAAGTGCCTTTGCATAGTCCAATGATTTCTTTGCATAATCAGGGTCTGTATCTTTGAAATTCAAATAGTTTATTGCCAAAGAAGCTGCGGCGGATACTACATAATCTGTCTGCGGCTTATCTTTAGTAAGAAAGAATGCAGGTCTGCTCATATCATCTATTTCAGGAGCGTTCCAGAAAGAGTGGTCAATATCTCCATCGCCTACCTGATAGCAGTGAGCAATAACTTGACCGTTTGAATCAAGGAATGTGCATTTCATCAGATAATCATTAAAATATCTCAAAATTGTTTCAATGTGATCTTGCAGACCGAGTGATACATAAGAATCACGGAATTCATAGTAACCCCAGCCAACAGTAGAAGCAGAATAATTCTCCGGCATACCAAATTTTACATGGTCACCGGCGTCATGGAATCCACCTGCAACATCTATGTATCCATCACCGTCAGGATCGAGAATAGCTTTATTTTGACTAATAAAGCTGTCGCTAAGATTAGTTGCAGTGCTGTTCATAGGTACTTGAGAATCATAAGTATGGCAATCGCCACGCCATGTATACTCACAATTTTCGTTTACTTCAGTACCGCACATATTTGCATCGTACATATACATTGAATACTGCAAAGCTTTAGCAAAGTTTATCTCTACATCAGCAGCAGATGTTTTCATGGGAAGAGCTGAGGCAGTTCCCAATGCCATTACGCAGCTTATTGAAGCGGCAAGGCGTTTTTTTAAAGTTTTTTTGTTTATTATCCTTTCATAATAATATTTATTATAATGCATTTTATATTTATTATTATACATATATAACGAAGAAATGTCAACAGAATTTATATGCTTTTTCAATTTGTTATAAAAAAAGCTGTTGCAGAGATTTTAGCTGCAACAGCTTTAAATTTTATTCAATATTTGCACCGAGTTTATTTTTCTTAAAATATGTTTTTGAATCTTTCGCCATAACGCCGGAAAGAACTATGAGAGCAATTATATTAGGAAGTGCCATAAGTCCATTGAATATATCTGCTATAGTCCATACAGCAGAAACAGTAAGATAAGGTCCAATAAATATAGCCAGAATATAGAGCCATCTGAAAATAATCGTAACTGATCTCTTAGAACCTGTAAGGTATGCAAGACATCTTTCTGAATAATAGCTCCATCCTAATATCGTTGTAAATGCAAAGAATATAAGACATATCATCAGAATAAATGCTGTGACTTGAGATGGGAATGGAAGTCCGCTTTGAAATGCGGCGGTAGTTATCTCAACGCCTTCAAGCTCCGGATTAAGATAAGCTCCGGAAATAACGATTGAAAGACCGGTCATTGTACAAACTACAACAGTGTCAATAAATGTACCGGTCATTGTAACCAAACCCTGACGTACAGGTTCTTTTGTCTGTGCAGCAGCAGCGGCTATAGGTGCTGAACCAAGACCGGCTTCGTTTGAGAAAATACCTCTTGCAACACCCTTTTGCATTGCTATCATCATAGAACCTATAGCACCGCCTGCAACAGCATCAAGTCCAAATGCACTTTTTATAATTGTTGATACAGCACTTGGAATTTTTGTGATATTCATAATAACAAGCAGCAGTGCAAATAATATGTAAAGTACTGCCATAAACGGTACTATAATTTCAGATACTTTTGATATACGTTTTATGCCGCCTATTATAACAAGTGCTGCAAACATCGTTACAATAAGACCTGCAATAATTGTAGCCCATGATATTTCATATGCATTATTTTCACTGCCAATGGTAAAAGCTATATCTGATGTGAAAAAATTATTTACAGCAGAAGTGATTCCGTTTATCTGAGTAAAAGTACCAATACCAAACAGACCTACAAATACTCCAAAAATTGCAAATAGTTTTGCAAGCCATTTAAACTTTTTGCCCATTCCGTTTTCTATATAATAGAACGGACCTCCTAAATAATGTCCTTCAGAATCGACTTTTCTATATTTTATTGCGAGAAATCCTTCAGTATATTTAGTAGCCATACCTAACAATGCTGCAATGATCATCCAGAAAAGTGCACCTGGACCGCCTGCTGCAATAGCAGTTGCTACACCTACGATATTGCCTGTGCCGATAGTAGCAGATAAGGCTGTGCAAAGTGCTGCAAAACTTGATACTTCTCCATCGCCGTCATTTTCATTTTTAACCATGAATTTGAGTGCTTTGCCAAGATGTCTAAACTGAAGCCCTCTTCCCCTGATCGTTAAAATGATTCCACACGTCATAATAAGTATTATAAGAGGTATACCCCATACAAAATCATCTACTGACGTTAGAAATTCGCTGAATTTTTCCATTTTTTATTCATCCCTTTCATTTGATTTAAATTTTGCTGTTTTGGCACAATATTACTAATTATACCATTGTTTCATACATTTTGTCAATAATTTATAGAAAAGTTTAATAATATTAGCAATTGTTTTCGCTTTGATAAATATTTTAAATTTATATTTAATTATATAAAAAAGCATTAAAACCATTTCTTGCAATTACAGGAATAATATGATATAATAGATTCGTTTGATAATAATATCAAATTATGATAAAATTTAATAATTGAAAAGTTTAGAAAGGAAGTTGTTTATAGTGGGACCATTTGATGTTTATGATTTTGATCCTGTGGATGTTAAAATGTCAGATATAATTGCATTTATGAGAAAAAAAAGAGGAGAAAATGTTCTTATAAGATTCTTTTATGCGGATTATGTATATGATGCAGGAGTGCGTACTGAGAATGGCGTTTCAAGTTTTTATCTCGATGAAGATATTTATCCGAGTATGCTTGGCTTTGTAAGCGGTGCTTGTGTGGAAGGTGTTCTGGTCAGCGATTTTAAGGATTCTGTAAAAGTTTTAGCTGTAAATGATGAAAATCCGGCAGATTTTTTCTAAAATGACTTGTAAAGCAAAAAAAGATATGTTATAATATAGATTGTGAATGGTGCAGTCAGAGAAATGTAAAAATGTGACTGTATATTGTAATAATATTAAATAGTATAAAGCGAGGGCAAATGCTATGCAGCTTATATCAATAGTAGTGCCGTGCTATAATGAACAAGAAGTTCTTCCTTTGTTTTACAAAGAAATAAATAAAGTTATGGCACAAATAAAAGACAAGCACCCGGATACTGAATTTGAGCTTTTATTTATAAACGATGGTTCAAAAGATAATACATTAAACGAACTAAGAGAGCTTGCATTAAAAGATAAGTGCGTAAGATATATTTCTTTTTCAAGAAACTTTGGCAAAGAAGCAGGAATGTATGCAGGATTGCAAAATGCAAAAGGGGATTATGTAGTTGTAATGGATGCAGATTTACAGCATCCTCCGGCATTTATTCCTCAGATGTATGAATATGTTTTAAGCGGCGAATATGATTGTGCAACTACAAGAAGAGTAAGCCGTAAAGGTGAATCTAAAATTCGTTCATGGTTTTCAAGACAGTTCTATAAGATTATGAATAAGATTTCCCAAACAGAAATAGTTGACGGTGCTCAGGATTTCCGTTTTATGACAAGAAAAATGGTGGATGCGATTCTTTCTATGAAAGAATACAATCGTTTTTCAAAAGGAATATTCAGTTGGGTAGGCTTTAGAACAAAATATATACCTTATGAAAATGTTGAACGTGCAGCCGGCAATACAACATGGTCGTTCAAATCATTGTTTAAATATTCTTTGGAAGGTATATTCGCATTTTCTACAGCACCGCTTGCAATTTCATCATTTCTTGGCATACTTAGTTTTATAATAGCACTTATAATGATAATTGTAACCGTTATAAAATGGCTTGCGTTTGGCGATCCTGTACAGGGATATACTACTACAATATGCATTATACTGATGATGGGCGGATTACAGCTGTTTTGCATAGGTATACTTGGTCAGTATCTTTCCAAAACTTATTTGGAATCCAAAAAAAGACCTATTTATTTAATTCATGAAACTGAAGAAGATGCATATAAAAAGCAAAATGATCTATGTCAGAGCGATAAAGATTGATGAATAGACATTCAAGGATTATAATGATATTTCTAATGATAGTTCTTATATCCATTGGAACGGCTATCATTATGTTCTATATAAATGTTGGAAAAGATGTTGAAAGCACATCTTATAATTATTCTTCATCTGAAGAGGATAGAAACCAGTCTTCAGCTTATGTTTTCAAAGACAAAAGTGGGTTGTTTGGATTAAGAGATTCAAGTGGTACTGTTATTTTAGAGCCTGAGTGGACAGAACTCACCCAAATATGCAGTGATTTTTTTATGGCAAAAATCATTGTACGCAGTAATTCACTTTATGGTGTAATAGATTATAAGGGCGATATAATAGTTCCGTTTGTATATAGTGAAATAAAACAGCTTAGTGATTATGTATATTCAGCAAAAGTTGATGATACAGGTGAATATCTGTTCTATGGAAATAACTTTGAACTTCTTTTTCCCTTTAGTGCTGACAGTTATATTGTTGATGATAATAACCTTTGCATAACAAGAGGCGAAGATAAATTCACATATAGTCAAGGAGATGAGGTCGTGCTTATAAAGGCGGAGATGCCAAGAAGCAAAAGACCTATAAAGCTTGAACTTTCAGTTGATGATGAAAATGTTTTGTCATTTATGGAAAGTAAGCAGTGGGAAGATCTGGGCGATAAAGTTATATTATTTCTTGATGCTTTCAGAAGAAATAAAACAGAACATCTATCGGAAATAACATATGAAGATGCTTTAAGTGAAATAAGGCTGTTAGTGGAACATGAACATTTATGGAAGGGAAAAATCTCAGATAATGCTTATTTTTATACAGTTGACAGCAGTGAGAAAAATGTTATTTATTTTAGAATAGAATTACTCATACCGTTTGAGGATGAGAGCGAATTCCAAACCGTTCCGATGTTTATCAGCTTTAAGAAAAATAAGACTGGTGAATGGCTGATAAATGATGCTTTTATAAGTGATAATTTATAATATGTTATAAAATAATTATAATAATATAATCGTACTGCAGTGCGAAGAAAAGAGGGTAATATGTCAAAAAAAGTTGCAATTATTATGGGCAGTGACAGTGACCTGCCGATAGTTAAAGCGGCATTTGCAGAGCTTGAAAATTATGGTGTTCCATATGAAGCTCATGTTATGTCAGCTCATCGTTCACCAAAGCTTGTTGCAGATTTTGCAGGCAATGCTAAAGAAAATGGCTTTGGTGTTATCATAGCAGCAGCAGGAAAGGCAGCTCATCTTGCAGGTGTTATTGCTGGTCACACAACACTTCCGGTAATAGGTATTCCTATAAAATCAAGCACTCTTGATGGACTCGATGCACTTTTGGCAACAGTTCAAATGCCTACAGGAATTCCTGTAGCTACAGTTGCTATAGATGGTGCAGCAAATGCTGCTATTTTGGCAGTACAAATGCTTGCTGTATCTGATGATTCTTTGGCAGAAAAACTTGCAGCCAAGAAGAAGGATATGGAAGAAGGCGTGATCGCTAAAGATAAAAAACTTCAGGAAAACCTGAAATAAAAAAGTTTTTAAAATCAAATAAATAAGAGCATGGAGGATATTACAATGGCAAATTATGAGAAGGTAGAGCAGCTCTACGAAGGAAAGGCAAAGAAAGTTTTCACTACAAATGTACCGGGTGTTGTAATTGTTGATTACAAGGACGATGCAACAGCTTTTAACGGCGAGAAAAAAGGTACAATCATGGGCAAGGGTGTTATCAATAACAAGATGGCAAATTATCTCATGAAGCAGCTTGAAAAAGAGGGCGTTCCTACACATCTCGTTGAAGAGTTGTCAGACCGTGAAACTGCTGTAAAACAGGTGGAGATCGTTCCGCTTGAAGTTATTGTACGTAATGTTGCAGCAGGAAGTTTTTCTAAGAGAATGGGTGTTGAAGAAGGTAAAGATCTGCTTTGTCCAATTGTTGAATTCAGCTATAAGAACGATGATCTTGGCGATCCATTTATCAATGATGATTATGCATTGGCACTTGGTCTTGCAACACAGGAAGAAATTGATACAATAAAGAATTATACCAGAAAGGTAAATGAATTCCTTAAGAAGTTCTTCTTGAATATTGGCATCAAGCTTATTGATTTCAAAATCGAATTCGGCAAGCTCTCTGATGGAACAATTATTCTTGCCGATGAAATTTCTCCTGATACTTGTCGTCTTTGGGACGTAAATACAAATGAAAAGCTTGATAAGGATCGTTTCCGCAGAGATATGGGCGGCACAGAAGAAGCTTATCAAGAAGTAATGAGAAGAATATTTGGAGAATAATTACTATGGGTGGATTTTTTGGTGCAGTTTCGTCAAATGATTGCATTTCCGATGTGTTTTTTGGAACTGACTTTCATTCTCATTTAGGAACAAGAAGAGGTGGAATGACATCATATTCATTAGAGCTTGGTTTTCAAAGAAATATTCACAGCATTGAAAATTCTCCTTTTCGTACTAAATTTGAAAAAGACATTGAAAATATGCGTGGATCTATATGCATAGGCTGTATAAGCGATACCGACCCTCAGCCGATAATGGTTCGCTCAAAGCTTGGTTTATATGCAATATGTTCTATTGGAATTATAACAAATGCTAAAGAGTTGTCTGACGAGCTTCTTGAAAATGGTTGTCAGAACTTTGAAACAATGAGCAGCGGCAGTATAAATTCATGCGGACTTATAGCAGCTCTCATTGCACAGAAAAGTACATTTACAGAAGGCATAAAATATGCTCAGGAAAAAATTGAAGGTACTATGTCACTTGCGATAATGACAGAAGATTCTATAATTCTTGCAAGAGATAAATATGGCAGACTGCCTATTTTAATTGGAAAGCGTTCAGATGGATATTGTTTTGCGTTTGAATCATTTTCTTACCAGAAGCTTGGCTTTGAAACTGAGTATGAATTAAGTCCTGGTGAAATAGTAAAGCTTACAAAAGATGAAATAAAAATTCTTGACAAGGGAAGCTCATGCAATAAAATATGTGCATTTCTTTGGACATATTATGGTTATCCTAATGCCTGCTATGAAGGTATAAACGTTGAAATGATGCGTACTAAAAATGGCGAGATCATGGCTGAGTATGATATGAAAAGCGGAAAGCTTCCTGATGTTGATTATGTTTGCGGTGTTCCTGATTCAGGTGTTCCTCATGCAATAGGATATGCAAATAAAAGCGGCATTCCATTTGCAAGACCATTTATCAAGTATACGCCTACATGGTCAAGAAGTTTTATGCCTACAAATCAGTCAATGAGAAATAAAGTTGCTAAAATGAAGCTCCTTCCTGTTCCGGAGCTTATCAGAGGAAAAAAGCTTTTGTTTGTAGATGACAGCATTGTACGAGGTACTCAAATGCGTGAAACAGTAGAGTTTCTGTACGAAAACGGTGCAAAGGAAGTACACATGCGTTCTGCTTGTCCACCAATTATGTATGGCTGCAAATACCTTAATTTCTCAAGAAGCACATCTGAGCTTGAGCTTATTGCAAGACAAATAATAGATGAACACGAAGGCATAGAAGGTTTGAAATATATCAATGAATATGCAGATTCATCTACAGAGCGTGGAAAAATATTAAGAGATGACATATGCAGAAGACTCAAACTTACATCACTTGAGTTTCAATCTCTTGACGGTATTGTAAAGGCTATAGGCAAACCGGAATGCGAGCTTTGTACTTATTGTTGGACAGGCAAGGAATAAGTGCATTTTTTAAGTAAAATATAAATATAAATTCTCTTTTATATCACTAATAAAAGGGCAAAATAAAAATAAATTAACCGATAAATAAACAACCATGGAGGTTTAAATGGAAAGCTATTCTGAAAGCTATAAAAAGGCCGGCGTAGATGTAACAGCTGGTTATAAAGCAGTATCTCTTATGAAAGAACATATTGCAAGAACAATGACATCAGGTGTACTTACAGGTATTGGCGGATTTGGAGGTCTGTTTGAACTTGATTTGACAGACATCGAAAAGCCGGTACTGGTTTCAGGTACTGACGGTGTAGGAACAAAGCTTAAAATTGCATTTTTAATGGATAAGCACGATACTATTGGTATTGA
>CALESG010000162.1 GCA_937907215.1 uncultured Ruminococcus sp.
TTTCTACCCTGTAGATGAATATGATGTTGCAGGTTTTGCAGTTGGTGTTGTGGATAAAAATAAGGTTTTGAATCCTGACACTCAAAAAGCAGGCGATGTTCTTATTGCATTGAAGTCAAGCGGTGTACATTCAAATGGTTTCTCACTGGTTCGTAAAGTATTTACAATTAACGAACAGAACCTTGCAAGACATTCACCGGATCTTGGAACAACACTTGGTTCTTGTCTGCTTACACCTACAAAGATTTATGTAAAACCAATTCTCTCACTTCTTAAGCAGGTCAATGTAAAATCTATAGCTCATATTACAGGCGGCGGATTTTATGAAAACATTCCAAGATCACTTCCTAAGAATCTTGCAGCTTATATTGAGAAGCGAAATGTACAGGTACTGCCTATATTTGACCTTATTGCAAAGACAGGACAAATTCCTGAGCATGATATGTTCAATACATTTAATATGGGTGTAGGAATGATAGTAAGTGTACCACAGGAAGAGGCTGATAAGGCTGTAAGAATTTTAAATGAATCTGGTGAAGAGGCATATATCCTTGGTGAGCTTGTTGATTCCACAGAAGGCGTAATCCTTAAATAATAGCAGGTGCAGATATAATGAAAAATGTTGTTGTACTTGTATCCGGCGGAGGAACAAATCTTCAGGCACTTATTGATGCTGAAAAGCGTGGTGAAATAAAGAGCGGTAAAATAACCTGCGTTATATCATCAAAAAATGGTGCATATGCCATTGAGCGTGCAAAGACAGCAGGAATACCATCACGTGTAGTGGCTAGAAAAGATTATTCTTCAGCTGACAGCTACACTGATGCACTTCTTGATGTGCTTAAAGAAGAGAAAGCAGATCTTATAGTACTTGCCGGATTTATGACTATTTTAGGTGAAAAGCTTATAAAAGCTTATGAAAATCGAATTGTAAATGTTCATCCATCACTTATTCCGGCTTTTTGCGGAGAAGGATTTTATGGACTTCGTGTCCATGAATATGCACTCGCAAGAGGTGTGAAAGTATCCGGAGCCACAGTTCATTTTGTAAATGAAATAGCTGATGGAGGACCTATTATAATGCAGATGCCTGTAGCTGTTCTTGATGATGATACACCTGAAACTCTTCAAAGAAGAATCATGGAACAAGCTGAATGGAAAATTCTTCCAAAGGTAACAGAACTTTTTTGTGCCGATAAAATCAAAGTAGAAAACGAAAAAGCATATATTCTTGAATAACGGAGGAAAACCTCATGGAAATAAAATGTATAAGCAATGAGCTTAAGAGCAATTCTTATCCAGGAAGAGGAATCATTCTGGGAAAATCTGAATGCGGACGTTACGCAGTATCTGCTTATTTTATTATGGGCAGAAGCGAAAACAGCAGAAACAGAGTGTTTGTAGAAGACGGAGAAGGTATACGTACACAAGCTTTCGATCCTGCAAAACTTGTAGATCCAAGTCTTATAATCTATGCACCTGTAAGAGTGCTTGGAAAAACAACTATTGTTACAAATGGTGACCAGACAGATACAGTTTATGAACAGATGAAGGCTGGCAAAACATTTGAACAGTCACTCAGACTTCGCAAGTTTGAGCCTGATGAGCCTAATTTTACACCTCGTATTTCAGGCATTATTGAGTTGGAAGATGGTTTCTCATATTCTCTTTCTATTCTCAAAAGTGCAGAAGGCGACCCGACTGCTTGTCATAGATTTACTTTCTCATATGACTGCCCAATTGACGGAATCGGACATTTTATTCACACTTATCAGGGTGATGGAAATCCGCTGCCAAGTTTTGAAGGTGAACCGGAAAAAATTAGAATTACAGGCGATATTGATGCTTTCGCATCCAAGCTTTGGAACAATCTTAATGAAGACAATAAGGTATCTCTCTTTGTACGTTTTATCGATATTGAAACAGGCAAGGCAGATACAAGAATAATAAATAAGAATTGCTAAGTGGGAGGATATTAAAATGGCAAATGAAATGCTGCTTAAATATGGCTGCAATCCAAATCAGAAACCATCAAGAGTTTATATGGCAGATAACTCCGAACTGCCGATCACAGTTCTGAATGGCAAGCCGGGTTATATAAATTTGCTCGATGCATTTAATGGTTGGCAGCTTGTACGTGAGCTGAAAGCTGCTACAGGTATGTGTGCTGCTACATCATTTAAGCACGTGTCGCCGGCAGGTGCAGCAGTTGGTGCACCTCTTTCCGATACACTTAAAAAAATCTATTTTGTTGATGATTTAGGCGAGCTTTCACCACTTGCGTGTGCATATGCAAGAGCAAGAGGTGCAGACAGAATGTCTTCCTATGGTGACTTTATCGCTCTGTCAGATGTATGTGACGTACCTACAGCAAAGATGATCCAGCGTGAAGTTTCTGATGGTATCATAGCTCCTGGTTATGAGCCTGAAGCATTGGAAATTTTGAAATCAAAGCGTAAGGGAACATATAATATTATTGAAATAGATGAAAATTATGTTCCTGCTGAAATTGAGCGTAAACAGGTGTTCGGTGTAACATTTGAACAGGGCAGAAACGAATTGAAGATCGACAATGACCTTCTTGCAAACATTGTTACTGACAACAAAGACATTCCTGATGATAAAAAGCGTGATTTGATCATTTCTCTTATAACACTTAAATATACTCAGTCAAATTCAGTATGCTATGTAAAGGACGGACAGGCTTTCGGAATTGGTGCCGGTCAGCAGTC
>CALESG010000163.1 GCA_937907215.1 uncultured Ruminococcus sp.
AGGCTGAAGAAGTTTGTGCATTTATCCGTAAGACTGTTGCAGGTATGTTTGGTCAGGCTGTTGCTGACGGCATGACAATTCAGTACGGTGGTTCTATGAATGAAAAGAACTGTGCAGAGCTGCTTGCAAAGGAAAATATTGATGGCGGTCTTATCGGCGGTGCATCTCTGGTTGCTGAAAAGTTCGGCGTTCTTCTTGCAGAAGCATCTAAGTAAAATTATATTATATTAAAACTATATTTTATTTTTAGTATATTATATAAAGTATATAAAAACAGCGGGCGGTGAAAAAACCGCCCGTTTCTGAAAGGATTGATAAATATGAGTAAAAAGCCTGTTGCACTCATTATTATGGATGGTTTTGGTTATAATGCAGATGATTATGGCAATGCCATTCGTGCTGCTAAGAAGCCTAATCTTGACAAATACCTTGAAGGTCCACATACACTTATTGGTGCAAGTGGACTTGATGTAGGTCTGCCTGATGGTCAGATGGGTAATTCTGAGGTAGGTCATACAAATATTGGTGCCGGAAGAATCGTTTATCAGATGCTGGTAAAGATTACAAAGGATATAAATGACGGCACATTCTTTAATAACCCTGCACTTACTGCTGCAATGGAAAATTGCAAGGCAAAGGGCAGCGCACTTCATCTTATGGGTCTGCTTTCACCGGGCGGCGTACACAGCCATATGGAGCATTTGTACGGACTTCTGGAAATGGCTAAGCAAAACGGCATTGAAAAGGTTTATGTTCATGCATTCCTTGATGGAAGAGATGTTCCGCCGTCATCTGCTGCTGAATTTATGAGAGAAGCCTGCGATAAGATGGAAAAGATCGGCGTGGGCAAAATCGCTACTATATCCGGACGTTACTATGCAATGGATAGAGATAATGCTTGGGATAGAGTAGAAAAGGCTTATGCTGCAATGGTTTATGGAGAAGGCGTAAACGGAAATTGTCCTGTAAAGGCAATTGAAGATTCTTATGCAAACGGTGTGACAGATGAATTTATGCTGCCTACAGTAATTGATGTAAACGGTACAATTTCTGAAGGTGACAGTGTGGTATTCTTTAATTTCCGTCCTGACCGTGCAAGACAGATTACAAGAAGCTTTGTTGACCCGGAGTTCAGCGGATTTGAGCGTAAAAACGGTTATTTCCCAGTACATTTTGTATGCATGGCTCAGTATGATGCTGCTATGCCTAATGTATCAGTTGCATATCCGCCTGAAGAACTTAAGATGACTTTGGGAGAGTACCTTAGCAAGAGCGGCAAAACTCAGCTGCGTATTGCAGAAACACAGAAGTATGCTCATGTAACATTCTTCTTTAATGGCGGTGAAGAAACAACATTTGAAGGTGAGGACAGAATTCTTATCAAGAGTCCTGATGTTCCTACTTTCGATCTTAAGCCGGAAATGAGTGCATATGAGGTAACTGATTCAGTAATAGAGGCTATCGATAGCGATAAGTATGATGTTATTATTCTGAACTATGCAAACTGTGACATGGTAGGTCATACTGGTATTTTTGATGCTGCAAAGGCTGCTGTTGAAGCTGTTGATACTTGCGTTGGCAGAATGGTTGACGCTATACTTGCAAAGGGTGGCGTTGCACTTATAACAGCTGACCATGGTAATGCTGATAAGATGTACGAACCGGATGGTGCTGCATTTACAGCCCACACAACAAATCCTGTTCCATTTATCGTAGTAGGTGAGGATTGTGAGCTGCGTGAAGGCGGCGTACTTGCTGATATTGCACCTACAATGCTTCAGCTCCTCGGTCTGCCACAGCCGGAAGAAATGACTGGCAAGAGCCTTATCAAGTAAAAATATATTAAAAGTAATAATATATAAGATATGTAGGAAAAATGCTGCTGCGAAAAAATTCGTGGCGGCATTTTTTTAAATTTTTCCTGAAATAGTCTATATCTATTGCATTTTCCTGTAAATTCGTGTATAATAGTTGATATAATAGTATGATAATTTATAATAATTAAGGTGAAATTAAATTGATTTTCGGGAGGTCGAAATGATGAAGAAGTGGCAAATTGCAGAACCTAATAAAAAAGCAGCTGAAACGTTAAGCAAAAGCGGCAATATATCAATGCTTTGTGCGGAAGTGCTTTCAGCACGTAATATAAATTCATTGGAAGAAGCAGCCGGACTTCTTAATTGTGACGGCTTGTCCGATCCGTTTTTATTGCAGGATATGCAGGCTGCTGTTGATACTATAAATAATGCTATTGACGAAGGGATACCAATATGCATTTATGGAGATTATGATTGTGACGGAGTTATTGCAACTGTTATTCTTTATTCTTATTTAGTAGAACTTGGTGTTGATGTTACATATTATATACCTGAACGTGATGAAGGATATGGTATGAATGAATCTGCTATTCGAAAGCTTTGTGAAGAAGGAACAGGTCTTATTTTAACTGTTGATAATGGTATTACTGCACTTAAAGAGTCAGAGCTTATATATGAACTTGGTATGCGTCTTGTTGTAACCGATCACCATCAGACTCTTGAAGAACTTCCACGAGCGGAAGCTGTAGTTGATCCGCATAGAAGTGATTGTCCATCACCATATAAAAAGTATTGCGGTGCAGGCATTGCACTTATGCTTGTTGCTGCACTTAATGATGGGGATTATACTATAGCCATGGAAGCTTTTGCAGAATTAGCAGCTATTGCAACAGTAGCCGATGTTGTAGAGCTTTCCGGCGAAAATAGATTTCTTGTTCAAAGAGGTCTTATGTATCTTGCTAATACAGAGCGTCCGGGACTTCTGGCTCTTATGGAGAAAAGCGGCGTTTTAGGAAAACCGCTTACATCTACATCTCTTGCATTTTCTCTTGCACCAAGAATAAATGCCGCCGGACGTTTTGGCTCTCCATCACAAGCGGTATGTCTTTTACTTTCAGAAAATCCAGAGGATGCACATAAGCTTGCTGATAAATTGGAAATATGCAACCGTGCAAGAAAAGAAGAGGAGGAAAGGATTCTTCTTGAAGTGCAAAGTCAGGTCGAAAAGCAGCCGTATATTTTATCTGAACGAGTGTTGGTTTTTGCGGGAAATAATTGGCATCATGGTGTAATAGGAATTGCAGCCGCAAGACTACAGGAACGTTTTGGTAAACCGGTGTTTATGATAACAATAGAAGAAAACGGTGCAAGAGGTTCTGCACGTTCATTTGGAACGTTTTCTGTATTTGACTGTTTGAATGCCTGCAAAGAACATCTTACAAAATATGGCGGTCACCCGGGTGCTGGTGGATTTTCTTTGGAAAAGGAAAGCATACCGGAATTTACAAGCGCAATAGCTAAATATGCATCAGATAATTTCCCGGAAATGCCGATATTAACTGCACGTGCAGATAAACTTATGCTTCCACAGGATATGACAATTGAAAATATAGGCGGACTTTCAGTTTTAGAACCTGTCGGTGCAGGTAATCCGTCACCGGTTTTTGCAATTTGTCACGCTGTTTTAAAAGAGCTTGTGCCTTTGTCCGGCGGAGTTCATACCAAGCTTAAGCTTATTTATGGAACTATGGCTATAGAGGCATTGCTTTTTAGAACATCGCCTGATAATGTACATTTAAAGGTAGAAGAAATGTGTGATCTGCTTGTCAGTGCAAGCATAAATATTTTTTGCGGAAGAAAGAGTATAAGTCTTATTGTACAGGATTACCGCAGAAGCGGCGTTAAGCAGTCAAAATATTTTGCTGCTTTAGCTGCCTATGAAAAATTTGTAAGAGGCGAAGAGCTTTCAAAAGCATATTATAAAGCAATTGCTCCGAAACGCAGTGAGCTTGTTGCTGTTTATAAAAATATAACTGATGATTTTGGGGATATAGATTTACTTTTTATGTGCATGCATCTGCTTGATATGAATTACTGCAAGCTGCGAATATCACTTGATGTTTTTAGAGAACTTGGTCTTGTAGAAATAGATGCATATAATAATACTGTTAAAAAATTGCCTGTAAAGGCAAGTGTAAATTTAGATGATTCCAAGCTGCTTTGTGAAATACGTAAAAAAGGGGAGAATTAAGTCATGAGTGAAGAAAAATCTAAAGAAATGATTACCATTGAGGAGCTTACAAAGAAGATCGTTGAAACGGATAGAAAATATAATCTTAGCAAGATACTTTCTGCTTATGAGTTTGCAGAAAAAGCTCATGGCGATCAAAAACGTTCGTCCGGAGAGCCATATATTATTCACCCACTGTCAGTGGCGGAAATACTGGTTGATCTTGGAATGGATACCGATACTATATGTGTTGGACTTCTGCATGATGTTGTTGAAGATACTGAATATACTCTTGATGATATTCGTGCACGCTTTGGACAGGATGTTGCAATGCTTGTGGATGGCGTTACTAAACTTAGCCGTATTCCTGTATTTGACAAAGAGCAGCAGCAGGCAGGCAATTTTATGAAAGTTCTTCTTGCAATGTCACATGACATACGTGTAATGATAATCAAGCTTGCCGACAGACTGCACAATACACGTACACTAAAATATCTTCCTCCGTATAAACAGCGTAGAATTGCACTTGAAACTATGAATATCTATGCACCTATTGCCCACCGACTGGGAATACGTACAATTCATGAAGAGCTTGAAGATTTGTCATTTAAATATCTCGACCCGTTTGCATATTCAGAAATTGAACACGTTATGCTGCTTAAAAAAGAAAAACGTGAGGTGTTTATAAAGTCGATAATTGACAGGCTAAGCAAGCGTTTGTCAGAGGAACATTTTGAAAAAGAGCCTGCAATATCGGGACGAGTAAAGAGTATATACGGCATATACAAGAAGATATATATGAATCATAAAAATATCGATGAGATATTTGATAAATACGCTATTCGTGTTATTGTAAATACAGAAGCTGAATGTTACCTTGTTTTGGGAATTGTTCATTCGTTCTTTTGTCCTATACCAAATAGATTTAAGGATTATATTGCAAGTCCTAAGGCAAATATGTATCAGTCACTTCACACAACAGTTACTTCTGCTGAGGAAATTCCGTTTGAGATACAGATTAGAACGTGGGATATGCATATTTCTGCTGAATATGGTATTGCAGCACATTGGAAATATAAAGAAGGCATACAAAAACGTGATCGCATGGAAGAACGTCTTGCATGGGTCAGAAAAATTATAGAAGCACAGCAGACATCTGATGATGTTGAAGAAATTGTAAATATCATAAAAAATGATATTGCACCTGAAGAAATTGTTGTAATGACTCCAAGAGGTGATTCTATAACTATTCCGCAGAATTCAACTGTTCTTGATTTTGCGTATAGAATTCATACGGAAATAGGTCATAAAACTGTTGGAGCTAAAGTTGATGGAAAGATGGTTCCGCTTGACTACAGACTTAAAACAGGTGAGATTTGCGAGATACTTACGTCTAAAGATCCTAACAAAGGTCCGACAAGAGCATGGCAGCAGATAGTACAGACTAACGAAGCCAAAGCTAAGATTCGTTCATGGTTTAAAAAGGAAAAGCGTGAAGAAAATATTCAGCATGGAATGTCGAGTCTTGAACAGGAGTTCAAACGTTTTAGAATAAATCTTCCTCCTGATGAGCTTGTAAATTTTCTTGCAGATGACCTTAAACGTCACAACTGCGATAACTTAGAAGATTTTTATGCATCAATTGGTTACGGCGGTGTTTCACTTTCAAAGATAATGCCACGACTCAAGGATAAGTATGAAAAGAATTATGGAAAATCCTTGGAATCAGAATCTGAAGAAATGCCTATTATTGAGCCGGTTTCTAAAAATAGTGATGGTTGTATAGAAATAGATAAGATAGATGATATTGTATATAAACTTGCTAAATGTTGCAGTCCAATGCCGGGAGATGATATTGTAGGATTTATTACAAGAGGACACGGTATTTCTATTCATGCTAAGAGCTGTATAAATTACACTTCGGCAGTTAAGAGAAATATACCTGAAGAAATGGAACGCTGGATGGCTGTTAAGTGGAAGGATACTGCAAAGCCATTAAAGCTTGATATAGGTTTGGAAATTGTTGCTGTTGACAGAGTAGGACTTGTATTTGACGTTTCAAAAATACTGATGGAAAACCATGTAATGATTATGAATTCAAATTCACGTACTCTTAAAAACGGCAATGCTATAATTGAAGTTACAGTACGTGTAGATGGAACAGATCAGCTTAAGAATGTTATGGAAAAACTTAAGAAGATAAAAAGTGTTATTTCAGTTGAACGTGCAAGAAAGTGAGATATTTATGATAACGGTAAAAACTTTTATGCTTGGAAGCATTGCAACAAACTGTCATATTGTATATATAGGTGGCAGTGATGTGATCGCTGTTGATATTGGAGGCGAACCTGAGAAGCTGCTCCGCTTTTTAAATGATAATAAGCTTAATCTTACTAAAATATTTTTGACACATGGACATTATGATCATATAGGCGGTGTTTATGACGTTCAAAAAGGTACAAATGCAAAAGTGTATATTCACGAACTTGATGTACCTATGCTTTCAGATACTCAAAGTAATCTTGCTTTTTGGATAGAGCCTACAGCTGATTTTAAGCCGGTGACTGAATATGTAACTGTAAAAGACGGCGATGTTATAGATGCTGGGGATATATCATTTACTGTATTGCATACGCCCGGTCATACTCCGGGCAGCGTATGCTATATGAGCGAAGATGTTTTGTTGACCGGTGATACATTGTTTAATATGTCAAGAGGAAGAACGGATTTTCCCGGAGGAAGTGATGAGCAAATGCTTAGTTCTTTTAGGAGATTAAAAAAGCTTGAAGGTGACTACCGAGTATTTCCTGGTCACAATGGATCGACTACACTTGAATTTGAAAGAAAAAACAATCCTGTTATGCGAGGAATTATATGAACGAGAATATAAAAAAAGAAAAGCCATTTCCGGTGTTTCTTATAGGACATGGCTTAAAATATGAAACTGAATGTATTTTAAAGGCGTTTGTGCCGGTTGTGCGTTTTCAATTTTACTATGATGATTTGACTCTGCTTTTAAGCAGCAGTCGCTATGCAGCAGTTCAGATTCGTCAAGGCAGAGAGCATACTTATTTTTATTGTGCCGTTTCTCTTTACGGGAAACGGCTGCGTCTTGTTCACAAATCAAAAAGAATGTATCCTGACGCAGACAAAAAATCATGTGAAACTATAATCTCTAAGCTTTTGTTTAAAATTCTTCATAAGATTACGGGTATAGATGTGCCTTGGGGAATTTTAACCGGAATACGTCCTGTAAAAAAGGTTCTGCCAATGCTTGAAAAGGGCATGAGCCGTGAATATATATTTGAAAACCTTAGAGAAGAATATTGGATAAGTGATGATAAGCTGAGTCTTGTATATGATACTGCTGTAGTTCAGCAGCCGCTTCTTATGGATACTCCTAAACATTCTATAGGACTTTATGTTTCTATCCCGTTTTGTCCGTCAAGATGCAGCTATTGTTCATTTGTGTCACATTCAGTGGAGCAGGCTAAAAAGCTTATGCCTGAATATATCAAGCTGCTTTGTCGTGAATTGGAAATATGGGGAGATATTGTACGCAAGCTTGGACTTATTGTAGATACAGTTTATTTTGGCGGAGGAACGCCGACTTCTGTAAGTGCAGAGCATCTTGAGAGTATTCTTAAAACGGTAAACAATAATTTTGATCTATCACACTTGCGTGAATATTGTGTTGAAGCCGGCAGACCGGATACTATTACTGAAGAGAAACTTATGGTATTGAAGGAAAACGGAGTTAATAGAATATCGATAAATCCGCAGACTATGAGTGATGAGGTGCTTTGTAATATTGGCAGACGACATACAGCTAAGGAAATAGTTGAAGCATATAAAATGGCAAGGCGTATTGGTTTTGATAATATCAATATGGATCTTATAGCTGGTTTGCCTGGAGATACTCCAGAAGGATTTCATAATACACTTGATCAGGTAATAGCACTTGACCCTGACAGCATAACTGTTCATACTCTTACGCTTAAAAGAGCTGCAAATATGTTTTCAGACGGCAAGTCACAGCTTGCAAATCCGGTGCGTGAGATGGTTAGAGATAGTATATGTATGCTGCCTAAGAATGGCTACAGACCGTATTATATGTATCGTCAAAAAAATACACTTGATAATCAGGAAAATGTTGGCTATGCAAAACCAGGAAAAGAATCATATTATAATATGCTCATTATGGATGAAACCCAGTCTATATTTGGTGCAGGATGTGCAGCGTCAACAAAGCTTGTAGAACCGAATGGAATGATTACACGTATATGTAATTATAAATTTCCATATGAATACATTGCTCAGTTTGAGCAATTGATGGAAAAGAAAAATCAGATATTTGAAATATATAACCGTATATTTGAAGAGGAGAGTACAAATGCAGAAAAATGAAATCTATCAGACGATCGTAGATGACCTTACAGCAGAAGGACAAGGTGTGTGTCATATAGATGGAATGGCAGTATTTGTACCTGGAACTGCTGTAGGCGATGAGATCAAAGTAAAAATAGTTAAAGTTCTTAAAAATTATTCGTTTGGCATTGTCGAGGAAATTATAAAGCCTTCAGTTGACCGTGTAGAACCAGATTGTGTTTATTATAAGCAGTGCGGCGGATGTATATTTCGCCATATAAATTATAAGAAAGAGCTTGAAATAAAAGAGAAAATAGTAAAAGATGCATTTGAAAGAATAGGTAAACTGGTTCCTTCAGTTCTTCCTATAATAGGATGTGAAAGCCGCTGGGGTTACAGAAATAAGGCACAGTACCCCATTGCTGCTGATAAAAATGGAGAGATAATATGTGGATTTTATGCTAAAAGAAGTCATAGAGTAGTTCCTATTGAGAATTGTATTTTACAGCCTGATATATTTAGTAAAATTGTAGATATTATAATTTCATACGCAAAGGAAAAGAAAATATCTCCATATAAAGAGGATAATAATACAGGTGTCTTACGCCATATTTACCTTAGAAAAGGTCATTACAGCGGTGAAATTATGGTATGCCTTGTGGTAAGGAAAGATATTTCCAGAGAGCTTAAAGGTTTAGTAAAACAATTGACAGAACAAGTGACAGGTGTAAAGAGCATCGTTATGAATATAAATTCAAAGCAAACAAATGTTATTCTTGGCAGAAAAAATGTAATGCTCTGGGGTAACGATACTATAATGGATATAATGTGTGGAAATGAAATTTTAATATCACCGCTTTCATTTTATCAAGTAAATACACCTCAGGCAGAAAAACTTTATAAAGTGGCAAAAGAGTTTGCTGAACTTACAGGAAATGAGAGAGTTTTAGACCTTTACTGCGGAGCAGGAACTATAGGACTTTCAATGGCACATGAAGCAGGAAGTGTACTTGGAGTAGAAGTGATCCCTGAGGCTGTAGAGAATGCAAAAGAGAATGCAAAGATAAACGGCATAGGAAATGCGGAATTTATATGCGGCGATGCAGGAGAAATAGCAAACAAGCTTGCAGGTGAAAAAATGCTGCCTGATGTTATAATAGCAGATCCGCCGAGAAAAGGCTGCGATGAGCAGACGATTGATGCAATATGCAAAATGAATCCAAATCGTATAGTAATGGTTTCATGCAATCCAGCTACAGCTGCAAGAGATTGCTTTATTCTTAGCAAAAAAGGTTATATAACCGAAAAAGTCCAACCAGTAGATTTGTTTGGCGGAACTGGACACGTTGAGTGCGTGGTTTTGATGTCAAGGGTAGATAAGTAAGGTGTGAAAAAGGCTTGAAATAAAGGGATTGGCGAGTTTTCAAGGAAAAAATCCGAAATTCAAAAATCCCGTAGAACAGCCGAAAACCGAACATATCCACGGCTTGTGTATCTGAGGGTTGAGTTGACAGGATGAAAGCGGGTAGGTTGTGGAGATAAGATTATTGTATTTTTGATGGTTGGAAATATTGAAATGGTGAGTGAATAATATGGCTTATGGAAAAACTATAGAACTTTTTCTTGTAAATGGGACGGCAGACAGTTTAGTAACAGCTGAATTGTCAAATTGGAATGGTAAGGCAATCAAGATACCTCGTATTGAGGTTGCATCATGTAATCGAAGTGACATTACTCAAGCTGGAGTTTACTTTTTATTTTGCAAGGAAGATGATAATTCTGACTCTGTTTATATTGGCGAGGCTGAAAATGTAAAAGAAAGACTATTACAGCACTTGCGTGATTATCAATCTGAGAAAGAAAAGTACTATTGGAACACAGCTGTTATTTTTATCGGAAGAGATCTAAACAAGGCTCTCATCAGATATCTTGAAAACCGTTTTGTTGAAATTGCAAGAAATAGTAAAAGATATCTTGTACTAACGAAAAATACCTACAGAAATACAGTCATGAAAGAATCACAGATTGCTGTGATGGAAGAATTCGTAGACAACGTTAAAATCCTCATCAATGCTTTAGGATATAAGGTCTTAGAACCATTAGTGCAGGTGGATTTTCCAAATTCATTGGTGGATGATGAAGTGTTGTCTATAACATCCGGCTCTGTTTATGCAAAGGGCAGAGTGACAGCAGAGGGATTTGTTGTCTTTGCCGGTGCAACAGTAAATGAGAAAGCATCTGTTAAATCATTAAGTACAGGAATGCAAAAACAAAGGCAAAAGTTATTTGACACTGGAAAGGTTCAAAATCTGGTTACAACAGAAGATATTCTTTTTTCAAGTTCTTCGGCTGCAGCGGATTTTATTCTTGGGTATAGTGTAAGCGGACCGAAAACGTGGAAAGCGAAAGATGGCCGTTCTTTAAAGGAAATAGAAGAATCGGACACTAAAAATGATTGACTATTATTAAAATTATCCGATAGGTTGGTGAGAAAATCCAGGCTCTCGGATTTTTGTTTTATGACAGAATTGAACATATTTACAGTTAGTAGATTGCATGGTCAAGTTGACATGATTGAAATGATATGGATTTAGGATTTTTAATGATGTTTTCGCAGTATTCATATAAAATCATATTAACTCATATTAAAGTCTTGAAAAAAGCAAAAAGATATGGTATAATATAACCCGAAGAATATATGAGGAGATTTAATATGAATATTGAGAATAGTGATAAATGGATTAATCTTGAAGAAGCCGCTGATTATTTGAGCGTAAATAAAGATACTATACGAAATTGGATTAGAAAAGACACGGGAGTTCCTGCTCATAAAGTAGGTAAACAATGGAAATTTAAACGTTCCGAGCTTGATGAGTGGATTAAAAGCGGAAAAAGTGCTGATTAATGGTATTATGAAAGGAGGCGATAAGATGATGACATATATAAGTTTGTTTAGTAGTGCAGGGGTCGGCTGTTATGGTTTTAAATTGGAAGGCTTTGAGTGCATTGCAACAAACGAACTTATTGCACGTAGACTTGAAGTGCAAAAGTATAATCATAAGTGTAAATATGACAGCGGATATTTATGTGGAGATATTACTCAGGACGAAACAAAAAATCTGTTATTCGATCAAATTGATTTATGGGAAAAAAAAGAGAACTTAAAGCGCGTTGATGTAATTGTGGCTACTCCACCATGTCAAGGTATGTCTGTTGCTAATCATAAAAAAAGCAAAACAGAAATTGTTAGAAATTCACTGGTTGTTGAATCTATAAAAATTATTAAGGAAGTTCATCCTCGCTTCTTTGTTTTTGAGAATGTTCCTGCATTTATGAAAACGATTTGCACAGATATAGATGGAAAAAATAAAACTATAGCTGAAGCTATAAGTTTTAATTTAGGCGATGATTATTCATATACATCGCAAATTATAAACTTTAAAAATTACGGAGCTTGCTCAAGTAGACAAAGAACGGTAGTTATTGGTGTTTCTAATGATTATGCAAATGAAGTCTCACCGTTAGAACTATATCCTATGATGGTTCCAGAAAGAACACTACGAGAAGTTATCGGTCATCTGCCTGCGTTAAGTGAATTTGGAGAAATAAGTGAAGATGACATATATCATGCCTTTAGAGTATATCCAGAACATATGCGTTCCTGGATTTCTGATTTAAAAGAAGGCGAGTCTGCATTTGATAATATTGATGATAATAAAAAACCACATCAAGTTATCAACGGAGAAATCGTAATCAATCAGCAAAAAAATGGAGACAAATATAAACGACAATTTTGGGATAAGGTAGGTCCGTGCATACATACACGTAATGACCAATTAGCAAGCCAGAATACTATTCATCCAGCCGATGACCGTGTATTTAGCATTAGAGAACTTATGCTTATGATGACAGTACCACATGATTTTAGATGGGTTTCAACACCTTTTGATGAGCTGAATGCATTGCCTATAGAAAATAAAAAAAAGTTTCTGAAGAAAGAGGAAATTAAGATTAGACAGTCTCTTGGCGAAGCGGTACCAACAATAATTTTTCAGCAGATAGCTCATAACATTAAAAAAGTTATAGAAATTCCGCCGATGAATTCAGCTACAATTAATAAAATTGTTTCTGAAAGAAAATTTGCTGATACACAGGAACTAATTGAATTCATTAATAATAGTCCAATGGGACTTTCTCTCTCTGCATTAAGTAGAATTGCAGAATTATCAAATACCAAAAGAACGGATAACGCTGCATATTTCACTAGCAAACCATTAATTACTGAAATTATGAAAAAGCTTCCTATGGTTGAGAAAAAGATAATAAGAATACTGGAACTTTCGGCTGGAGTCGGAAACTTTGTTCCACTTATCATTCAAAAATTCAAGGATAAAGAAGTGATATTGGATTTGGTTGATATTGACCCAGATAGTCTTGAAGTATTAAAAGCTCTTATAAGCAAGTACAACATTCCCAAAAATTTCAAAATAAATTATATAATTGATGACTTTCTTCTTCATGATTTTGAAAGTGAATATGATTATGTGATTGGGAATCCACCTTTTTATAAAATGAAAGCAGCAGATAGAAAATTGACGATTTACAGAAAGAAAGCCAAGAACAAGGAAACTACAAATATCTGCTCTTTCTTTCTGGATAAGGCCATGGAAATCGGAAAGTATGTAGCATTGGTATTTCCAAAATTTTTGTTAAATACTCCTGAGTTTAGTCAAACAAGAAATTACTTGGCTGAGAAAGCTGTTGAGTGCATTATTGATTTTGGTGAAAAAGGATTTCCAGGTGTGTTGGTCGAAACAATCGCTATTTTTGTGAATAACGAAAATAAACCTAATCGTACCCACATCATTTCGTTGACGAATAAGTCAGAGGTACTACAAAAACACATATTTGATAGTAGACTACCATATTGGGTGATTTATCGAAATGAGTTCTTTGATAAAATTTTAAAAAAGCTAGATTTTAATGTTTTTACCGTTTTCCGAGATAGACAAATTACCAATAAAGATTTACGAGATTTTGGAGAAATAAGAGTGATAAAGTCTCGTAATATCTCTGATGATGGTAGTGAGATACTCAATCTTGCTGGATATGATGCCTATATGTCTTTGGATAATGCACGAAAGTTTTCTGTTTATTCATATTTAAATGCCGATAATGTGTACATAACTCCCAATATGACATATAAGCCAAGAGTTATGAAAAAACCAAAAAATGTATTGGTTAATGGCTCGGTTGCTATTTTGATTCCTAAAGAAGGTATAACGGTTTCAGAAAAACAAATGAAATACTTTTCTTCTGAGGAATACAGGGAATTCTATAAAATAGCAAGAAATTACCAGACTCGTTCATTGAATGTAGATGCTTGTTCTGTTTATTTTTATGGATTACTAAAGGAAACAAACAAGTGATAGGAGGAAAACTATGTTAACTCAAAATGATATATTAGAATTTTGCAATCAACATAATTATGATTTAAGAATCAGCGGCAACGGAAGATGGATTGACCAGAAATGTACTCCAGACGTTATTTGGTCAATTGCTGATTTTGTGTTAGATTATGTAGATAATGTTAAAAGCGAATTTACAGTTAAGGATATTTGGCAGAGCGAGTATGCCAAACAGACAATTGCTGAAACCTATTCAAAACCTGGAACAGATGAGAAGAGTGCTGAAAATGAATATGACAAGGTGTTCTCTCAACCTCTTTGTATGTTTTGTTATGCTGGCATTATCAAGGATATTTCTCCGACCACTAGACATTTATATACCATTGAGAACCGTGACGTTTTAGAATATATTGCACGCAACGATGTATATGCATTACGATTTTTGCATTGTTACATAGAAAAAGTGTTGTCTGATAGTGGTTTGTATCCCGTTTTTCAGTCTTTCTTTGACAATCAAGATAAGGCTCACTTTACAGTAATGAAGCAGGCATTTATTGATTTTTATCACGATTATACGCCCATTAAAAAGGAATATGAGCCGAAAAGAATATTTACGAAAGTATTAAATCCTTTAGCTTTCAAATATGGTAAGAAAGGTACGGAGGGTGGACATATGTCTATGGATGTGATAAACAAATCTGATATGATGTATAATAGGGATAATTTTAGAGATGTTTATAGAGATAAGCCAAAAGGTGTTTCCCGACAAGAATGGCTTGCACAGCATCCAGATATTGATCGCCGTGATGGATATTTCGAACAAATGATGAATCGTTCCAAGAAAACATTGCGTGATTTTATTGCCGGAGCAAGAAATGGACTTTCAGAACTAACACAGTTTATCGAAGATCATACTGATGAAGCAAGTGCTACACAGATGCATCATATTTTCCCTAAAAATGAATTTCCGGAAATTATGCACTACATCGAAAATCTTATTGCATTAACACCAAATCAGCATTATGGCTATGCTCATCCAAACAACAATACTCAAATTATTGATTTGGCAGCACAAAAGGTTTTATTAATCGCAAAAACATATAGTATCAAGGAAAATTTAACTAACGAGGAAGAAACTATTTATGAATTTGCGAATTTGCTTACTGTTCTATCCGTAGGCTGGGATGATGCAGATGTTCTTGAAATTGAAGAAAATGATTACAACGATGTGTTACATTCAATTAATTACCATTACGATGTAGTATAGAAAGATTATATAATGTAACATTGCAATAAAGCGATGATGTTTTGGTTCGTTTTTTAATTCTATACCAGTTACATATGAATTTTACAAAGAAACCATACTTACCTTTAAGTGTATATAATGTACTACTAATTGTATCTTGGTGTTGAAACAGATAGTAATAAACTCTGAAAAATCAGGAAAGATGGTGTTTTGGTTGCAAATTATACTGAATTATAAATCATATTATGAGGTATTTAAAGTCGGTGTTATTAATAGTGGTTTTACTCCTGTGGCTACTATACTGTTCTTTCCAATTTTCAGTGATAATACTATATGCGATGAAAATAATGTTCCATATGAGGTAAATAATCAGAATGCAAGCAAGTGGGGCAACGGATATATCCCAATCCAAGCAGAAATACAGTTGGCTGTTGGGGAAAACGAGATGCTAGACAAAATGATCGATTATTTCAATAACAAGGTAGTTCCATATGAAATTAGTGACGCACTGAAAGATGAGATGCTCGATGCAATGGTGGAACTTGTAGATAATTGTGATTTAAGGCCTGTTGCAAAAAAGAGGCTAAAGAAATACTACGAAGAAGGAGCAATCGGAGAATTCTTGGCACGTGTTTTTCAAAGAGCTCTTTTGGGGGATAATAAGGTTGCACCATCAAAGAAAAAGAAGTCTGCCGCTGATAAGCAAAGTGAGTCATTAGATGAATTCAATGGAATCATAAGAGGTAAACTCGTGAAACCGCAAACTATGGTTCCGGCTACAATCCAGCCTGATGAACTGGGATATGTGAGTGAATTGTATGCAGCGTATTCAGATGCCTATAAAGTGTCGGTTTCTAAAACAGATGATTTGGATATAATAAACTGTAGAAATCATTTTGAAAGGCAACGTAAAAATTATTATTTGGCAGAAACCATCTATGAAAAGACACGAGATTCTCTTAGACAAGGTGAATCTGATAACTTCGAGATATTGAAAGATGAGGTGGAATCTGGTGTATACTTGGTTAGTCATGACACGAGTTATTCCGATGGATTAAAAAAAGCAAATGCCGTATTAGACAAAGCTGGTGGACTGCCAATTTCATATAATACACAGGATGCACTATTTAATTGGATTGGACCTGGCGAGAAGCAGGGCGTGTGCCATATGCTTGTGAATGAAGAAAGGCTTGAGTGGGTAGATAAAGATGCAAAACAGATTATTTAATTCTGTATTTGAGATGGAATTACGAGTACTCTTGTTGCTCAGTACAGGCCGCAAGAAAAATTATACAATAGAAAGAATCGTAGCTCTTGATTTTATAATATGCTATGCAGAGTGCTTTCAGTTTCCTTATGAGAATTTGCATGGAGACAACAACTATATGTATGGGGAAATGTCAAATCGAAGATTTTTAGTAACTGAAGCTGTAAAAAAATTGGTGACCAAAGGATTAGCAGAGGTTACAGTTTTTAAAGGGTATCAGTTTAGTGTGTCTGATGCAGGAAAAAAATATGCAAAAGCACTGGAGAGTACATACGCTGTAGAATATCAAAAAATTGCTATGGATGTTATTAAAGCTTTTAACAAATTATCTGACGAGGAGTTGGATGTATCAATTAGAGAAAATGCTATCAGAGAGTTAGGAAGGAAATAGCGATGTATTATATTAAGTCCATAAAAATACATACAGAAAATGGCGTCACATCGAATCTTCCCTTAAGTAAAGGTCTGAATATCATATATGGTCCATCAAATACCGGTAAAAGTTTAATTCTGGATTGTATTGATTTTGTTATGGGTAGCAAGGGAAAGAACGAAAATAATAAGAGTGATGAGAGCATTTCGTATAAAAGGCTATCTAAGACAGAACTAAAGATTAAGACAATATCATTGTGTATAGAAGCTGATGGTGGTGAAATACTAATTTCACGAAACATTGATTTAAATGATATTAATGTTTCGAGCGGAGTTTCATATATTAAATCTGGTACATATTCTATTGGAAAAGGTAGTCAGAAAAAACCACCTATTAACAAAGTGTGGCTACGATTATTAGGAATTCAGAATGACGATATTAAGATTGCTCAGAAATCAAATGGCAGTCCACAAGGGTTGACATTTAGAACATTTCTCCATACATTTATGATTAATGAGACTCGTATTGTTGGGGAAAATAGTATTTTAAAGAATGGGCAGGGATACCTAAAAAATATTCCAATTCCTACAATATCTTCACTAATTTATCTTGCCACAGAGAAATCTTTTGCAATTATAAAAAATAATGATGAGCTATCAGATGCTGTTGTGACAACAAAAAAATCAACAGCAAAGCTAATGTATGACTGTGTCCTGGGGGCATTGGCAGAAGAAAATTTTGTAGACATCATAGAAGTTAACGATAATCGAAGTGTTGCAGATATCAATGAGGATATCAATAAGTTATTAACACAGATTAGTGCTGCCGAGGATGTACTTGAGCAGTCAGTAGAGGAAAGTCGTAAACTTGCAGTTTCTATTTCCGATGTAGATGATCAATTAGCTGAATGTGGAATGCTTAAGGACAGATACACATCTTTACGCACACAATATGAGTCTGATATCAGAAGATTGACTTTCATTGCAGAAGGCGATGTGTGCAGTGTAAAGGTTCCTAAAATAGAATATTGTCCGTTTTGTAATGGAATTCTAAAAAAGGAACAATCAGAATCTTGTGTTGAGTCTGCAATTTGTGAAGTAGAAAAAATTGAGTTGAAAATAAATGATCTAAGAGCTGCTGATAGTGATATAGATAGAGAAACGCAGGAACTCAATAATAAACGGAACAAACTGGTAACCGAAAGGAAAAAAATCCAAGCACTAATCAGAGGAGAGCTGCAGCCGCAAGTTGATGAGCTTCGTGATAAAATGGTTTCATATACTGCTGCCCTTGAAAAGGCGAAAGCGAATGAAATGGTGGAGGCGTTTGCAAGGATATTACGGGAACAGTTTGAAGCTATTACTACGAATGATGATGAGACTACCGTGGAAAATCCGAAGTTTAATATAGTTGCTCAAATGTCAGAATATATGACAACACCACTGTCTAAGCATTTAGAAAAGATATTGAAAGAATGTAATTATTACAATTTTGTCGGAGCCAGATTTGAGGAGTCCTTGTGTGATGTAGTTGTTAACGGTTCTGAGAAAATGTCTCAAGGTAAAGGATTTAGAGCATTTCTTAATGCAGTAATGGCAATTGCAGTTCAGGAATGGTTAGATGATTATAAATTGTATCAGCCACATTTGCTTGTAATGGATTCGCCTATTTTATCTCTGAAAGAAAGAGAAGAAAATATAGGTACAGAGGTTACAACTAATGGAATGAGAAGTGGATTGTTCGAATATATGGTGAAACACCAGAATAATCGACAGACAATTATTCTTGAGAATGAAATACCTGATATAGAATACCCAGGGGTAAATCTGATTCATTTTACCAAAATTGAGGGCAATGGTATATATGGATTGGTAAGCGAGTACAGAGAATAAAAAATATATATCGTTAAAAAGAGTCATCTGTTATGGATGACTCTTTTTTTATACTCATTTTTATATGAGAATTTCATGGTATTCTGTGGTATTTCAGCACCATGAATTAAAAGCTTAAATATTATATAATTATTACAAGATAAAATGAAAGAGGTGATTGGCAATGGCTAAGAACTCAAAGCAAACATCAAAAGCAGTTGC
>CALESG010000164.1 GCA_937907215.1 uncultured Ruminococcus sp.
ACTACAAGTACCACTACTACAGCAAAGCCTACTACTACAACCACTACAAGTACCACTACTACAGCAAAGCCTACTACTACAACCACTACAAGTACCACTACTACAGCAAAGCCTACTACTACAAGGCCATCAACAACAACAATTACTACAAGCACTACTGATAAAGATGATGAAAACACTGTAGTTTTAAAGGATGTTGTTTTAGGCGAAGCATATTCACTTAAGGATTATGATTACAAATCAATTTCTAAGATAGTTATAAAATGGAACGGTGATGTTGGTTATGGATTTGGCGGTTCATTAGTACTTGGCTCATGGACTGTACAGAATTCTTATGGTCATAATGATATGAAAAAAGATGGTACAATAGAATTTGTTATTGACAATCCTCAGGATAAATTTACATTGTTCCGTTATTGGGGTAGTGTAGAACTTGAATCTGTTACACTTTACTTCTAATAGATAATATTATTTATAAAATTCGGATAAATCATTAAGTTTATAAAAAGCAAGAGTGAGTTTGGTATTATGCCGAACTCACTCTTTTTAAATGCATATAATTTTGCCTGAAAATAAATTATTGTGTTATATAATCAATAACCTGCGAATATTACAAGAAATGATGTAGATAATTATAGCATATCAAATTTATTTTTATTAGAACAAGGAGATATTTTCATGGAAAAAGATGCTAAGAAGGTTGCCCTTGTAGGCACCGGAATGGTTGGTATGACTTATGCATATGCAATGTTAAATCAAAACGGCTGTGATGAAATGGTTTTAATTGATATAAACAAGGAAAGAGTTATTGGAGAGTCTATGGACTTGAATCACGGCTTGCCGTTTGCACCATCTGCTATGAAGATTTATGCAGGTGATTACAGTGATTGCAGTGACGCTGATATTGTAGTTATTTGTGCAGGTGTTGCTCAGAAGCCAGGTGAATCAAGGCTGAATCTGCTTAATAGAAACGTAGCAGTTTTTAAAACTATTATTGACCCGATCGTGAAATCGGGATTCAATGGGATTTTTCTTGTAGCAACAAATCCAGTAGATATTATGACATATATAACAAGAAAAATTTCAGGATTTCCAGCAAAACAAGTCATAGGAAGCGGTACAACACTTGATACTGCACGTCTTCGTTTTCTTATAGGAGAATATTTTGACGTAAACCCACGCAATATCCACGCATATGTAATTGGCGAGCATGGTGACAGTGAATTTGTTCCATGGTCTCAGGCACTAATTTCAACAAAACCTGTTATTGATATTGTCAATCAAAATGATAGGTTTTCAATGAATGAGCTTTTAAATATACAGGAAGAAGTTCGCACATCTGCCCAAGTTATAATTAAAGCTAAACAAGCAACTTATTATGGAATTGGAATGGCACTCACCAGAATTACAAATGCAATTTTTCAAAATGAAAACAGTGTTCTTACAGTTTCATCAATGCTTAATGGGGAATTTGGAGAACATGATGTAACGCTCGGTGTACCTGCCATTGTAAACAGAAATGGAATTAAAGGGATTCTGGAATTAAATTTAAGTAATGATGAAATGAGTCAATTTAAGAATTCGTGTGAAACATTGCGAAAGTTTTATATAGATTTAGATATATAAGAGCTTGTGTTCATAGGTTCAGCACACGTCTTTTAGGCAAATTTTGATGACTATTACGTTGAAAATCTTTGCCGGGCGACAGCCCGCCTGCATATTTTCGCCTTATATTCACCAAAATTATGCTCGAAAATCCTCATACTTCACCTATGAACACAAGCTCTAAATATTTATTGAAATAATATTATTAAAAAAGGCGGAATTTAAATTATGAGAAAAATAAAAGTTATTCAATACGGTTGTGGAAAAATGAGCAAATATACGCTGCGATATATGTATGAACATGGAGCACAAATAGTTGGTGCGATTGATATAAATCCAGATATAGTGGGAATGGATATTGGTGATTTTGCAGGGCTTGGAGTTAAAACAGGAATTCTTATTAACAATAATGCTGATGAAGTCTTAGATAATACTGATGCAGATATTGCGGTTGTTACACTTTTTAGTCTTGTAAGTGATTGCTATGAACATTATGTCAAATGCTTGAGCCGTGGAATTAATGTTATATCAACGTGTGAAGAGGCAACTTATTGTTGGACAACTGACCCTGTACGTGCTAATAAACTGGATGTTATAGCAAAAGAAAACGGCTGTACTTTTGTTGGAAGCGGAATGGAAGATACTTTTTGGATCAACATGGTTGGAATGGTAGCCGGAAGCTGTAACAGTATTGAAAAAATAGAAGGTGCAGTCAGCTATAATGTTGAAGATTACGGATTAGCTTTGGCAAAAGCACATGGAGTAGGATTAAGTGCTGATGAATTTGAAAATCAGATTGCACATCCTGAAACATTGGAGCCTTGTTATGTATGGAATTCAAATGAAAGTCTTGCTGCAAAACTTGGACTTACAATAAAAAGTCAAACACAAAAGTGTATTCCTTATTTTAAAGATGAAGATGTATACTCCTCTACAATGCAGCGAATAATTGCTAAAGGAGAATGTATAGGAATGGCAGCTGTTGTGCGAACAGAAACATTTCAAGGTCCAATTATCGAAACGCAATGTATAGGCAAAGTATACGGTCCTGATGATGGTGATATGTGTGATTGGAAAATTGAAGGTGAACCAGAAGTTGAATTTCATGTAGTTAAACCAGCGACTGTTGAGCATACTTGTGCAACCATTGTAAATCGTATACCAAATGTATTAAATGCTCCATCAGGTTTAATTACTATTGATGAATTAGACGAAATTTCACCTTTGATTTATCCTATGGAGTTCTATTGTTGATAATAAGAATCTGTATTCATAAAATAAACATTATATTTTAAAACAAAAAAGTCACGGAATTTCCGTGACTTTTTGTATGTCATATATCTTGCATGACTATAATGGCAGGGGCACCAAGAATCGAACTCGGGACACGCGGTTTTGGAGACCGCTGCTCTACCAGCTGAGCTATACCCCTATCTTTTAAACTATTTTCATCCTGCAACGTTTTATATTATATCATACTTAAAAGCATTTGTCAACTGTTTTGAGCCGATTTATACGCTTGTAAATGTAAAATAAATATGAACGCATCTGGTTTCCATTTTAATTTATCTCTAAAGTTTATACCAAATGTCGATTTCTTCTTTAGAAGGCACTTCAAACATAGATAATACTTTGCTTTTTAATTCTTCTGTAACGTAAAAATCAGAGCTGCCATTGCCCTCTTTTACTTTTTTATTTCTTTTTTCAATATTTTTGTTCCATACAGTGTCTTTAATATCTATATAATGCCATTCTACATTTATATTATTATATTCAAAATACTTTGTTATGTCACTTCTGGTTTTTGCGTCCCAAAATCCCCAATCTAAAATAACACTGCATTCAGACGTTGCTAATTCTACAGCCTTTTTCATTAAATATTTTTTTGCCCTGTCTGTCCTTTCTTCATATTTATCACCTTGTTCATTATCAAATAAATCGTATGTTAATTCATCTATATTTAAAATAACTGCTTTCTCTTTATCTTTTAATTGTTTTGCATAAAACGATTTTCCGCTCGCTACTTTACCGCATATCAATATTACCTTTGCCATCTTTTATCCTTCCAAACCAACTAAACTAATCTGCTTTGCTAATAATTTTACTGCTTATTATTTTTTCTTAGACTTTGCCTTTTTCTCTTTTAAGAATTGATCATAATCATCACATATAGATGCCGTGTCGCCAAATGCTATCTGCTTGCCATGGTCAAGCCAAAGAACCTTTGTAGCAAGTCTGCGTATCTGTGCAAGAGAATGTGAAACAAGAAGGGTTGTAGCTCCACCCTTTATGATTTCCATCATTTTGTCTTCGCTCTTTTGTCTAAATGCTCCATCACCTACAGATAAAACTTCATCAAGAATAAGTATTTCAGGGCTTACAAGACAAGCTATAGAAAATGCAAGTCTTGATTTCATACCGGAAGAAAGATTCTTAAACAGATGATTTTCAAATTCCTCAAGCTCTGCAAATTCCAATATTTTTCCGTATGTTTCATTCATAAATTCTCTGGTATATCCAAGCATTGCACCACGCAGGAAAGCATTTTCCTTTACAGTAAGCTCACCGTCAAATCCGCTTCCAAGCTCCAAAAGCGATGCTATATTTCCACGTATAGATAGATTTCCTTCCGTTGGAATCATTATACCTGAAATAACCTTGAGTAAAGTAGATTTTCCAGCTCCGTTTGTACCCACTATTCCTATAAGCTCGCCCTTTCCAACATTAAATGAAACATCTTTTACTGCCCAAAATTCATTTTTCTTATAATTTCCTTTGATCTTCTGAATTACAAAATCTTTCAGTCCAGTTTCTTTAAAATCTCCAAGAATATATCTTACAGAAATATTATCCACAATTATTTTGTTTTCTGATTTTTCCATATTCCATTCTCCTTACATAAAGTACACAAATTTATAATTCAGCTTTTTATAAACCAGACAACCTATTCCAAGCACAATAACAGCATACACTGCACAGAGCAGATGAAGCATTCCAGACGGAACTGTTTGGTCAAGGACTATTTGTCTGAAATATGTGATATAACAATAGATAGGATTGCAATAGAAAATCTTTTGCATCATTGGAGAAAAAACATCTGTTGTATAAAATATTGCAGACAAATACATAAGCATAAGCGTAAATACATCATAAAGATATTGTATATCTTTAAAAAGTACGAATAATGCAGAAAGAATAAATCCAATACCTATATTAAAAATAAGCATAAATACGATCGGGTATATCAGCATAATAAACCGCCATGTTATAGGTACGCCATCGATCAATACAAATAAGAAGTATATTATCAATGTAAGTCCAAAATTTATGCAGGAAGACACTTCTTTTGAAAGCAGGAAAATATATTTCGGAAGATTTATTTTCTTTATTATATTTGCATTTGACATCAAAGAATGCATTCCGCTTGTTGTAGATTCTTTAAAAAATGCAAAAAGAAGATTTCCGGAAAACAGGTAAATCGTATAATGCTCCATGTTTCTTCCAAAAAGCTTAGTAAACACTATACTCATTACAAGCAATTGAAAAAGCGGTGACAGCACACTCCAAAACATACCCAAAACAGTACGCTTGTACTTCTTTTTAAAATCACGCTTTACAAGCTCTTCAAACAGAAATTGATGTTTCTTTACTTTGCATATTGCTTCTTTAAACATAATCCACCTCATCCATTTTATTCAGCATAAGCTTTATACTTTTTTCAAATATATGTTCGCTGGAATTTTCATTTTCCGCAAAATTTATTCTTACAGTAAAAAAAGCATTTTTTAATTCCGACTTAGGACACCTTACGGGAAGCATAATTTTTCTATCACCTGTACTTATGGGTATCTCCGGAGAATTAAGCACCGGAACTCCTAAATTATTTACAAAATGATATGATATTAAAAGTCTTGCATTATTTCCTAAAATATTATAAACAGCCTTTTCAATAGAAATTGGAATGCGTGTCCACGAATCAGTCGCCATTTTTATATACTCCGGTGCAGATAGCTTTATTTTACTATTATCACAGTATATAACAAAAACAGGATATTCTCCGGTTTTTTCTGAATATTCATTTTGATATTCACAAAACAATTCACGCTGTTTTAACTGCCTAAGGGCATTTTTTCTATAAATCTTTGATTTACGTATATTCTCACTCTCTGTATTATCATTATATATATCAGAAAAGCCGTCAAATATTTGCCCGCTTGCATAAAGATCCTCATAATAATTTTCAAACAAATATTCATCCGGTACATGATAAATATCCCAGCTGGCAAGGTCAGCCGGCCAACACATAGAAACACTTTTACAAGGCATAAATTTATCAGGATAATGAAAAAATCCATAATTGAAATAGGTACTCCATTCATCATAAGGATTATTTTCGATTCCCTTATGAGTCATCAACATTTCCTTAAAAATCCTCTTATCAATAATCTGTGGCTGATGAGATGAATATTGAAGGGTAGGATAATTATTTTCAATTAAAAAATCCCTTGTTTTAAATGCACCTATATCAAAGCTTGTATAGTCGTTATATGTTCCCTGCCAATTTATAATATCATAAAAGTAATACCCTTTATAACGTCCGTTGCTGATAAACACATCCTCTGCTATATGTTTCATAGGGCGATAGTCATCATCTGTCATTATGAATACATCATCCAATGAATCCTGAGCCATAAGCCTACATCGCAGAAAAAAATTTCTCGCCTGATGGTCACTTGGAAGTGAACTGCCCTGCAAAAGTTCATCATCTGTTATAAACGACAACTTAAGTCGGCCCTTATATTTTTCTTTAAAAGGTATAACATTTTTAGGTGGACAACAAACTACCAGCTTTTTTATAAAAGGCATGAACGACTCTATATACGGAAGTGATTTCATTATATCATCGTTTCTTGCGGTTAGTACGACCATCTGAGTGACGTTAATATCCCAAGCACTGCCTTGTTCCTTTGAAGCTTTAAAAAGAATGTCTAAAAGCGTATTTTTATCAAATATACTGCGTTCCCAAGTTTTTGTTTTTATATCTTTGCAAATCAAATCAAGTTTTTCCGCATTCTCTTTATTTTCAAAAATAATATATGAACTGTATTCCAAAACAGCACTTAATAAATCTAATGCCAACAAAATTTCATCTGTACTATAATTCATAGGATTTAATATTACATCTAAAATGTCACCATACAAAAACGAAACAATTTGCACACCAGATTTCTTTAATTTTCTATATAAATAATTTCTATGTGGAAATAATTCCTGCAATGTAATAATGTCAAAATAAACAGAGCCTATAGCAAACGAATCAAACGACAGCTTTTCATGCATAAAAGACGGCAATTTTTCTGAACTAATATTCCCATCAAAAATATAGAACTCTTCTCTTTGCAAATCTTTACAAATATAAACAAGTGAGCATTCTTCAGCACATTTATAATTTTCCAAATTCAAAGCAGACGCTATCATTCTTTGCAAGTCTGCAATATCTTTTTTGGGAATATTCTCTGTCAATGATGATATATCTGCATAAATATGTTTCATTACTCACCTACTCCAAATATTTTTCTAACACATTTTTTCATACCATTTGGAAGTTTTTTATACAGCGGAAGTATGCGTATCATAGCACTCTGTTTCATGCTTACATTTATAATATCACTATCGACATCTCTTTTTGGATCTGTATAATTTATTATTTTCTTAGAACTTATTTTCATTTCTTCCGAATTTCTAAAATCGCAAATTACTTTACGTCTAAATTCTTCCGACTGACATGGAAAAGAACTTTTATATTTAAGCAATGTATCTTCATCAGCAAGCCGATCAAAAAACGCAATATGTGCAATATTAAAAAACTCTTCATCCGAAACATCCATTTCAAGCAGCTTCATAACGTCTACTTTATAGGGATTATTGTTTAAATAATAAAAAAATGCAGCTTTTTGGTTTTCAAACGTTTTTCCTGATTGCTGCATATTTTCATCTACTATTTTCAAAAGCCAATTATAGCTATCATTATTCATGAACTTAACTCCTATACTTTTTCTACCATAGTATAACATATTTACAAAATAATGTCAATAAGATGAAAACAGCCAATTTATTTTATTTTTTATAATCTTTACAATCTTTTCACATCACCTGTATCTACAACAATACGGTATCCCAAAGATTCAGCCATTTTTTCAAGGCTTTCTTTAGATTGTGCCGATTCTGTACCGGTAAATTTCTTATTATCATATAAAGAATACTTTCTTCTTATATCAAAAGGTGAAAGATTTAGCATAATTACATTTGCACCAGCCTTTAGAGCCATCTCTCTTCCCAGTGGATGAATTGTTCCAAGGGCAGTGGTTGCAGGTATCAGTGCATGAGGAAACATCAATCTAAGCACCGCAACAAGCCTTATAGTAAGCGAAAGGCTGCCATTATTTTTATTTGCAAATGGTGTATCTTTATGAGTAATATAAGTACCTATTCCAATCATATCAGGATCGAGTTCCTTTAAAAAATGAATATCACTTATAATATTATGAACTGTTTGATATGGTGAGCCGACCATAAATCCACTGCCTACCTGATAACCTATTTCCTTAAGATCCCACAAACACCGCTTACGATTCTTTAATGACATTTCATTCGGGTGAAGTTGTACATAATGTTTTTCATCTGCTGTTTCATGACGCAAAAGATATCTGCTTGCTCCAGCATTAAAAAAAGCTTTATAGCTTTCCTTGGAACGTTCTCCTATAGAAAGTGTAACTGCACAATCAGGATATGCAGATTTTATTCTATAAACAATAGAACATATTTTTTTATCATTATAATACATATCCTCTCCGCCTTGAAGCACAAATGTTCTATATCCAAGGGAATAGCCTTCACTGCAACATTTAAAAATATCATCAGAATCCAAACGATAGCGTTCTGCATTTTTATTATCTCTTCTAATTCCGCAATAATAACAATTATTTTTACAATAATTCGTAAATTCAATAAGACCTCTTATATAAATACCTGTTCCATAAACACTTCTGCGTACAATATCTGCCTTTGAAATCAAGTCATTATCATACAAATCAGACTCCAAAATATTTATTAAGTCTTCATCCGTCAAACCACAATTTTTTCTGAGAGAATCTATCATATTAACTATATGCCTTTCTCCTAAATCACTAAAATTACTAAATAAAAAAGTCCGGCAAAACCGGACAAAAAATACTTTCGCATAAAATACTTATATAAAAAATAACCGCCTTGCCGTCATACGGAGCATAAAACCAAGCTAAAAAGCATGGTGGGTACATCCGCCCGAATATTTCACGCTCCCTTCGTCTGCTAAGCAGGAGGTCTGCAATCCATATACGGAGCAAAATTCCCTTTAAATAAGTGTTGGATTATAAAAACCGTAGGACACGTAAAAGCTTTCGCTACAAGGCAGTAATTTTTATGTTTATAGTATATCACATTAGAACAAAAAAATCAATACTTTTTTTCTCAAATAACTGCTTTTTTTGTTAACTTAATGCAAATTTTGCTTTAATCTTCCTCTGATTCATCTTCTTCATCATAAATCTCATTAAGTCTTTCAAGGAACAATCCACCAATTTTCTCATACTCATCATCTTCTTCAATTGATACGAGCATAGGTTCATTGTCAACCATTTCTTCCTTGAGAATTACAACTTCACCATCATCTTCCAGAAGTGCATCATGGTCATCGCCATAGTAAGGAGTCAGTGCATAGTAACGTTCTCCTTCATATTCCATAACATCAAGCAACTCAAATTCCTGCTCATTTCCCTCTTCATCTTCTAATGTATAAAGATCAGGTGTGTATTCATTCATCTCCATATAATTATTTCTCCAATCTGTCAAGAGTTATATCTATTACACTTATACATTATATAATACAAATAATAATAGTATACTCATATTATACAATTTTATCGCCTAAATTGCAAGCAGTTTTTACATTGTTTTATTTAATTAAGTAATTTATTGAAATAGTTTTATATTCAAATCGCATATACTATAATTCATGATATATATATCAATTATCTTACTTATAAATAAAATTCGACTTATTCCAGCTCCAATAATTCAGCAGATTCTTCGTCAGATCCCAAACTTGAAACATTTTTAAGTTTGCGATTTATTGCTCTTGTACGAGTTCCAACAAGTTTGTCAAGTTCTTCATCTGCTTGTCTAAGACGATCTCTTGTTTTTATAAGAACAGATTCAAAATTGCTGAATTCTTTTTTAGCAGCTTCTAATACCTTCCATACCTCACCGCTTTTCTTTTGAATTGCGAGTGTTCTAAATCCAATTTGCAAACTATTAAGCATTGCAGCCATAGTTGAAGGACCTGCAATATTTATCTTATAATCTCTTTGCAAAGTTTCCACTAAACCTATATTTATAACTTCTGCATACAATCCCTCGAAAGGCAAAAACATAATGGCAAAATCTGTGGTATATGGAGGAACAATATATTTATCATGTATGCTTTTAGCACATCTTTTAATTTCCGCTTCAAGTAAATTTCTTTTAAGTTTAAGTTCACTTGGATTTCCACTTTCATAAGCTGTAAGAAGATTGGAATATGTATCTCCCGGAAATTTGGAGTCAATAGGCAAATAAATATACTCTCCATTATCAGAACCTGGAAGTCTTACAGCAAAATCTACCTTTTCTGTACCATTAGGCTTAACAGCAACTTGTTCACTATATTGTTCAGGTGCCAGTATTTCACTAAGTATAGAACCAAGCTGAATTTCACCCATTATACCTCTTGTTTTAACATTTGACAGTACATTTTTTAAATCAGAAACACCGGCAGCCACATTTTTCATTTCTCCCAGTCCTTCATAAACTTCTGCAAGACGTTTGTTTACAGCTTCAAAAGATTTAGAAATTTTATCGTCAAGTGTTTTCTGAAGTTTTTCATTTACTGTATCATTTATTTTTTCAAGGCTAGCCTGATTATCTTTTCTCAGCTTATCTATATTTTCGTTATTGGAATTTCTAATATTATCAAGGGTATTAAGAATCTCAATCCTTATCTTGTCAAAATCACTTTCAAGTTTTATAAGTCTTTCGGTAATAGCCTTCTGCTGTTTGTCCTGCCCATTATTAAGACTTTTTCCTAATTCAGACATATTCTTTACAATGGTTTCAAAAGCATTATTTAACTTATTATCAAGTGTTTTCTGAAGCTTTTCATTTACCGTATCATTGACCTTATCAAGGCTTGTTTGATTATCCTTTTTAAAAGCGTTCATCTCATCTTCTATTCTTATAAGTATTTCCCTTAAATGTGACTGCTGTTTATCTTGAGAATTTCTAAGACTGTCACCTAAAATAGAAATTTGTTTTATAATACTATCATTTTGTCTTACGAACTGATCCATTAAGTATTTGTTTTGATTTAAATTATTTTGATTTAAAAACTCCAATTGTCTTTCTATTTCTTTTATCTCATTTTTATCATAATTATCACCTTTATAGTTAGACTTAATTAAAAGAATAACAAGCAAAATAATAATAACAATACATAATATTAATAATGCAATTTCCATGTTCTATCTCCTTAATGTTTAAATACAACTTTAGAATATAACAAAAATAAAATAGTTTTCCATTTCTGTTTTTCATTTATAAAAAATAGAATTTATTCAAGTTCACAAATTTTGTATTTCATTTCTTTTCCTTATGTGCCGTGATAATCGTATAACTATACGCATTTACTGTTATAATACAATTATCTACATTTACATACCAATTTTTACCATTTCTCATCATAATGGTATTGGCAGAATTGATTTTAGTTTTACACCAATCAACCACATCATCTGTACCTATATCTAAGGACAGATTTCTTTTTATACGTACTACACCTAATTCAGTTGTGTGCAATCTATCCAGATTTTTTAGTAATTCATTGTCTGCATTCACTTTATAACCATTCCTAACGTTTAAATACAACAAAAAAGCACTCAATCTCAATTAGATTAAGTGCTGACTTGGTGACCCGTACCAGACTCGAACTGGTGATGCCGCCGTGAGAGGGCGGAGTCTTAACCGCTTGACCAACGGGCCAAGTTGGTGCACCATCGGGGACTCGAACCCAGGACC